>NZ_JAQEVQ010000026.1:0-5899 GCF_027694595.1 Pauljensenia sp. OF14-1SRA | reverse complement strand
AAGCCGAAAGGTCGGGCTCAGACCAACTCTTTTTGTCCTTTAACCCAAACCTGCTCGGACACCCGCTTCCACGCCCGATCCGCACCACGCCAGAAGCACAACAAACCCCTCGAATTCCTTGTTTTACCTAGTAAAACTCGGAACCGAGGGGTCCTGTTCGCACTCACGCTTTGTATCAAAATGAGCGTCCTAGTGGTGGAGATGGGGGGAATCGAACCTATACGAGGCGATACCAATGAATTAAGACGTTGCCGAAATCACCCGTCCACAAGCAGGGCACCACAAGCCGTCGCACCTCATCGCATTTCGTCGCATTTCATCACCCCAATATCGAAACGCGCACTATCGACAGCGCGCCTACATTCAACAACCCTCAATCAGAATTATCCGCCACCACTTCCATTAAAAGGCCATTTTGAGCCCGTAGCCTCATACAAACGATGAACGTCGGCGGAACTTTGGCCTAGTGAAAAACTGCCACTTTTCCGCAGAATAATGCGCAAAACACCTTGCCAGAACACAGTTTTTATAGTACACTTTAAGCATAAGGGAAACAGAGAAGCTGATTCCCAACCCAACACGAAGGGGGCGATACAAATGTCAGGTGTCATCAAAGCAAACCAGCGCGGATATGACGGTTTTTCCATGAGCGACCGGGCAGTTACCGCCTACAAAAACGGTGAACGCCCAATCTCTAAGTGGACTTCGAAAGACGCAAAAGCTTTCAACGCCCTGCTCGCGAGCCTCGACATCAACATCACGGTGAGTCTTAAGGAGTTTAAAGTCCTCCTGAATCGCTTCGGGTACACGTCGTGGCATCACACTTCAAAATACGCGAACCGCACGGATTTCTTCAGTCCCGCAGCGATGCTCTTCTCCTATGAGTTTTTCAGCACCGACGAAGATGCAAACCCCATCTACCCCGATATTTGCGACATTGACGTCACAGAACTTCCAGCTGAAGAAATC
Organism: Pauljensenia sp. OF14-1SRA; assembly: GCF_027694595.1. NCBI lineage: Bacteria > Bacillati > Actinomycetota > Actinomycetes > Actinomycetales > Actinomycetaceae > Pauljensenia > Pauljensenia sp. OF14-1SRA. The sequence goes on along the minus strand of NZ_JAQEVQ010000026.1, from coordinate 4,930 downwards.
GAATGCGCACGAACTAGCGCGAACGCTTGGGTCACTCTCGGCTACATCAAAAATTGAAAGGACACCCCCACTATGGAAATCGGAATGGAACTACGTGCCCGTCGTCGCGCGCTCGGGCTTAGCCCTAAAGACCTTTCGCTCTTCCTCGCGGTAGGAGAAGGGGTCGTTGCAGACTGGGAATCGAATCACCGTCACCCACGAGACCCAGGTCGTCTACGAGGCGACCTCAACGACATTCGCGACCTGCACGACCAACTCGTTAGTGAAATCGTCGATCAGCTCGAAGAAACCGAAATAACCAACAAAAGCTTGATCGAGACGTATTGGACGAACGATGCCTACTGGGAAATCGACGCATATGCCCGCGAACACAAAATCCCTGCAAGCCTTCACAACACTGCGGCCGCTCACGCTCAACAGATCATCGAAGCTAAATACTCCACCACGGTCTCCATTGAAAGAGCACTCACACGAAAAGAAATCCTTGCGCGACTCGCCGACATTCAAGATGAACAAAACGAACTCGATCTTGACGACCCGGAAGAATCCTTTACGTTTGACACGCTCGACTTCGAACGAATCAGCTTAGAACACACGCTGAAAGAACGAAGAGACTGAACCCCGAAACGATCACGCGCCTCGGTGATCGACAGAATGGTGAAAAAGCTGGATAAGTAGGTGGACTACACTTGCTAACACTTTGCTAATGTAGTATTATAGAGGTGTAGGAAGGAGGTGAAGGAAATGGATTTCGTAGGAATTGCGGCAATCCTCTTCGGGATCGCTGAAATCATCAGGGCAAGCGCCAAGGTGATTAAAGCATCGAGGAACAAACGCAAATGAGACCGATGGCCCGGAGATGCCTGTAACAACTCCGGGCCACCGGCCCCTACGAAAAATTCCACCACACAACATGAACAACATCAAGGACATCCTGATCTCGCTCGCTCTCGTATGCGTCATCGTCTGGCTTGCCGTCGAAGGCTATACGGTCTACGCAGCAATCGCAGGCACGTTGCTTGTCGTCGCATGGGTTATCTACCTGATTGCATTCATCATGAGAAGGAGCAAGAAATGACAGACCAGACGCCCGTCTACCTGTCTCGCTCTGACCTTGCCCGCCGTATTGGTGTACAAGTAGGCACTCTAGGGCGCTACACGCTTCCAGAGCCCGACGTGTACATCGGACTCGAAGGCAGACGCACAATGGGCTGGAAAGTAGAAACAGTCGACGAGTGGAACGCTCGCCGTCCGGGGCGTGGCAACTGGTCAAAGCACACTATTTGACGGTAGATACGCAGAAAACCGCCCTCACAATCCACACGGGAAGTGAGGGCGGTTTTCTGCGTATCTACCACCAAAAAGTATTGGCTTTGTTTCTTCAGATGTTTCATTCAGGTGTAAAAGTTTCCTTTAGAGTCAAGGAGGAAACTTTTACACGTGAATGAAACATCTGCAAACAGGCTACCCTTGCGGGGGTGGCCGCGAAACATTAGGTATGAATCACAAGGACGCTCCGCGGCCACCGCGCACCATGCTAGCAGGCGACTCAGGGTTTACGGGACGACTCTAGGCACTCTAGGCGCGTTTCCAACCTTTCGTGTGTTTTCTCGGCTGACGCGGTGAGTGCGCGAACGTCGAGTCTGAGGCCGTCGATTTGGTCTTCTGCCCGCTGGTCGCGTCGTTCACGACTGCGAGCATCTTCCAGGCGGGCTTTCTCAATACCATCAACTTTCCGCATGAGAGTTTTCATGCCCGCGCGCACTTCGTCCAAATCGTCCCGCAAATGGGTGCCATGACTGTTAGTTACCCCTTCGCGAGCGCCCCTGGCTTCGGTTTCCGCCTTGGACGCACTCTCGGAAATATCAGCCATCTGGGTTTGTAAGCTGACGACTTTCCGGTTCACCCACGCGACACCCCAGCGGATAAAAGTCCCGAGCAGAGTAATGAAAGCAACAACAAGGGCGGCAATCCCGGCGACTACTTCCTTACTTGTGAGGACTTCAAAAATAGGCTCATTCACTCGCCCACCTTCTCCGCGTGTTTACCCTTGGGCATTCCGCCGGGCGTGAGCATGCCTACCCATTCGAGCAGTGATTCTCCGCCGATTTTCACGTGGGAGAGGATTTGGTAGACCGCCCAGAAGATGCCGAGCAAGGCGGTTAGCTGAGTGGCTAAGTATTCAACTGTTGCGGGGTATTCTGAGGTCGCCCAAATCCCGACCGACAGCACGGTGGCCGCGACGCTGACGAGAACAATACGGCGTTTGTGCGTCCACCACGGCTTATCCAAGGCGGCCTGCACCAAAGGCCAGAGAATACCAACCACAACCGTGGTCACGAATGGGTCAACAGCGAGAGTTTTCAACGATTCCATTTATTTAGTCCTTTCACGGTTTGACGGCGAGGGCTTTCGATCCAGCCCACGAGTGATTGAGCGCAATCTGCATCGCTTGGACGGTTTGCGTATCCCACGTTTTAGTCACGGGAATCCGGTGGCCTGCGGGGATACCCGAGTAGTTCCACCACGCCTGGAAAGCCCCAATCGTGATCGGCCCATCGAAACCATCGACGGGGATACGGTCAACGCCGGTCGCTGCTTTAAGCCTGTAGGCGTCGAGCGCCCACGACAGGAAGTATTGGAGCGCGCGTACTGCGGTCGGCTCCCACGGGGCGCTCGTTGGAACAGCGAAGACTTGCCGGAAACGCCTGCCAGTGTGCGCGCCCCAAATGCCGTCTTCTTCTAACTCCCACGACGAAGAATCCCCCGTGTATTCGGGGCGGATAACCGCGATCACGGAACCAAGATTGCGGGTACGCCGATACACCCCACCACCGTTGGACTGCGACCCTGACGCACCAGACGAGGTGTTTCCTTCGATGGTTTGATAGTAGGAGCCGTAGTTGCGTTCTACGAATCCCACGTGGTCTGCGACCCCGTCCCCGTCCCAGTCGAAGCACACCAGGTCGCCGGCCTGTGCGCTGGCTTTAGCGACGAGCCTGCCGAGGTTGCGGGCAGCGGTAATCCCACTAGGCACATACGCGAAATCCCCGCCCGGCGGTGTCATTCCAACCTGACGTAGAACGTAGGTCACGAACATTGCGCAGTAGGGGACTCCGCTGGTGCCGAAGTAGGCGCCGTGGCGGGTCGCGTAGTCGCGCCCGTATTTGGTTCCCGCCTGTGGGTCAGTCCACCGCGAATACCCGAGCTCGCCGCGCGCCACATTGAGCGCTTGTTCAACGGTTGCCATCAGTTGCCCTCCTCTTCAACGACGGGGTGCGGGTCAGGTTCACCGTCACCGAACTCCGGCATCTGGCTCATCAAAACCTCTTCTACGCTGTCCATGTTTTCTCCTCTCTTGAGTTTTTGGGTATAAGAAAACCCCACGCCAACCGGGCGCAGGGCAAGAAAAAAAGGGGGTGCGGCTCTTGGTTTAGACAACAGTCGATGGCGAGAGTTGAACCGAAAGTTGAGTCCAGGAATCGGACGACAAGTCAATCGACAGCGCCGTGGCCGCGTACACGTACAGGCCGACCGTCCGCTGTTCTCCAGCGCGGATAGTTCCGTAGCCGACCACGAAGCCGTTCGCGTCGCCTGAGTCATGGAACCGGCTCTTAAAGGACGTGCTTTTCGCAGTGTTGTCTGGGTACAGTTCAAGGTCTGCTTCGCCTGACCTGACGCGGGCCCAGCAGTTCCCGAATGCGATAAACGAGCGCGCGTAGGGTTTGACCGGGATCTGGAGTTCGGATACTTTCACCCACCCCCCAGAATTGACTGAGGTTCTCGACTGTAGTCCGCTAACGGCTCCGGCGGTGAGAGTCTGGTTTTCGTTCATGACCGACAACACCCACGCGCCGCCTGTTTTTGCCCCGTCCGAACGGTACAAGATACCGCCGATATCGAAATACGCGGGTTTGCTTGTGGTGGGTGCGTGCCCGGTTGTTTGAGCCCGATCTAGCATCGCCCGCGCTGAGGCCACGGATTCTGCCTTCGCGATTGTCCCAACACTATCGGCGAACGCTGGCCACGCTTCCAAAAGCGGGTCACCCGCCGTCGGGATTGTCGCACCGTTCCAATGTTGATTACTCATTTATTTGGCTCCCTTCTTACTTTTTTGCCCACAATGCGGGCACATTAGAGGGCTCCCACCCTGCTTGTGACGTGTGCGCCTGAATACACTTAAAAACCGTGTTTTCAAAGGTGGCTTCATCGCCGGTCTTGTATTCCACGCCAGCCTGCCACGCGGGCACATTGTTTTCTTCGCCTGTGATGTCATCGCGGGCCCACCCCTGCGGATACTCGTCAGGGCCAGCCGTAAACGGACTCAACCACGCCCCCGAGACGTTCTTCCACACGTTCCCGCCGATCACTACGCGACCAGACGGCCCGACCACGTCAGTATGCTTCAGCTCTTCTAGTACGCGGGGCGGTTCTTCCTTCACCGCTTCGGCGTAGGCTTCGGCGGCCAGCTTCGCCTGCTGTTCAGCATCGCGCTTTTGGTGTCTTATCCTGAACGCTTCCATGAACCGGTCAAACAACCCATTCAATTCATCATCGGACAATTCGCTGAAATCAATTTCTTCCAGTTTCATGAACGCCTCCCTTATGCGCCTGCCACGTATTGAATACTGACGAAAGAGGTTCCGGTTGGGCACCATGTTCCGGTGTTTTGCCAAAAAGCTGGTGCAAAACTTTCGCCCTTCGCTAATTTCATCAACCCGACAGCAGTAGGGCGGATATTCACGTTCGCCTGAAAACTGCGCGTATCCGACGGGTCAGCATCCCAATTAACGCGGTCTAAAGATTTTCTTCTCATGCCCGTCGATACCGCCCACCCGTCTTTAGTGGACGTATAACTCCAGTCAGTGACCGCCGTAATCTGAGGGTTAATAGACAAAAATCGTTGCTTAAGATCGGTGTTTTCAGTGAT
>NZ_JAQEVQ010000025.1:0-7385 GCF_027694595.1 Pauljensenia sp. OF14-1SRA | reverse complement strand
ACAACTGGGACTAACCCTCCACCAACTCTTTTTGTCCTTTAACCCAGCTTTCTTGTCTGCATTTTGGACAATAAAGGGGATAATTCTCCAAAACAGTGTCCTTCCTAATTTTATTACGGGTTTTGCTCCCACAAACAGGACACAATATCCATTCGCATTTCATCATAATTAGTCTCTAATCCTTTCAAATCTCATTTTATATGACTTTTGCAAGCTGTTAAGCTAACTTGTGGAACATATGCCGAACCTTATCTATACGGCTATTCGGGCGGCGGGGTTGGCAAATAAATTTACCAATAGCTGGCTGGTATCCTTTTAACTCTGTCAAGCAGACTCCCTGCCCATTTGTGAAATAAGTTAAATCGTTCCTGTATTCTTGAATACATCTGGCAGGGATTTCTCCTTTCAGAATGACCTCGTCATTCTTTACCTGAGTACTTACAATATCTGCACAATACCTTGGGGCATCATGATACGCCCGTGAGAGATATTCCTGCGGTGCATAAATTTCAAAGTGGAGATATGGCTCTAATAGTTCTGTCCCTGCTTTTTTTAAAGCCTGCTCCAATACGATAGGGGAAAGCAGCCGAAAGTCTGCGGGGGTACTTACAGGACTATAATACAATCCATATTCAAAACAGATTTTACAGTCTGTCACTTTCCATCCATACAGCCCCTGCTCGCAGCCATAAAGAACCCCCTCCATAACCGCATTTTGGAACGATTGGTTTAAATATCCAAGTGAAACTCTGCTTTCATACTGCACTCCGCTTCCAATAGGGAGCGGCTCTATGGACAACCCGACAGAAGCCCAGAAAGGATTTGGCGGGACTTCTATGTGGATGGTATATTCTGCTTTTCTAAGCGGTCTTTCCATATATATAACAGTAGGCTCTTTTATTTCTGCCTCCACATGGTATTTTTCCTCAAGGATGGCACAAATGACTTCCATCTGCACATTCCCCAAAAAAGAAAGTATAATCTCATGCGTTGTAGTATCCACATAATATTTTAAAAGAGGGTCGCCATCTGAAATTTCTGTAAGTGCCCCAAGCAATATTTCCCGCTGTTCAGATTTCTTTACTGCAATCGTTGTTTGGAGCATAGGGAGAGGATTTTCAATAAATTTTCTCTGCGGCAACAGCATTTCGTTCCCCAAAATACTGTTTAGCTGCAAAACATCATTTGGTAAAATTACAATATCACCAGAGCAGGCTGTATCGGATGAATATAATTCACCGTTTGTCGGAACACACATCTCTGTGATTTTTATTTTCTCTTTTTCAGATATTTTAATAACATCCCTCAAATGCAATGTTCCGCTATATATACGCACATAAACAAAACGCCGCCTTTTCTCTGAATATTCAATCTTAAAAACCTGCCCGCATAGTTCAGATTGACCTTCAGGCGTTGATGAATAAAACTTACTGGCAATCACTTCTATAAGCTGCCGAATCCCCAGATTGTTTTTAGCACTTCCGTGATAAACGGGAAATAACGTTCCGTTTTGGAATCTCCTGTTTTCTTCCTGTTCCAGTTCTGACATTTTAAACGGTTTCCCTGACATATATTTCTCTAATAGTTCATCGTTTCCCATAATTACCGCATCCCACTGTTCCATATCGTCATTGTCCGTTACATTTATATGGGGATGCTGCCCAACCTTTTGCTTCACTATAATTTCCGAAGAAAGCTTTGCTTTCATTTCTTGATATACCATTGGCAAATCAATCCCCTCTTGGTCAATTTTATTGATGAAAAAAATTGTCGGAATCTTCATTGTCTGTAGTGCATGAAACAGTATACGGGTCTGTGCCTGTATGCCATCCTTTGCAGAAACTAATAATACTGCTCCGTCTAATACGGATAAAGAACGGTATACTTCCGCCAAAAAATCCATATGGCCTGGCGTATCTATAATGTTGACTTTTACATCCTCCCACTGAAAAGATGTCACTGCTGTCTGGATAGTGATTCCCCTTTGACGCTCCAAATTCATTGTATCTGTCCTTGTTGTGCCTTTATCTACGCTCCCTGGTTCTGCAATTGCACCACTGGTATACAATAAACTCTCCGTTAATGTTGTCTTTCCTGCGTCAACGTGAGCCAGAATGCCTAAGTTAATTATTTTCATGTGATTTTCCTCCTATCAACACCCAAAAAAGGGCATAAAAATACCCAGTGATAAATACTCCTATCACTGGGTAAATAACTCCAATAGCCCCAAAACACTTATATGTTTTCGGGCATATAAAATTACATGATAAAAGTATTCTTAAACTGGGTACAAAAAACTAAGCCCCATATTAAAAGTGAAACGGGACTGCTACTTTTTGTTCCCACTATCAAATTGACAGTTTATTTAAGAATACCTTGCCGCATATTTATTAACTCCTTGTATAATACTGAATCTAATTATATTCCTTAACCCTTTATTTGTCAAGCTGACAAACTAAAGCAGAAAAAGCGGCAGGATTTCCCCCTGCCACTAATCATCTGTTTATGCAAAAATAATTTCCTTTTCCACAATCTCCCTCGCACAAGCCCTTATGTTATTGAGGCATCCTGTCCATTCTAAGGCGTTTTCTGCCTTTAGCTGTTCCGTTATGCCCTGTGCCTGTTTCATACCCTCTATGAGCCTTTCAAAGCGTTCCTGTGCCTGTCTGTCAATGTCGGCAAGGTAAGCGTTAAGTCTGCCGCTTGTAAGAAGATTGGTGTATGTAACTTTGCAGTGATGCTTCAGATAATCCAAATGCCGCTGTCCCCAGATGCCTATCGGCTGTTCTTCTTCGGCGGGTACAGTTAAGCACGGTATTAAATAATCGCCTTGCCTTTCGTATTTGCCGCCCATTTCCTCAAAAATTGTCTTTGCCATTGTCTGTTACCTCCACATTCTTTTTTATTTTGAATGTCCGCAAAATCCGTCCTACATTCCTTGAGCTGCACGAGGGCTCAAAGAGTATGTGTCCGGCACGCCCGCTTGCAAAATCTGCGACAAGGAAGATCCGTTTGCGTCGTTGGGGTACTCCGAAAAATTGCGCGTGCAATACTCGCCACGCAATACTCCATTGGTCTGCCACGATCGCTCCAGCTTTTTGCCACTTTTGTACTCGAGGTAGGTTAGCTGCTGCTTGTTCGTCCGTGACGCTGATGAGTTCGCGTAGGACTTGATGGAAATCATTGCCTTTGTTGGAGGAGAAAGCTCCGGGCACGTTTTCCCAAACAGCGAATCTTGGATACCGTCCACTACTTGCCTTTCTCATTTCCTTAATAAGGCGCACCACTTGATGAAACAAACCCGAACGCTCGCCAGCTAAACCCGCCCTTTTACCTGCCACCGACAGGTCTTGGCAAGGAGAACCAAACGTGACCACATCCACCGGCTCTAGCTGACTGCCACTAATATCGCAGATGTCGCCCAGGTGTTGCATTTGTGGCAAACGCGTGGTGGTGACCAGGATCGGGAAGGGCTCAATCTCGCTCGCCCACACAGGTTCGATACCAACCTTGGTTGCCGCTAGTGGGAAACCACCTGAGCCATCAAAAAGCGAGCCAAGCCTTAAAGTTTGTCTCACGAGTTAGCCTTTCTCCTTGGGACGCTCAACCTCTTTCACCAGATCCAGGTAGGCATACTGCTTGCCACCACGCTCACACGTGATCCCTGCTGCGTCTCCGGTTGCTTGGGCATAGCGGCGCAGGATCACCGAGGCGTATTTCTCGTCGAGCTCCATGCAGTAGGCGATGCGGTCGGTGGCCTCGCACGCCATGAGCGTGGACCCTGAGCCTGCGAAGGTGTCGAGCACGATCGCATTCGCCTGGGTGGAGTTTCCGATCGGATACGCCAACAAGTCCAGTGGCTTGCTGGTTGGGTGGTCGGTGTTGCGGCGCGGCTTGGTGAAGTTCCAGATCGTGGTCTGCTTGCGATCCGCATACCAGCGATGCTTACCGGTCTTGACCCATCCGTAGAGCACGGGTTCGTGTTGCCATTGGTAGGGAGAGCGTCCGAGGACGAGGGAGTCTTTGACCCAGATGCAACATCCGGAGAGATAGAAGCCTGCGTCTTGGAAGGCGCGGCGGAAATTCAAACCTTCGGTGTCGGCGTGGAAAACATAGGCGCTCGCACCTTTCTCACAAACCCCGACCATGCTCGAAAACGCGGCGAGCAGGAAGTCATAGAACTTATTGCCATCCATCTTGTCATTCTTGATCGACAAGCCCGAGCCGGATTCAAAGGCGACATTGTATGGCGGGTCCGTGAGCACAAGGTTCGCGCGCTTCCCATCCATCAAAGCCTCAACGTCGGTTTGTGAGGTGGCGTCGCCGCACACCAGTCGGTGGCGGCCAAGCGTCCAGATATCCCCGCGCTCAACGAAAGCGGCCGCTTCGAGTGCGGCGGTGAGGTCGAAATCATCATCCTCCACCTCACCCTCATCCAATGAGCCGATAAGCTGCGCGATTTCGGCGTCGTCAAAACCGGTCAGTTCAGCATCGAAATCCGAAGCGTCAAGATCAGCAATCAGCAGGGCGAGCTTGTCCTCGTCCCACTCGCCGCTGATCTTGTTCAAGGCGATGTTGAGTGCTTTCTCGCGGGTTTCGTCTAGCTCAACTACTACGCAGTCCACGGTTTTATAGCCCAGATCGGCGAGTACTTTCAGACGCTGATGCCCACCCACAATATTTCCGGTGGTTTTGTTCCAGATGACTGGCTCCACATACCCAAACTCCGTCACGGAGCGTTTGAGTTTGTCATAGTCCTTGTCCCCAGGTTGCAGGTCTTTGCGGGGGTTGTAGTCAGCCGGGGTCAGATCAGTTAACGCTATTTGTTTGATGCGCATGGTTTTTCACCGCCTTTATAAGCTCGCGGCTAGTAGTCCAGGTGTCTTCCCATTTGCGTGTACAATCCCCGAAATGCCCATACGTCGAATAGTGCACATAGCTGGGTGCTCGCAGCCCAAACTGGTCGATGATTGCTGCTGGTCGAAGATTGAACACATCTCGAGCCGCAGCCGTGAGAATCTGGTCGGTGTATTGGCCGGTGCCGAGCGTGTCCACACTGAAAGCAACCGGGTCGGCTTTGCCAATCGCGTAACTAATCGCCACCTGGCACCGGGGTGCAAGATCCGCATCCACCACGGTTTTCGCGATCAGCCGCGCCATATAAGCACCCGACCGGTCAACCTTAGAAGGATCTTTACCGGAGAAAGCTCCACCACCATGTCCGGCCAGCCCGCCATAGGTGTCAACCATCAACTTTCTACCGGTGAGTCCAGTGTCAGCTTTAGGGCCGCCTTCCACGAACCGCCCGGACGGGTTCACCAACACAACCGTGTCCGGGCTTACCGGTAGATACCGCTGGCATGCTGGGCCAACAATCAGCGAAGTTATTTCACGGCGCAACACCTCGAAATCCTTGGATTTATCGTGCTGGACGGAAACCACAACGGTTTCGATAGATAGCGGTTTGCTCGCTTCGTCGTAGCACACCGAAACTTGCGCTTTACCATCCGAATGGATCCCAGTGATGGTTCCTTGCTTGCGTGCGTCATCTAGCCGCTTACAAATCTCGTGGGCTAAAACAAGAGGCAACGGTAAACGCTGTGGTGTATCAGTGCAGGCATAACCGTAGACCGTGCCTTGATCACCAGCACCCTGAAGACAATAAGCGGACTCATCGCCATGGCGAGCCTCTAAAGATGTGGTCACCCCGTCGTTAATATCGCTAGATTGACGCCTCACCCACACGTAGACCAAAAATCTCCACGGCTTATAGCCAGCTGCAGTAAGTGCAGTTCGTACGCAATCACGCAAGTTAACACGAGCATTAGTGCTGATTTCACCAGTGACAATAATTCGTCGCCCAGTAGCCATGACCTCTACCGCGACGCGGGCGTTGCGATCGGCGTAGAGAATTTCGTCGAGAATCTGATCAGCAATTAGATCGCAGAGCTTATCGGGGTGACCGATACACACTGCTTCAGCGCTGCGAACCATAGTCATAGGAATGCCCTTTCAGTAGAAAATCAAAAGAAACAAAAACTCCCCACCATGACGAGCCAAGAGTGGGGAGCGAAGAAAACGAGGAAAACCCGAGTCATGTGTGATACTGGAATACGTGGAAGACGAAACGAGTAAACCTAATCCGTCAGAACCTTCCGGCGGCAATGGTAAGGCCGTGGCCTATGGAATGATCGCCGGGATAATGACCGCCATAATCTTTCGGTTCATTATGGACGATAATGCCTTAGCGATAACTATTGGCACAGGAGTCGGAATCGCGCTAGGGGCAGGCTTCAGCGCAACAAAACGCCCCAAATAAGCTCAAAAACACTAGGACGCATCTACGAGCGTGCTTTCAACAACTGCTCCATAACCTCATCACCCGGAGCCGCACCCGAATAGTCACTAGTGCAGTTAGCCCGCACAATCTCAAAAATCTCATACCAATACACGTTTGCCTGTTTACCAAAAGACTGGGACATCGCAACGAACGGGGAAGCGATAGCAGCCCCAGTGGTCGGGTGCTTGCCGAGCAAACCGAACTTGGAAATCGCCTGCTCACACTGCACATAGCGGGCGAACGCCTGGGCGTAGGCCTCAATCAGACGCTTAGAAACAAACCTCGTGCAACCACGCTCATCCAACCACCGCCAGGTTTCTTTGTAGACAAGGTCAGCACCCAAGGGTTTGCCATCGCGCTGAACCTCCGACAGATACTCAGAAGGCTCCGGCATCACCTCACCAGCAAGCACCGCGCCATCACCAACATCTGCGCCCTCAAAATCAAAAGGGCTTGCTAGCGGATCTTCCAGGCGAGTAGCATGCAGGCCCTTAGCGAGTTTCTCATTGAGCGGGTCGGGTTTCGCGCCAGCCCTCACGCGGCGCCCACCGCGATTGGTTCCGTCTTTCGCCACGGCTATCAGCCTCCTATCTGACCTGCGGTGGCCAGAAAAAACGGCCTTCAAATATGCGCTAGGTTAATACCCTGTTTGATTCGGTCTTTTTGCGTACGGTTGGCCCCGCCCGCTGACCTTCCCCGAAGCTGTAGAGATTCGAGGCCCCCAGCCCCTAATCGAATCCTCGACTGGTCCCGTAACTTGGCGTGGGAACAAAGTCAATATTTTTAGGGTGGGGAAGTACCAGTGGTTATTTCGCGTTTTCCAAAAAATCTAGTAGGTGTAGACCTGAAGGGCTTGCCTCCATCTGTCACCGTCTAATGCGCTCTGCCTGGAGTGGCAGGGTTTGCACAGGCTGCGCAGGTTAGAAAAGTCGTGGCTGCCGCCATGGTCTAAGGGTAGGACGTGGTGGACTTCCTGAACTGGGGTGGTCACTCCTTTTTCCAGGCAGTCTTCGCACAACGGATGCTGGGAAATATATGCGGCACG
>NZ_JAQEVQ010000024.1:0-10098 GCF_027694595.1 Pauljensenia sp. OF14-1SRA | reverse complement strand
CTAATCCCGACACGCCAACAAAAACACACATTTTGTCGTTTAACCCAAAAGCTATCTATATAAACGGACGTAGCCGCAGGGGAAATTCCCCTGCGGCTACGTCCGTTGTATATCAGTGGGTTGCACCTTAACTAAAAGGCGACCTCACTGTGCAGCTGCGATCGATTCCTTAGCTGCCGCAACAACGTGGTCGGCATCGATGCCGTATTCCTTGAACAGGAAGTCACCGGGTGCCGAGGCACCGAAGTGTTCGATGGAGACTGCGCGACCTGCATCGCCAAGATAGCGGTACCAGGGCATAGCAATACCGGCTTCGACGCTAACACGAGCCTTGACCGCCGACGGCAGAACCTCTTCGCAGTAGTCGGCGTCCTGCTGCTCGAACCAGTCGAGGCAGGGCACGGACACGACGCGAGCCTTCACGCCTTCACCCGCGAGTGCTTCGCGGGCTTCGAGTGCCACGGAGACCTCGGAACCGGAAGCCATGATGATGACGTCCGGGGTGCCCTCGGTGCCGGCGAGCACGTATGCGCCACGGACGAGGCCGTCAGCGGTGGCAAGTTCGGTGCCTTCACCGCGTGCCGGGTTCGGCAGGTTCTGACGGGAGAGAACCAGGGCAGCCGGGTGACGTTGCTCGAGGACTGCCCGCCATGCGGCTGCGGTTTCGGTTGCATCGCCGGGGCGAATCACTGCGAGGTTCGGGATTGCACGGTAGGAAGCGAGGTGCTCGATTGGCTGGTGGGTCGGGCCGTCTTCGCCAACGCCGATGGAGTCGTGCGTCCACACGTAGGTGACGGGCAGATCCATGAGGGCTGCGAGGCGGACAGCGCCACGCATGAAGTCGGAGAACACGAAGAACGTGCCACCGTAGGGGCGGGTGAGGCCGTCGGCTGCGATGCCGTTCATGATGGCACCCATGGCGAATTCGCGGACACCGAAGTGCATGTTGCGACCGAATTCGTTGCCCTGGAATGCGTCGGAGGATGCGCCTTCAGGCAGGAAGGAGGGCTGACCCTTCATGTAGGTGTTGTTCGAACCTGCAAGGTCAGCAGAACCACCCCAGAGTTCCGGAACAGCTTCGGCGATCGCGTTGAGGACTGCGCCCGATGCTGCACGGGTTGCGACTGCCTTGCCAGCTTCGAAGGTCGGCAGTGCTTCTTCCCAGCCTTCGGGGAGCTTGCCGGACTGCAGACGCTCAAGAAGCTCTGCGCGCTGGGGGTTCGCTGCCTTCCATGCCTCGAAACGTGCGTCCCAATCCTTGCGGTATTCGGCGCAACGCTTGGCAACGTTCGCACGTGCAGCTTCGACTGCCTCAACGTCGACGTCGAACATCTTCTCCGGGTCAGCTCCGAGGGCTTCCTTGAGACCGGAGAGTGCTTCGCCACCGAGCTTGGAGCCGTGGATGCCACCAGTGTTGGTCTTGCCGGGGGTCGGCCAGCCGATCAGGGTGCGAACTGCGATGATGGACGGCTTGTCGGTTTCGGCCTTGGCAGCGTCGAGTGCCTCGGAGAGGGCTGCGACGTCTTCGGTGTAGGAGCCATCTTCCTGTAGCCAGTTGACGCGCTGGACGTGCCAGCCGTAGGCCTCGTAGCGTGCTAGGACATCTTCGGAGAAGGCGATCTTGGTGTCGTCTTCAATGGAGATGTGGTTGTCGTCCCAGATGAGGGTCAGGTTGCCGAGCTTCTGAGTGCCTGCAAGCGAGGAGGCTTCAGCGGAGACGCCTTCTTCGAAACAGCCGTCGCCAGCGAGCGCGTAGACGTTCGTGTCGAAGACGGATTCGCCGAGGGGAGCTTCCGGATCCAGCAGGCCGTGCATGCGTCGCGATGCCATTGCGAAGCCGACGGCGGAAGCAATGCCGGTGCCGAGCGGGCCGGTGGTGATTTCGACGCCCTTGGTGTGGCCGTACTCCGGGTGACCCGGGGTCAGGGACCCTGCGGTGCGCAGGGTCTTGAGGTCATCGAGCTCGAGGCCGATGCCTGCTAGGTAGAGTTGGACGTACTGGGTGAGTGAGGAGTGACCTGCCGATAGGACGAAGCGGTCTCGGCCGAGCCAGCGATCATCCTTCGGGTCAATGTGCATGTGGCGCTGGTAGAGCAGATATGCGGCCGGTGCGATGGAAATCGCGGTGCCTGGGTGTCCGGATCCTGCCTGTTCAACGGCGTCTGCAGCAAGAATTTTTGCCGTGGTCACTGCACGGTCATCAATTGCGTCCCACTTGAGTGTCACTTCGGCCTCCAGCCGGGTTAGGCCCCATCATTGGGGCATTCTTTTTACGATTGTTAGTTTAGCGAAAGAAAATCGAAAAGTTGAGGGGAAAGACTGCTCACTTGTGCACGTGTCGCTGGCAATTGTTCTCCCTCAGACACGTGCCTACCTGAGCAGAGGGACTAAACACCTAGAGTGTGTCTCATTCGAGCCTCGCCCTCGTCTTCGATTCACGAGGCCGCCCACCGGCGTGGGAACACATGGGCGTTCGTAGGGCGGGTATTTACGGGTCTAGGGTCAGAGTGCCACTAGGCTGAGTGCGTGAGCGAAATCGGTGAGTACATTGACGAGTGGCTTGGCTATTTGCGGGTTGAACGAGGTTCATCAATCAACACGGTTTCCAACTACAAACGCGATATTGAGCGCTATCGCTTGGACCTTGAAAGTCACGGGATTAGCGACCTGAAAACGATCAAATCTGTTGATATCGAACGTCACCTCGCCGACCTGAGCGCAGGCACGGTGAGTGGCAAGCCAGCGGCGGCCTCGTCAATTGCGCGGGCAAGTGCTGCGATTCGTAGCTTCCACACATTTGTTTCGGCGACCAGCCCCGACATTTATAATCCGGCCGCTCGCATTACTTCGCCGAAACAGGGGAGTCACCTTCCTCAAGCACTGTCAGTTGAGCAGGTGAACGCGTTGCTTGACGCTGCCCGAGTCGGAGATGACGTGACCAGCCTGCGCGACAGTGCACTGTTGGAATTGCTCTATGCGACAGGAGCGCGCGTTTCAGAGGCTGTCGGTCTTGCACTTGACGATCTTGACCTTGACGAAGAGCTTCCCGTTATCCGCCTCTTTGGTAAAGGGCGTAAGGAACGCATTGTGCCCCTCGGCTCGTACGCGAAAGCGGCAATCGAGGCGTACATTGTGCGCTCCCGTCCTGTGCTTGCCCAGCGCGGGCAGGGGAGTCCCGCTCTGTTTTTGAATTCACGAGGCCGGGCGCTTTCACGTCAAAGCGCATGGGAAATAATCCAGCGCGTCGCAGGCAGAGCTGGGATTGATGAAGACGTTTCACCTCATACATTGCGCCATTCATTCGCAACGCATTTGTTGGAAGGTGGAGCATCAATTCGTGACGTCCAAGAACTACTTGGCCACGCATCAGTGCAAACAACCCAGATCTATACACGAGTCACACCAACAACATTGAAAGAGGTCTACCAGCTGGCACATCCGCGAGCGAAGGCCGCCCACGCGAACTAGCGAACATGAACTAACATTGAGGTGTGACGAAAGACGTGCAGCCAACATTGAACGGTGACATCGCATGTGACACCGAAGGTTTTCCGATTCCAGCACCCCTGAACGGACATGGTCCGGCCAGGGTGATTGCCGTATGCAATCAAAAAGGTGGTGTCGGCAAAACCACCACCACAATTAACTTGGCTGCGGCTCTTGCCGAATACGGTCGAAAAGTACTGATCGTCGACCTCGATCCCCAAGGTGCCGCATCCGTTGGTCTTGGAATCAACACCTTGGACATGGATTGCACGATCTATAACCTGTTACTTGACCCCAAAGCAGATGTCCGCTCCACTATCTGCCACACCTCGCTTGACGGCCTCGACATTATCCCCGCCAACATCGACCTGTCAGCGGCAGAAGTCCAACTGGTCAACGAAGTGGCCCGCGAATCCGCGCTGGCGCGCGTCATCCGTCATATTGAAGATGACTATGACGTGATCTTCATTGACTGCCAGCCGTCGCTGGGTCTGCTTGCAGTAAATGCTCTGACCGCCGCGCACGGCGTGATTATTCCCGTCGAAACCGAGTTCTTCGCTCTTAGGGGCGTTGCCCTTCTTGTGGACACCATTGAAACTGTCCGCGACCGCATTAATCCGCGTTTGAAGATCGATGGAATCATCCCGACGATGGTCAATCTGCGCACCTTGCACTCGCGTGAGGTTCTTGCTCGCCTCGACGAGAGATTCGGTGATCTTGTCTACACCACGCATATTGCTCGTACTGTGAAGTTCCCTGACGCGTCGGTCGCAACCGAGCCGATTATTACCTACGCGCCCAATCATCCAGGTGCTCGTGCATACCGTCGTCTTGCACGTGAGGTCGTAGCCCGTGGTGACGCCGCCTGAGCCCAGCACAGTCGAACAGGGGGCGATAGATGACTTCCGCGTCACCCTAGACGTTTTCGAGGGACCATTTGACCTTCTCCTTCAGCTGATCACGCGCAAGCGTCTTGACATTACTCAAATATCGCTGGCCGAGGTCACCGACGAGTTCATCGCTCATATGCGGATCTTTCCAGATCTGTCTCGTACTACCGAATTCTTGGTCGTCGCGGCGACACTTCTCGATATCAAAGCAGCATCACTTTTACCACGAACTGAAGCTGACCCAGATATCGCATCTGAAGACCTAGAGGCACGCGACCTCTTGTTCTCACGCCTGTTGCAATACCGTGCTTTCAAAATGGTGGCAGCTGACATTGAATCAGTATTGGATGACAACGCCGGCTACATTCCTCGCCAGGTTCCGCTTGAACCCCAGTTCGCGGCCCTCCTCCCAGAATTAAAGTGGGAGGTTCGCCCGAACGACCTGCTCAACGCCGCGGTCCGCGCATTTACAACCGTCGCCCCTGAAGTGGTCACCACGCACCTTCATGACCCGGTCGTTCCGGTGCGCGAGCAAGCACGTGTTGTTGCAAGCAAATTGAAACACCACTCTCGCCTTACGTTTGCCGATCTGGTGGCGGACGCCGAGTCGCGCGCCGTCGTCATTTCCAGATTCCTTGCCGTTCTCGAGCTGTTTAGAAGGCGCGCGCTCGAGGTCGCTCAAGACGAACCGCTTGGAGAACTCATCCTGACCTGGACGGGCACTGACGACACAGACATTGACATTGACGAAGCAGAATATGGGGCTCACCTCGACAAGGAACAGGAGACCAACAATGACTGACACCGGCGAAATGTCAGGCTACGAAGAACTCTTCGCTCCGCTCGAAGCTATCCTGATGGTCGCTCCAGAACCCGTGGATGTTGGCGACCTAGCTGAAGCTCTCCACGTCGATCCCCAAACAGTGCATGACGCCCTTTGTGCCTTATCGGCCTCGTACCGCGGAGAAAACGGGCAGAGAGCTGCAGGTTTCGAACTACGCCAAACTGGGGGAGCATGGCGGATCTACTCCGCGAGGCGCTGGGCCAGCCTCGTTGGGCGCTTCATTGTGGGCAGTACGCAGTCGCGTCTTTCACAGGCAGCACTGGAAACTTTGGCCGTCGTTGCCTATCGCCAGCCAATCTCAAGGTCGCGTATCTCGCACATTAGAGGCGTGAACGTTGACGCCGTAGTGCGTACGCTTGTAGCTAGAGGTCTGATCGAAGAAGTCGGTGAGACAGATTCGGGCGCGCACCTGTACGGAACGACGCGCGAATTCTTAGAAAAGATGGGTTTTCAATCCCTGGATGACCTGGTGCCCTTGGCACCGTATTTGCCCGACAGTGATGAGCTGGACGAACTGGAGGAACAGCTGTGAGGAACGATCCCTACATTGAGGGCGGTATTCGCCTGCAGAAGGCACTGTCTCAGGCGGGAATCGCTTCGCGGCGCGTTGGAGAAGACATGATCGCGGCCGGACGTGTTCAGGTCGATGGTCAGGTTGTGCGTTCCCAGGGCATGCGCGTTGATCCAACGAAGCAGGTCATTCACGTTGACGGTGAGCGCGTGTTCTTCTCAGACACGAAGCCGATCGTCCTGGCAATCAACAAGCCCGTCGGCGTTGTCTCCACGATGTCTGACCCCGAAGGTCGCCCGACTCTCTTAGACCTGATCGCAGACTACCCGGAGCGCCTGTACCACGTCGGTCGACTCGATATCGACACATCCGGCCTTCTGCTACTGACGAACGATGGGGAACTCGCGAACCGTCTGACCCACCCCTCGTACGAAGTCCCGAAGACCTACGTTGCTCGTCTGCACGGCGAAGTGAAGCCTTACATTCGTCGCACGTTGCTTGACGGAATCGAGCTGGAAGACGGTCCGATCGCCGTTGACTCTTTCCGCGTTGTCGATACCTACGGTGACATCACGACCGTTGAGATCGTCGTTCACGAAGGTCGAAACCGTCTGGTTCGTCGCATGATGGACGAGGTTGGCTTCCCGGTTCGTGAACTCGTGCGCACCGCATTCGGCCCGATCCACCTGGATCGCCTGCAACCGGGCACCACACGTCGCGTGAAGGGCAACGCTCTGGTCGCTCTGTACTCTTCCGTGGGTCTCTGATGCCCACTCGGCCTATCGCCACAACCGGCCCGATCCTGATTATTGGATCGGGCTTGCTGGGCGCTTCGCTCGGATTGAATCTCCGCGCGGCAGGTGTCGACGTATACCTCGAGGACTCGTCACCAACTTCATTGCGCCTCGCGCAAGATATCGGTGCTGGCTTCCCGTTTTCCGAGGCCAGCGATGTCACACCCGCCTTGGTTGTTGTGGCTACGCCACCGGATGTTGCAGACGTCTGCGTAGTCGAGGCCTTGCAGCGATTCCCGTCCGCGTTCGTTACGGATGTTGCTTCAGTAAAGAAGGCCGTTGCACAGGGTGTGCTTGAAGCTGGCACCGCAAAGGGTGATCCAACGCTCGCTTCACGCTACGTTGGTTCGCACCCTATGGCAGGTCGTGAACGATCAGGCGCCGGCGCCGCCGATGCTGACCTGTTCTACGGTCGCCCATGGGTTGTCGTCGCACACGAAACCTCGGATCCAATAGCAGTCCTCGCCGTGCGCACTCTGGCAACTGACGTCGGATCTGTTCCCTACGAAATGGATGCGTCGACTCACGATGAGTCGGTGGCGCTTGTCTCTCATGTACCACAGTTGGTGTCATCCCTGATCGCCGCACGTCTTGAAGAGGCACCTTCTGAATCAATGAACCTGGCGGGGCAGGGACTACGTGATACAACCCGTATCGCTGCCTCGGACCCTCGCCTGTGGACCGCGATTCTAGCCGGTAATGCCGGACCTGTTGCCTCGATTCTTACAGCTTTGCGCCGTGACCTCGATGATCTGATCGTTCACCTGGATGCTGCGAACCAGCGTGGCCCCCTTCGCGGTGGCAGCGTCGGAGCCGTCAACCGCGTTATGGAAGCAGGCAACAAGGGAGTGTCGCGTATTCCTGGCAAACACGGTGGAGCCCCCAGTCGCTACGGCGAACTCGAGGTCCTGATTCCCGACACGCCCGGTGCTCTCGGCCGACTGTTCAGCGAGCTTGGCGAGATTGACATCAACATTGAAGACCTTGTGCTAGAGCACTCTGCTGGTCAGCAGGTGGGCCTCGCTCGAATCATGATTGATCCGGCGCGCGTTGGTGAAGCTGAGGCTGACTTGGAACGTCGCGGATGGCGACTCATCAACTACTCGAACTGAAACATGGGTATGGAGGACACAATGACTTTCACTGATGACTCTCGACGCGACGCTATTGGCCACGTTGGCATCACTATCGCCATCGATGGCCCCGCAGGGTCCGGTAAGTCAACGATCTCCAAAGCTCTTGCCTCACGTCTGGGCATTGGCTATCTCGATACTGGCGCGATGTACCGCGCACTCACGTGGTATGCGCTCGATTGTGAGATCGATCTTGATGATCAGGAGAGAGTCCGCGCTCTGGCTGACGAAATGCCACTGATCATGGACTCTGATCCAGTTAACCCAGTTTTCCATGTCGGCGCCACGGACGTGACAGCGGCGATCCGTGAACCTCGTATTGCGTTGGCCATTCCGAAGGTGTCGACGAACCTGCCGGTTCGAAAGTGGATGGCAACCGAACAGCGCCGACGCATGATGGAGGCCCGCGCTAACGGTTCCGGCATGATTGCTGAAGGTCGAGATATTACGACCGTTGTCTGCCCCGATGCTGACGTGCGAGTTCTTCTTCTTGCTGACGAGGAAGAACGCCTCCGTCGACGCACATTGGAACTTCACGGGAAGGTCACTGACGAACTTTTGGAGTCTGTCCGCGACCAAGTGGACAAACGAGACGCTGCCGATTCCAAGGTTTCTGAGTTCATGACACCAGCCGAAGGCGTAAATGTCGTCGACTCTACTGGTCTGGGAATCGATGGTGTCGTGGAGGAAATCCTCAAGCTGATCGACGCTGATCTTGCATCGAGGATGTGACAAAAGCCGTTTTATTGTCGTGGGACTGCTCCCAAGTGGAATTTAATTCCACAAGTGGGCTATGATCGTCAAGTCAATAAAACGACAGTAAAACCAAATACGGGCTATGGCGCAGTTTGGTAGCGCACTTGACTGGGGGTCAAGGGGTCGTGGGTTCAAATCCCGCTAGCCCGACGTTCCGCCCGGAGTTGTTTAGTAGCAATTCCGGGTTTTTTCTTCTCGCTTGACCTCAGTCATCGCAGTCAGCCTCGTTCCTGAAGTTCACGAGGCCGAGCACATGACTTTGACGTTCTTTCTGATCTCGCCCGATTTCAAAGCACACAGACATGGCCGGCTCGGCGGCCTCGTACCACCCAACCGGCCACATCACGTGTAAGCCGAAACGTCAGCTGACGTACCCAACTTCCGCGGGAGTCTTACCGATACGCTGGGCGATCAGTTCCTTGTCCTCATCGGTTGCAAGATCACGTACCCATTCGACATAGGTCGGAGTATCGGAGTAAATCTCCTGCTTGAACGGGTTACGACGCAGTTTCACGATGCGATAGGCATGGCGACCGAACACAATGATGTTCGCAACCAATGCAGCAAACGAGATGATGAACATCGCGTATGGATTGTGCGCACTGCGGTGAGCGAACATCGAATCCTGCATGAAGTGCGGGAACGTCAACACCACCGCAGACCAGAACGTCAGCGTGTACGCACGGTACTGGATCCACGCGCCCTTACCGAACTTCATAAACGCGGGAATCGTACACGAGGCAAGCAACGCGATTGCCGAGTACCACGCTCGGTCCGCAAGACAGTTATACACGTAGGCAACATTCCAAATGTCGTACGCAATAATCCAACCGATCGTCAGATCACCCCAGATTAGCCCCCGTTCCTTGCCCTTCGACACGAAGATACCGATCCAACCGGAAATCGCGAGAAGGTTCAAGATGCCAGCGATGCCGTTCATGATGTTCCACGGACCACCCCAGGTCACCATTCCCTGAGAGGGATCAATGCCGTGAATGAAGTAGCACTGGAAATCGCGAACAACAGCCTCGGCAATGTTGACGCTCAGCAACAGTGGGGGGATCAGTAGATACCACTTGTTGTGTCGTAGCTTCGGGAAAACCTGCAATGCAACCAAGCAGAGGCTACCAAGCAGAGCCGAATACTGCTTCACAATCGGGAACCAGCCTGCGGAGTTCGTCCCAGCGGTCGAATGAGGCCACCAGAAGATACTCAGCGACACTGGCACCACGATGAACAGAGCAAGAACGACCCACATATTCCGCTGGGCAAGCCAGGCGGCGAATGCGAGGGCAGCGATGACGATCAACAACATCACATAGTCCCACCATTCTCCCTTCTCAAAGAAGAAGAGGGTCGCATAGTCGGGAGGCGTGATGTTACCCATCACTTGGCCTCCTTACCCCAGTTGGGCAAGTAGGTCTTTTCCATCTTCTGACGGATCTGCTCGTTCCAATCGAATGCGGGTTCGCTCCATCCATCGAAGTATTCGGCGTCAACCTCGTGCTCCCATGGGGTTCCCGGTCCTACCGGTGGCCAGCTGGGATCTTCGGTAACGGGCTTACGAATCTCAGCAACTGCAGGAGATTTACGGCCGTATCGGAACCACTGTGTGTACGTTTCGTCGAACAGGGGAGTCGGGTTAATAGACAAAAATCGTTGCTTAAGATCGGTGTTTTCAGTG
>NZ_JAQEVQ010000023.1:0-14064 GCF_027694595.1 Pauljensenia sp. OF14-1SRA | reverse complement strand
CGCCAGCGCGCACCATAACGCTTGTTGATCTTCGGGTCGCGTTGAAACCTGCGGTAGTTCTTGTCTGCCTTTTTGGCGTGGAGCTGGCAGAACCTTTCGCGGGTTAGTTCGGGACAGCCCGGTGCTGAGCAGGGACGTTTGGGTTTGCTTGGCATTCCCGTTATCTCCTGTGGTGATGGTAAAGCCCCGAGAGGATATTTTCCGCTCGGGGCTTTGACCTTTTTCTAACTAGTTACACTATATCAGGCTCGAAACGGGAATGTCGTCCGCGTTTTGTCCAAGCATTTTAGCGTCCGTACAGGAGACTGGTGAGGTGGTCGAGGGCGGTTTTGCGCCGGTTGTAGGCGGTGGAGCGTTCCACATTTAGCCGCTCTTGCACCTCATAAATCGCATCAGTGGCGGACTCGTGCCCAGAAAGGAAGCAAACCTCTAGCACGTCACGTTCCTCATCGGTGAGCGCTTGCCATGCGGGGTTGAACCAGTCCATGTAATCCTTGGCTTGCAGGTATTTGCGGGTGCGGTTATCGATCCGTTCCAAATGGTTAAGGATTTTGTCCTCAGCCGCGGTGGGATTAAACGCACGGCGGCTGCCATCCAAGACGGGGGAGGATGGACCGGGCAGGTCGGCTTCGATGGCTTTCAGGTCGTCGGGAGTGTTATCGATGATGGTTTCCATAGTGGCGTAGTCACGCAGTGCGTTGATAGCAGCGGCGCGACGGTCAACGTAACGCCAGGTGATGTCGGTTTCTTGATGCGTAACGCTCATTTCGTTTCTCCTCTCAAGGTCTGCGCTACCGCGTCGATGAGCGCCGACTGGGTCATGTTCTTTGATTCGAGTGCCGATAAGATCCGCTGATCAATCGAATCCTTGGTCGCAATATGCGTAATAGTCACCGGCTTGCTCTGGCCTTGCCGATACAGACGGGCGTTGGTCTGCTGATAGAGCTCAAGGCTCCAGGTGAGCGAATACCAGATGAGGATGGAGCCTCCTTGCTGGAGGTTAAGCCCATGTCCAGCGGACGCTGGGTGAATCAACCCGAGTGGGATTTCACCGCCATTCCAGGCCTCAATGTCAGTGCTGGTTTTCAAAGGTCTCGCTTCAGGGAAGCGCTCACGGATGCATGCTAGGTCGTGTTGCCACCAATACGCCATAAGCACGGGATTCCCATTCGCAGCTTCAATGAGGTCTTCAAGGGCATCGAGTTTGCGGCCGTGTACCACGATAGGGTCGCCTGCTTCGGTGTAGATCGCACCGGACGCTAGTTGGGTGAGCTTACCTGCCAGGACGGCAGCATTGGCCGCGTCAATCACCTCATCGCCCAGCTCGACTACCATCTCTGCCGCTAACCGGTCATACACCTTGCGCTCCCTGCCGTTCATGGTCACCTCGGTGGTCGTGACAGTCAGTGGTGGGAGAGTGAGGTAGTCGCTGGTTCGCATCGACAACGTGATATCCGAGATTGCTCGGTAGATTTCGTCTTCAGCGCCAGGTTTGGGCTTGTAGGTGAATACTTGCATTCCACTGCGCTTATCGGGCACGAACCATTTATCGCGGTAGCGGGAAATGTAGCGCCCGAGCCGCTCACCCAAATCCAACAGCCGGAACTGCGCCCATAAGTCCATCAACCCATTGCTGGCCGGAGTGCCGGTCAGGCCAATAATCCGCTTCACTTGGGGGCGGATCTTCATGAGCGCGGCGTGGCGTTTGGCGCGGTGGTTTTTGAAGGAGGAGAGTTCGTCGATGACGACCATATCCCACTGCCATTTGATGCCACTACGGGTAATAAGCCAGTCGA
Organism: Pauljensenia sp. OF14-1SRA; assembly: GCF_027694595.1. NCBI lineage: Bacteria > Bacillati > Actinomycetota > Actinomycetes > Actinomycetales > Actinomycetaceae > Pauljensenia > Pauljensenia sp. OF14-1SRA. The sequence continues at coordinate 12,268 of NZ_JAQEVQ010000023.1, read as the reverse complement.
CGTTCTCCCGGTTCATCACTGTGATGTCTGCTCCTGAGTTGAGCGCGCCTCGGCGTTGGCGTTCGGTGCCGACAGCTACTGCCAGGCGTAGCTGGCGTAAGTGGCTCCACTTTGCTTGCTCAGCAGGCCACGTGTCCCTTGCTACGCGCAGCGGCGCGATAACCAGTACCTTGTGTATTTCAAAGCTGTCGAAGAGGAGGTGTTGTATTGCTGTCAGGGTGATGACGGTCTTGCCAAGCCCCATCTCGAGCAGTAGCGCTGCAACCGGGTGTTCCTCAATGAAAGCCGTTGCTAGCTGTTGGTAGTTATGTGGCTTGTATTGCATGGCACACCTCCTCAACCTCATCAGGGTTATTGAGGAGGAGTGCGGTGAAGCCTAGGTGCTTCAACTGCCTGAGCCTGTGTTTTTGGATTGCGCGAACTATACCGCCAGGTGCCTTGACTTCCACGAAGCCGACATGCCCATCAGGTAACAGCACGATTCGGTCAGGTACACCAGCGGTTCCAGGGCTGACTAGTTTCCAGCAGACCCCGCCCAAAGCCTCAACGGTTTTTACGAGTGCTTGTTCTAAATGTTGTTCTTTCATCACGTGTTGCTTTCTGCTCACGTGGTGACGCTTTCTGCCAGTCGTTTACATAACTTTTTATATATAGATATTTGTTTTTATTGCTCTTAAGAAAAGTTCTGTTATAGACCGACAGATAGTGTCACCACTTAGGGGCTAAAGGTTGAATTCGCTCTTCAGGCGTAGTCCGTCCACATAGCGTGCGTTCTTTGTGCGGCGTCTGCGGAATCCGAGTTGTTCCAAGGATGAATAGAAATCGGACGTGGATCTGGCGTATTCGCCCACGCTGAGCGCGTAGGCGCGATAGACGCTATAAAGCTCGCCCGAGGGCTGTGTGAAGCTCGGGTCGATCTCGCAGTTATCGTCTAAGAAATGTGTCATCCAGTCGTTCTCAAACCGGTAGGCCTCCAGGGCTCGACGAACTTTAGGTGGTGGCTTCAAAACAAAGTCGTCATCAATCACTTTGCGGGCACCATCAACGATCCATTGCAGAACGGCACCAGCGGCGTTTTGGTAGAGGTGTTCGGCGTAGTTTTTGATGTCCGAGGAGCCTTCGATTTTTGCCTCGAATGGAATCACGATCAGCCTGCGCCAAATACCAACATCCATTGCACCTACGCGCGGCAGGTGATTCGTATACAGCACGAGCGTATGCGAAGGAGCGAACGCGAAGGGCGCCTTATATTTCTTTTCTGCATAAAGCAGATCAGTGGATGCCATTTGCTTGGCGATAGAGGTGGAGAGCCTCATGCCTTCCTCGGTCTCCGCCGCGATCAAGAGGCGTTTGCCTTTGGCTTCTGCCAGCTCAGGCTTCACATTCCGCTTCACACCCACAGTGAGAGCATCGGCGGAGATGTTGCCCGCGTATGTGCCTAACACCCGAGCGATTGTGTTCCAAAACGTCGATTTGCCATTCCTGCCGTCGCCGTAGGCGATGATGAGGGCTTCGACGTAGACTTTGCCGATCGCGGTCAGCCCCACGATTCGCTGCACATAGTCGATTAGTTCTTGGTCGCCTTGGAAGAACACCTCGAGCGCCGCCAACCACGTGTCCATGCCTTTGGTGGCGGGATCGGTGGTGGTTTGTTTGGTGATGAAATCCCCATAGTCGTGCTCGTACATTTGCCCGGTGGTGAGGTCAATGGTGCCACCAGGGGCGTTGAGAGCGAAGGGGTCTGCGTCAAGGTCTGCTTGGGTGACTTGCAGCATCGGAGCTGCCTCCTTCAGCGACGCCGTAATCGCCTTGCTATCCCTGCGTTTGAGCACATATTTCTCGTAGACTTGAGCATTAGTGAGCTGCTCGTAAGCGGTCCACTGCACGTTAGTGAATAGGTTTTTCGCTTTGGTCAGGCTCATCGCCGACAGCAACTGAGTGACCCCAGTGGAATCACACACTTCACGGGCTTTCTCGAGCAGCTGTGCGGCTTGCTCTAACTGGCGCGTGGTGAGTTCTTGAGCGATAGCGCGCGAGCCTGGTCTGGTTTCTTCCCAAAACGAGCCGTTATACACCAGCCAATCTGTGGCCTCAGAGAATGCGAGTTTTTGTGCATATTCGTCTGCCAGGACGGTGGCTTGACCGACATCGGTGAAATCGGTGGGACGCAGTCCTTGGATTTCGGCGTAGCGTTCGGGTGGAATATAGCCTGGTGTTGCAGCTACTTTTGCACCAAACTTCAATGCCGAGGCCCAGATTGCCTCCAGCTCGGCATCGGGCAGGGCTGGTACGCAGGTGGCGGCTTTGCGGTCGTAGAGGTCGCGTGCTTGATCGGTGTTACCAAAACGCACAATCACTCGCCCAGCGAAAGCGCTCATGGTGGCATTGCGTGCGCCTTCTCGAATCTCACCCGTGCTCATTTCGAGTGCGGCGAACGCGTCAGCATCAAGGAAATCGGTGATGGATAGGGAACCGTCTACCCAGGTGACTTCGGCGGCGGGGTTTCCGTAAATAAATCTGGCAGCGTCGAGAGCGTTGCGGTCAAAGATTCCGGTGTAGGAGGCGAGCTTCTTCTTGATTCCCGTATAGACGGCAGCGTCAGTGACCGATTTGATTGGGAAGTAGGCGTGGAAGCGCGGCCTGGCGGTCTTTTCGCCCTTGGGCTTTAAATGATTACGCGAGGTCGCGGTCGCCAAAGCGACGCCCGGGAAGATGAGAGCCAAGGATTGTGGTGTAACCCAATCAGCTGGAGAGTTGGAGTGGTCGTTATCGATGTCCATCACCACACACGTGGATTGCAAGAACTTGTCGGTGGAACGGATATCGCCCTCATATTCGGCCGCCACATGGTCACGTGCCACAGCATTCTTCAAATTAGCCGCGCTCGCGATGTGCCGGTGATTTGGGTATTTGAGGTTGCGTTGCGCGCTCACCAGATTAGTCGTGCACAAAATGAAGTCAGTCATCGAGGTTCACCTCCGCAAAATTGTGGTCAAAATAAGTAATCGGGAGTTCGAGTTGATGAGCCCAGGAGATTTCGGTTTTCATGCCTGGCGAGACGCGCGGGGTGTACACCCACATCGCCTCGCACTTAGAAAGCAGCACGCGACCCATGAACATGGCAAGCTCGCGATCCCAGGGATCGGTATCGTCCATAAACTGGGGAAACAGCAGGTGGGGTGCAAGTGGGATACGCCGGCAGTCCACCGCATAAGCTGAGAGATCCCTTGCCAACTCCACGTTCGCTTCTATATCGTCGCAGTAGGGCGAGCAAATATAGGTCAAGGGACGGTGGCCGAATTCGGATATTTCCAGAGCCCGCAGCGCCTTGTAAGCTGTTGGGTCTGCGTAGCCTTTAGAGTTACGCCACGGTGTTAGATCACTGATTAGTGGTCGGTCATTTTGGAGTGTGTTCATTTGGTTTCACCTGCTTGTCGTTCGATAACCGGCAGGATGTGGAAGCGGTTTTTCAACAGGTCATAGATGAACAGGCGGCCTTTCTGCGTCCAATACGTGTGCATCACCGTCTTGCCGCTCTCCAGTAGGTGGGTTTTGGATTGGGTGTATCCGTATTTCGCATACTCGGCGTACAGATACCAGATGCCTGACTGCTTGAACTGAATATGTTCATCAGCTAACATCCGGTTGAGTTTCTTCGCACTCAGCCCGTAGTCTTTAGCGATAGCGGTGATGGGCATCAGGGTTGGTGATTGGAGTACGATGTCGTAGTAGGAGAGCTTCGGTGCTGCCTCGAGCAGAGCCTGCTCGGCAGCAAGCCTCTTGGCACGTTCGCTACGTAGACGTGTGAGGGCTTGTTCGAGCAGCTCATCGTTGTCGAGTAGTTCATCGATCGCGTACAGGCCGTGGCGACGAATCGATGGAAGCACCTCATCAAACACCCAAGCTTCGAATTTCTCTGCCGCTGGCAGGTGGCTGGAGACAATCAGGCGATACACGTCACCCTCAGTAATGAAGCGGGCTTGCTGGGTGCGGCCAAGGTTATCGACGATGGGGTAACGTTTTGGACCCCCATCCTGTCTGCAATGATCGCGGACTGCTTTTGTAGGATTTTCGTACCCTAACGCAGCGGCGATGTCTTTGGCGCAGAAGATGGTTACACCATGCTCGGTAATCGTGCGGATTTGCCCGAATTGGCTGTTGGTGAACACTTGTAGTGTGGAGCCGGTCATTAGCTCTCCTTCCCATAGTTTGTAGGTGAGAGCCATGAGCTGACCCTCTAAAAGGAGGGCTTTGAGAAGCGCGAAATATAAACGTGACTTTGAAAATAGGCAGGCAAAACCTGATGGGACAGGCGAGAAATTTGCTTGGCTGTTAACGGGATATGGGTTATGATTGATGCATCAAGACCGGTTCCGCCCGCGAGGGTCCAGGGCCGGTCCTCATCGTTTCTAGGCTCAAGGGAGGTGCCGTCGTGAGCCCGCAGCAGAGCCGACAAGTGCAGAGCGCTACCGGGAGCGGTAAGGCGTTCAAGACGCATGGCGAGCAGATCAACTTGTTACGCTCTCGCGGGATGGTGATTGATTCCGATCAGTTGGCACGGCATCTGTTGGAACGAGTGAATTATTATCGGCTTTCCGGGTATTGGTACTCGTGGCGTGAGATAGGGGCAGATGGTGCGCGCCGCGATGTGTTTATTCCTGGCACGAATCTTGCTGATATTGATGCTGTTTATGATTTTGATTGGCGTCTGCGGGAAGCAGTGTTTAGTGCGCTCGCTCATATAGAACTCTCGGTGCGCTCTATGCTTGGCCACGAGCTTGGTCGTATTGATCCGCTTGCCCACCTGCATCCAGAGCTGCTCGGTCCAGTGGCTTATGGGACGAAACCAAAACCGGGTCCGTCAGTGAAATATGAGCAGTGGCTGAAGCGCTATCGTAAAGAATTAACGGGGTCGCGAGAAGATTTCGTGATGCACCATAACCAGAAATATGGTGGCCAGTTGCCGATTTGGGCAGCGGTAGAAGTGATGGACTGGGGTTCACTGTCATACTTGTTTCAGCTAGCGCCAATGCCGGTGCGCGAGACGATTGCTGGTCGGGTGGGTTTGAACGGGGCACAGTTTGGTTCCTGGCTGAAAAGTCTCAATATTTTGCGTAATTATTCGGCTCACCATGCGCGTATGTTTAACAGGGTTTATGCTCTCAAGCCGCGCCTACCGAAGATTGGGGTACATCCTGAATTGGATGCTGTAGCTTCGGTGATGAACCGTCTGTTTGGTCAGCTCACAATTGTCCAATACTTGCTCGTAAAGCTTAATATCGGTGACGCGGCTCTGCTTCCTAGTGTGATAGCTAGTTACCCGGTTCTTGAGCCACTACCACCGAGCCATCTCGGTATTCCAGAAAACTGGCAGCAGAACCCGCTCTGGAGTATCAACTAATCCTTCTGATAGAAGCCGCATTCGTACCCGGCTGCATCAATCGGTAAACCCTCAGCCCATTGGGGTAGCTCGTTCATGAGGGCGCATATGTCAGTAACGGTGGTGCCGGAATTGATGGGTTCGTCGATGACAACCTCGTCGTGAATATGCATCACGATCCGGTGACCGGCATTCTCAATGCGGGTGATGGCTTCGGCGAGGAGGTCTCTGGCGGTGGCTTGGACGATGTTCTCCACGAGCTTGCCGCCGTAGGTTTCGAGCTTCTGCCACTTCCGAGCCACTCCCTGACCCCAATAAGTAATCGAGGTGCCGCCGAAACGATTCACGCCAATACCTGGCTTCACATATGCCAAGCGTCTGCCAGAGGGCAGGGTGATGAAGATCATCCCGGATTTTTTCTCGAAACCCAGGTTACGCAACGTAACAGGCTTGCTGGTGCTAATTGCTCTGGTAGCGGCATTATCGACCTCGTGCCACAGCTGCACAATATTAGGGTTGGCTTGCCGCCAAGCGTCCACAATGGGCTGTAACTCGTCCTCACTTAGCCCCATCTTCAAAGCGCCCATAGCTTTGAGCGCGCCAACGGAGCCGTTGTAGCCACAAGCAAGGACAGCGATTTTTCCTTTCTGCCGAAGCTCACTGTTGACTCCGTGCTTTTCCACAGGCATACCAAACATCGCCGAAGCGGTCGCGCAATAAAGGTCTTCACCGTTCTTGAACGCGGCAAGCGTGGTTTCCTCACCAGCAAGCCACGCCAGCACTCGCGCCTCAATCGCCGAATAATCGGCGACGATGAACCGGTGAGCTTCCGAGGGGATGAATGCGGTGCGAATCAGCTGACTGAGAGTATCGGGCACGGAAGAATAAAGCATATCGAGCGCCTCACCGTTACCATCACGCACCAAGCCACGGGCCTGAGCAAGATCGGGCAGATAGTTCCGAGGTAGGTTTTGCACTTGCACAAGCCGTCCAGCCCACCGCCCTGTACGGTTTGCACCATAAAACTGGAGCAGACCATGCGCTCTTTGGTCGGTGCAGGTGGCCGCCATCATCTTGCGGTATTTCGCCACTGATGAGCGCGATAATTCTTGTCTGAGTTCGAGTGCTTCTTTCACCTCACCACTGGCAGATGCTAGGGCATCATCGACTGATTCTTTCGCCATTGACTCTATCGGGCATCCGTGTTGGTTTAACCATTCTTGTAGCTGTAATGGCGAGGCAGGATTTTCCAAGCCGGTGAGTTCTTGCGCACGGGCGAGTGCTTGCGCCCGGTGTTCTTCGTCAATAGCGATAGCGTTTGCGGTCAGTGTGGTGTCGATACGGATACCTCGGTCGTTAATTTGTTGATCGACCTCATACTGCTCCCACACGTACTCGGGTACTGGGAAGTTGGCGAGCTTGCCCCTAATCTGGGTTTCTACCTCCACGTCGCGGGCATTATAGGTCTTAAACAGCCTCCAGCCATCCGGGTCACTACTGGGCATGCGTTGATATCCGTGCTTATCGGGGACGCAGAAATACTTGATGAGTTCCTTGCCTTCACTCATCTTTTGCGCATCGAGATTCAGTACCGCGCCGACATTTTTCAGGGACAGCGGCAGGCCGAGAGTTGCTGCCCATATCATTGAGCATCGCCACCCAGCAGGGTCAAGATGTCTTCCTAGATAGGCGGAGAGGCAGGTGCGTTCAAAAGCAGCGTTGTAAGCCCACTTAACCACGGCAGGGTCATCAAGTGCTCTAAGAATCTTTGCTGGAAGTTGCTCTCCAGATGCTAGATCCACTGTGCGCACCGCGCAACCGTCGATCGCGTAGGAGAAAAGGAGAATCTGAAAGTCAGGGTGGTTACAGTATTTGTAGACTCCGGCTTTGGTGAGGCTGATTGGCGAGTAAGTTTCGATGTCGATACTGAGCGTGCGCATAAGGTTCCTTAACGAGTGAGTGGGGCGGAGCCAACCGACTTGGCTCCGCCCCTTGAGTGGATTGGTTTGCTTTAGGCGAGGAAGTCTTCGTCTGCATCCCAGGTATCGAATTCCGATGCCGCGCTCACGTGCCCGCCGAGTGGCTCACCATCACGGGTCTTTTGAATATTGCCAAGACCGCAGGCCACGCCGCGATTACCGTTGGTGTTGAAAGCGTAGAAATTGATGGAAACTCGCCCGTAACAGCCAGAATAGACTTCGGAGCGGTCGAGGATTGGATTCACGTCCTGATCCACGATCTGCGGAGCATTAATACTGTTGGCATTCACGAAATAATGTCCGGCATAAGCATCATCGTCACGCTCAGTATCTCCATCACGCAGTGGTAGCTTCAAAGATGCGCGTGGCGGGATCTTCCCGCCGAACTTCCCAATACCCTCGGTGATTGCTGCCTCGACAGCAGCATTAATCGCATCGATAGTCGCAGCATCATCTTTAGGGATAAGAAGCGATACTGAGAACTTTGGTTTGCCGCCGTTAATAGATTTTGCTTCCCACACGTTTGCGTAGCTCAAACGTGTTTCGCCGGTTATGACCTTGGTCGGATTATTCTTCTTATTCTTGGTGTTCACTCGATTCGACATGATTACTTACCTTCTTTCTGTTGATTGTCGATGTTTGTGAAATCGTCAGCCGCAGAATCCACCTGGAGTTCTGGGCGTTTGTCGGATAGGGGTACCAGTGTTGGTTTGCCCTCGGGCTTGACCACTAGATTCCCGAGGATTTCGGAGAACTGTTTCTTTCCCATGAGTTTTTCCATCGCGGTAATAGTGAGCAGTGATCGTTTATAGATATCGCGGTAGCCTGCAGCTTTCGCAGCCTCAGCCACCGCTGTCTCATCGGTGTATTTGCGGATCGAGCGGCCAGCCACCAGCTTGAAACCCTCGTACCGCTCACCGCTTAGGGCTTGACTGAGGGCATAGTCCTGCACGTCTGACGCCCACCGCGTGAGTTCTGGTATTTGCGCCAACACATCAGCCACCTCAGCTGGGCTGAGTTCTGCTGGCGGTGCGAACTCGTACCTGGCCAGCTCAAGGTTCGCTTCAGCCCTGGCTCTACAGGTGGAGGCGATGCGGCAGAACTGACACCAGGTACCGGCGCAGAACTCGCCCTCACCGTTAGCTGCTAGTTCGGCTGCAGGCTTGAGGGTTTGCTCGGCCCACTTGTTCAGTTCAGTGACGCTAATCGTCCAGGTGGATACGTTTTCGCGCCGTGGCTGAAAAACCGTTAGTGCCACCTGCTCAATGTCATAAAGAGCGTCGAACAAGGCAAGTGCACCGATCGCGTATAGCATCATTTGCGGATTCCGCTCAGCCTCCACCAAAACGCCTAGACCGTATTTCAGGTCGATGACGTGCAGTGTGCCGTCTGCGACGATTAGGCAGTCGCCGGTGCCGAAACCACCAGGCACAACGTGGGAGAAATCCAAGTGTTGCTCGATGTAGATCACCGCGCCAGACGTCACCTGTTTTGCTTGCTCGTATTGTTCGAGCACGTAGGAGACGTAATCGTCGGTGTGGGTATTCATCTCGTCATCTTCGTATTTGGAGACGGGGCGTTTAGATTGCTGCTTGAGTGCTCGGCGCAGCTTATGTTCTGCCAACGCGTGAGCCGCCGTGCCTTGAAGTGCAGCTTCACTTGGAGCCTCTGTCACCCTAGCCGTGAGTTTCGCGGATGGGGGACAGTGCAACCAACGATGCGCCGACGAGGCGCTCAAGAGTGCGTGTTTTTGCGGTGGCATCATGCACCACCAGCCTCAGCCTCAGCCTCAGCTGCAGCGAGCACCGCGTTGGCTTGCTCCACCGTCAGCTGTGAAAGCTTCGTATGCTCAAACGAGCGAATCTTGGCTTTGATGAAGTCATTCAAGCCCGAGCGTGCATAATCCGCCAACACGCCGCGCACTTCCTCCAGTGGCAGCAGCTTGACCTGCGGCTGAGGTTCGCTGACAGATTCTGCTTGTTGATTCTCGACGGTTTCGGGTTCACCCGGCCCGCCCGTGAGCATATAGTCCGCTTCGATACCTGATTCCATCCAATACAGCAGGTCGTTCTCGGTTGCTTCTATCTCGGCTTGCAGGCTTTTCAAATCTTGGCGAAGATTGGCGAAAATTTGACGCATATTGGCTACATGGTTAACTGGAGTCATCACGCCACCTCATCTTCCTGATCAGGACCAAATACGGCCTTCATGAACGACTCGAAATCCTCATCCGCAAACGAACCACGCCGCTTACCTGATATCTTCGACTGGTCGTTGTCAATGATTTCAATGGATTGCACATCCCGCCCCGGCAGTAACACTGCACACCGTCCACTCTGACCCGTGAGCTTGCGCAAAACCCTTCCTGACAGGCGGCGCATACCCGCTGATACCACAGCATCCGGGTCAGAATGCTTACTGACCTTCACACGTAGTTTCCGGCTCATCACCAGCTCCTTCCTGAAAGAACCCTCCCAGTGAGACCCACCGCCTTCACGCTGTGTTCCTTCACTAGGAGGGCTTCCAAGGAGCCGAAATATAAATCAGAAATCAAGACCAATTTCGGCGGCAATCTTCGCCCGCGCAGATTTCAACAACTGCGAGGCACGAGGCTGAGTAATCCCAAGCTCAGCCGCCACCACAGTCAAAGGCACCTGATTCAAACGATTCTGGATAACGATGAAACGCTCACGCTCATCCAAGCCAGCCAAAGCACTCTCAAGCGTCAACCGCGTGTCCACGTCATCAAACGGATCATCGAACGCTTTCATGTGACCATACTGGTCGACCAACTCATCAAAAATATTGCCGCCACCAGCCAAAGGAACACGCCAACACGAATCCGTATTACGCACCCACTGCTTCGCCTGGTTATACTCCGGCTTATTAATCTCCTCCCGGACAATCTCCTCAATAGAACGCCGCTGCACCAATTCAAGGCTTTGCACCATATCGCGGCGCTGACGATAATCAGCCTCAATCATCGAGACCACCTCACCATCACTCACCTCAACCTCCACATACTCTGCAGGTTTCTTCACATCGAACTTTTGCTTTTCGTAACGGATTTGTACTTTCATTTGTGGATTTCCCTTCCGGGAGATCCACGGAGCGATATTCAGTTATGAGGTCGACCTGCAAGAACAAACCAAGCAACAACAAGCCATCGCCTATGAAGGTAATGGCCAGTGCTGGCTGCTCCGCAGATCTCCCGACTCATTGCTTGTCGCTATTTGTCGGTCGTGAGGTTGCCACGCACCGATTGCGCGCTGGCTCGTGGTGACATCACTAATAGATGTGTGCGGGATGCTTGAGAACGTCGCCTTCTAACCGCCGATTCATGCGCTTGTGAAGTTTCTCTTCACACATCGCAGGTTGATTCGATATAATGAAAGGCGACTATCTCGTCATTCCGCCACAACGAATCCCATCGCTGGGCTTCACGAAAAGGTTAAATAATGGGCTTTCGCAAGCTTTGAGAAACGTTGAGGCAAAACTTTGAGAGTTTTTGAGAAAACTTCGTTAGGAGGTGAACAGTGCAGTTCCACCAGTGGGCTAAATCAGTACGCCCTGTTGTTCCTGGCAGCCTCCATGGGCCTAGTTATGCGCGTGAACTGATCTCCATGTTTACTACTGTCAATGAGGGAGAATGGAATACGCGAAACGACCCCACAAGCACGGCCTCAATATCCGATGATGTACTTACCTCGCTTATGTCACGCGACGCGGGATTTAGCAAAGGGCTAGCAAACGCAATTTATTCTCGCTTGAATATAGATAATCTCATTTGTCTGATTGAGGATTTAGATGAGCCAGCGCAGAATCTTATCCGTCTCAATTTTGAGAGTTTTGGAGTAAGGATTCGCTTAACGCACGTGGCTGAAGATGCCTGCCTGATTCTGCTGGACATTCTCGAGCGGCTCGCAAAAATAAAAAATCCTGATTTGCAAGCACGGATTCGTATTCGCCAACTAGCTGCGAAGGCTAGGTATCGCGAAGAACTTCTCGTCTTATCGGATGGTTGTCTGCAGTGCGGAAAAACCCTCAATATCGAATCGCACGATAAATCCAAGGCCTCCTACGTGATCGTGCTTCTCGACGAGGATATTACAGAGCCTGTACGCGATGATTTCGCAGTGTTATGCACCGAGCATGGCGAAAAATACCAGCTGGCTCACACGAAAAAAGAAGAACAACAGCTACGAGCTAACCTTGCACGTCTTCTTGCTAAACATCGCCTTGCCGACAATGTTGTGCCTTTGGGGCTTGAACCAGAAATCAGCCTGTTGTTGGACGCGGTTTCCAACATTCCTTACGAGCAACGCATACCAGATCCCAAATTCAAGGCAGTCGACCTTGAGCAGAAAATTCACGATGCTGATTTGCTTTCCCAAGCAGCTGATGCTGTGTCCGTCTACAAGCCTTTTATCGTCACTCAGCTGAAATCTAAAGAAGCGAGAGAACAGCTCAAGTTCACTCGACTGTGCAATCAAGTTCAAGGGGCGTGGCTGACCTTCGAAAGCTCGGGGTTGGATCAGCCCGGGCAGTTCAGGCAACTATGCGATTGGATGAACAATCACACGGGAAGCGGCATTTACGTGTGTGGCATTCTCATCAGCTACTTCATCCATATTTGTGAGGTATTCCGCCCAGATGTAGACGTGGAGGCAGACTATGCGATTGCCTAACAAGCTCTACACTTTCGACGAATCAACCCTCGCCAACTTTCCGCGAATCCTGAATCACTTAGATAATCCGATGCGCCTCATTGATTTACATTTTGATTTAGTGAAACAGGTAGGCGGGACGGCTGAACTTATAGAAGCACTCACACTATTGCTCGCATTGAGAAAAATAACGATTGATGTTGAAAACGGGGTGATTGCGCTTGCTGATTAACGTATGGTCT
>NZ_JAQEVQ010000022.1:0-14220 GCF_027694595.1 Pauljensenia sp. OF14-1SRA | reverse complement strand
CTAACAACACGCCGCCATTAGCAACGATTTTTGTCTATTAACCCATAAAGGCTGAGTATCAAGCACCGGGAAAGTGCGGGATATTCAGCCTGTTTTGTTGTCCGGGGTTTCCAAAGGGGCTTACCCCTTTGGAAATATTGCGGGTATCCACGATACCCTTGCATATATCAATGAGATGATGGATCTGGAGGGGCTGGAGCTTCATCAGGACGGTGAATCCTATCCCAACGACTATTTTGAGAGCCCTCACTATGACTTCATCAGCCGTTGTGACGGAGATGAGTGGCCGGAATAAAAGGAGGCGTGACGGATGTATATCAAAAAATACTGGCTCATGACGCGGATGCCCTGCTGGACAAAATGAACGGCATCAGCTTTGTGGTGGAGCCTGACCGTCAGGATGCTATCACTCGTGGCACCCTTTCCAATGATGATTTTGACGGTGAGATGGACGATGCCTCCTATCATATCGAGAGCATTGAGGAGAAGGGTCTGCCCATTGACCCCATCAATGCCTACAACCATATGGCCATCTACTTGCGTTGGTGCATGGAGCATGATTTGATGGGCGAGGAATTCCTGAAAGAATACGGCGAAGTGGCCAAACAGGTCAAAGCCGACCCTGCCAGTGTGGACCTGCGGGCATTCATCCAGAATGAGTTGGACGGCTGCTTGTTCTATGTGCTATTCGATCAAAAAGGCCGTGCTTTTACAGGCAACTACTATGGAGGGGGCGACAGCCCCTACTATCCTGCCGATGTTGATGACAACGCCCTCCGCTTCTTCGGCCCGGAGCGGTATCACTCCAATGAGTTCCAAGATGAAGCCTACCTGTTCATCCCCTTTGACGAGGACTACTACCAGGCCATGGCAAAGGTGATCGAGGAACGCTTCACCAACTGGCAGGGACAGGACTTCGACGAGGACACACTGGAGCCCTCTGAACTGGCTGAGGCGTTGATGGAGTATCTGGACTGTGAATGCACCTATTTCCCCTCCATGAAGAACGATGATCCCATCATGTCGGCATACAGCTATGCCAAACGGGAAAGCGTCAAAGAAGGCTTTGTGCCGGTACTCATCAAGGCGGATGACGAAACGCTGCTTGAGTGTCTGGTGATGAACGCCGACCCGAAGAATGATGCAGACATTTACGAATTTGACCTCAAAACTGTAACGGAGTACCGGAAGAAGATGCTCTCCACCTCCTTCAAAGACGGAAAGGCGGTTTTGCAGGAATTGACCGGCCAGCGCAAGGAAGAAGCCGAAGATGACGATATGGACTGGGATGAGAAAATCCTGGGCGAGATGGAAGGCGGCTATGAGAATAACCGTTTTTCCTGCTACTGGGATTCCGACACTGATATGACCTACCCTCTCATTCTGGCGAAAATCCCGGTCAAGAACCCCTGGGAGATCTTTGCCTACCTGCCCTTCGGAAACTGGAACGACTGTCCTGACACACCCCAGCTGATGGCAGTGGCCAAATACTGGTTCGAGCAGCACGGCGCGGCGCCTGCCACCATGAGCCACGACGAACTGGAGTTCCTGCTCCCGGCCCCCGTCCCCAAGGAGAAGGCCGTGGATTCAGCAGTGGAGATGTACAGTTTCTGCCCGGATGTAATCGACCAGGGGCCGGAGGACGCCACTGTGGGCGCGCTGGCGGATGTGCTGCGGCAGTCCACTGTCTGGTATCTCTGGTGGGATTGATGGGATTCCCGCGCCCTCTGGAACAGAGGAAGATCTTATGGACCAAAAAACCTGACAGCAAAGCTCCTGGACCTGGTCGAAGGCCGGGAAACACCGGAAAGTTGGCGGAACTGGTGGGACGAGCATGAGCCGGAACTGGAAGCCCTGCTGAGTCGGGGTGAATTCCTGAAACTGAAGCCCTGCCGACACGGCTTTCAGTGGGTCCCGGTGTTTGGCAGCCAAAAGGGAGCCATCGCCATTCTGGAAAAGAGCGGCATAGCATTTGAAGCCAGCAATCTCTACCAGGAGCGGTATCTGGCCGAGCTGGATGCTTTCTGCAAGGAACAGGAGCGGGTGCAGTGGGAAAAGCAAAAGGAATTCAAGGCCAGCCACCCAGAACTATTTGGCCAATACCCCAAGTTTTGCAAGGCATTGGCAAAGGTGCTGGACCCCACGGATAAAATCCAGCCTGCCGCCGCGGAGGAACAGATCAGGGATCAAGAAAGCGTGCTGGACTTCACGCTCCCGTCCCAGGTGCGGGAGTTTTTCCTGCTGACCGCAGGCATCAATGTATCCACTGGCGTGATTCTTACCCTTTCCGGGATGTTTGATCTGACCATCCATGGAGAGCGGTATTGTGTGCTGGGCGAGTTCTGGAAAGAAGCGGACGGCGACCAGCTCCTGCTCCGCCCCGGAGAGGATACCATCTGGTACTACGCCCATGAGCAGGACAAGGTAAGGCGCCTCTGCAATGATATGACAGAACTGCTGGAGAAGAAACTGGCTATGTATCTCAATGAACACTGAAAATATCACCCATGAAAAACGCTATCGGGACTGGTGGGCGCAGTATGATGCCATGTTTGCGCCGGAGAACCGATCTCCTCAGCAAGACGAGCAGTTTCCGCTGACGGATGGGTATTCCATCCGCTCCAAAGCCTACCTTTATGTATGACGGCGATCTACATCTCTGCGGCAGTGAAAGCGAACTGCTGAACAATGAGGGCAAGGTGCGGTATCTTGGCGTAATCTGGACACGGATGGTGAATTCTGCTCCCTGTTTCGCCACCGCAACGGAAAGCACTATCTAATCTCCCGAATGGGTGATTTTTTGTTTCGGACAACCCCAGCAGATAATCGGCGGTCAAGCCGTAAAACTTCGCCAGCTTGATAAGGGCATAGTGGCTGATGTCCTTAAAGTCCTCCGCTTCATAACTGCCCAGCGCAGACTTGGAGAGGTGGGTCTGCACCGCAAACTGTTCCAGCGTCAACCCACGCTCCACGCGCAGGTCTTTCAATCGTTCTTGTATGGATAGTTCCATGCGTTCCCTTATTGTCTGCTTAACAATTTGGAAGTTACAACTTAATCAAAATCCATCCAAAGCAAGTGTTTTCCGCAGTGTAAGCATTGGAACAGATAGCATTGCAAATGCCCTCCATTGACGGACTCCCGTATCATTTTTTTCTGTTCCTCGTCCCACAGGGGGTCATCCAGCACTTCTTCCAGTACACCCAGTGCCCGCAATTCTCTGGCACCTACATAGCCCAGAAAGGCGCAGTAGTCGCCGCAGTGGGCACGCCAGTATTCCTGCTGCCAGCCAGAATAGCCGGGTGTGCGGTGCATGAGTTCGTCTAACTTCTCTGGGTCATCTACACCATCGTCCAGAGAAAAATCGTCTTGAAAGCTACCGCTATACTTTCTGGCTGCTTCGCCACTGGCGATACACTCTGGGCACAGATACTCAATGTCCTCAACGGAGAAGAACGGATAGGCATAGAAAATATGTGTGGTCTTGCCACAACAGTCGCAGACAACACCCTCTTTGGACTCATCAAAAGCCCCAGTGTCCAAAGGGTCTGGGTGATACCGGAAGGTAGGTAGCCCCAATTGGAGCCGCCGCTGCTTGTTCTGCTTTTCTTCCGGCGTTTTGGGTTTTGGAATGGCATGATGGTTTCCCCAATTTTCCGCATAGTCCTTCAGCGCGCCCAACCGCTTGAGCATTTTTTGTCGGAGCGATTTCCGATTTGACAGAGCAGTTCATAGGCATCCTTCTTAAAGTCCAGTAGGTCATATACATTCACCAATACTTCCTTTGCCTGTTCGTCCTCCGTATGCTCCAATTTCTCCTTAAAGGCATAGAGGGCACGGACACTGTCTGGGCCGTTATTGGTCGCATCAAACTGCTTTTTCAACTCAATGTATCTTTTCAAATATTCGTTCATAAAAACTCTCCAATTCCGATTCATCACTTTATTATTTCATTCGACCATATTTCCGAGAGCATGGAAATAGAGAGTTTTCCGAGCTGATTTCCGACCTTATGGATGTACGGGGCGGGCGGTCTTTCAGGTGTAGACTTAGGGTAGTTCATCGATGAGCTGCACCTTGAAAAATGAATGACCGTCCGAAAAGGAATACCCAGGCAGGGGAAGCACCGCAACGAGCCAGGGGCTGTCCTCAGCCTATGGGACAAAATGTCCCGAACCATTTTGATAAGCAAGCGTACTTGTCAACATTTACCCTTTTTGAAAGAACCACTACCACGATAAGTGTTGACAACACAGGTAAAGACTTGTCCACAGTGTTTGCACCGTACCATGTGAACCATAATTTCATCCGCCCAGCCATCTTCGGTCTTTACCTGATTCAACGGGCAAGTGGATTCTTCCTCAAGCAGTTCAAAACCGCCATTTGTCACAAGCTGTTGGATGTATTCGATACACGCCAGATAATCTTTCGGTGCGTTAAATCTCTTCCATTTCTGAATATTATGACAATAGTCACACATTGCAACTCCCTCCATAACCAAATTTTTCTAAATTTTGAAATGGGCGGGAAGCCATTTTAGGGCTTTCCCGCCTTGATTACCCATCAGCAAAGACGGGCGAGGCTGTCAACGGCGGCGCATTTATGCGCCGTTCATCTTGACCGTTGACTGGCTCGACTGGCTTTGCTATCTCCCCCGATAAACTGAAAGTTTTAGATCAGTCCCACACGATCTCCAAACAATCGAAGTTATCTGGAATTGGTGGTACGCACGAATAAGTATTTAATTCAAATGCCTCTATTGTAATTACTCCATCAGAGCATAGCCATTCGCAATTTACTAATTTTTCTAATTCCGCAGGCAAAATGGTTGTGCAAATCACGATTGTATCTCCTGCAAGAACTAATTCTTCTTTCCCATTGTTTTCTACGATTCCTGTATCATCGTGGAGAGCAACACGCACCCATGCTATGTCAGGCATTAACTCAATCTTTTGTAGCATATTTCGTATTTCAGAAAGCGTTGGACGGCCAAATCCCCATTGGTTCGGAGCAATGGAATCCTCCTCTGTGTTTCCATCGAAAAATTCATCAAGCGTTAGTAATGGCAAGCGTTCTTCATTTTCTTCCAATATTTTTTTGAATGTATTCAGCTCTGTCATAGTCACAATTCTCCTCGCAAATCAGAATTAGTTGATTTTATCCTCTCCCCGGATTTTCTTGTTTTTCCGTTCTTCTAACTCCGCTCATCTTGACCGTTGACTGGCTCGGCTGGCTTTACTATCTCCTCGATAAATGGGAATTTTTCTTTTTTATTCGTCCAAAGCGTCACAAAGCTTGTCCATAATTTCAGAAAGAGCAGCTGGAATTCCTTCTTCCCAGTTTGGACTTTCTAAAACTTCTCCATCTAAAGCCATATACATCTCTTTAGGTATCTCTCTTTTCATTTCCTCTACGCCAACTTCTTCTGTCCAGTCATAATCTGAATTATATGGATCATTTTTAGGGTCAAAAGCATATTTTTGATTTTTGTAATATCCTGAAATATAGTTTTTTTCAAGAGTTTCAACAATATCAAAATCTTCTAAAGCCCAGCTGCCCTCTTCTGCACATTCTTTTCTATTTTCATATTTCTTAAAAAATTGAGGATCCATATACCAATATAGGAATAGAGCTGTTCCCTTGTCAGTATCAGGCTGTTCTGCTATCCATTTGATAACTTCCTTAGAATTATCAAAGTTCCAATCTATTGCTAAAAGTTGCCTTTCTTTTGGAGAGTTTTTCTTTAAATAATTTATAATTAACTGTTTTTCTAACTCAACAAATTCATTTTCGTCAATCTCTACATTTTCCCAATCAAAATCTTCTCTTAAAATATCTTCAATTTTTAACATCAAAATACCTCCTAAAATTCATATTTACTGTTCTCCTACTTCTGCCCCCGTTGTGGATTTGGATTTTTCAGCAAGTCCGATTTCCCCGCAATCTGTTTCAGACACTTCCGCTCTTCCTCTGTCAGTTTACTTAATTTCAGTTTAAACCAACCAAAAAAAAGAAAAGGAGAACCCAAAATGAAGAACTGGAACACTCTAGAAGCTGACCTGAACCTGCTAATGAACAAACACTTCACCAAAGGCAGACAAGGCCGATCCATCAACAAAATCATCCTGCACCACAACGATGGAAACCTTTCCATACAAGGATGCTGGAACGTATGGCAAACCCGACCCGCCTCCGCGCACTACCAAGTAGAAACCAGCGGCCGCATCGGACAACTCGTCTGGGACCGGGACACTGCCTGGCACGCGGGAAACTGGGTAGCCAACACCACATCGATTGGAATCGAACACGCAGACGCGTCCACCCACCCCTACCGTATTTCCGATGCCTGCCTAGAAAACGGGGCGCACCTGGTCGCCGCCCTGTGTCACTATTACAAGCTCGGCCGACCCGTCTGGGGTAAAAACGTATTCGGACACCGCGACTTTTCCTCAACCGAATGCCCCGCATCCATAGCCGGATCCCAACACGGCGCTTACATGGCCAGAGCCGGCTACTGGTACGACCAAATGACCTCCAGCAAAACATCCACCCCAGCAGCGGCACCTGCCTCGAAGCCTGCGCCTAGTGGCTGTAAGAGCATCGACACTCTCGCACATGAAGTCATCAATGGTTCGTGGGGTAACGGGAATGACCGCTACCAGCGCCTCACTGCGGCTGGGTTCGACTACGACGCCGTGCAAGCCCGTGTCAACGAAATCCTCGGGCTCAAATCCAAACCCGCAGGCAAGAGCATAGAGACCCTGGCGCTCGAGGTGATTCGTGGGGATTGGGGTAACGGACAAGAACGCTACAACCGTCTCACCAATGCTGGCTACAACTACCAACAGGTACAAAACCGCGTCAACCAAATCCTCAGCTAACCAGCAAATTAGCCCGCTGGATTCTAAGAGCCGCCTCAGCGAGACTTCACCGTCTTGCTGAGGCGGCTCTTTTTGTTTTCCCTGTTTATATTTCTTGCTTCTCGAAGCCCTCCTTATAGGAGGAACAAGCGATGATTGACCCGATTCAAAAAGAGGCGATAGTAAAACTCAACCAGCACGGGATGACTGCGGCGATGATTGCGCGGATTCTTGGGCTAGAGCCAAGCAGTGTTCGCAGTCATCTGGCGCGCAACCCCCATAAGCGCCCACAAAACCAAGGTATGGAGGATGGCCGATGGTGTCGCTGGTGCGGTGACCCCATAGCGACTCAAGCGACTGGCAGACCTGCATCTTTTTGCTGCAGCGAGCATAGGCGGGCTTGGTGGACGGCACATCCCGAAGCGAAAAACCGTGACGCCACCTACACCTTCACCTGTATCGGCTGTGGCACCACGTTCACCGCGTATGGGAATAAGCATCGACGCTACTGCCGCCATGAATGCTACGTAACTCATCGGAACAAGAAATGACTGTGATGAGCGCACCCCAGTTTGCTCGGGAAGCCACCTACCGAGCCACCATGCTGGCAGCCACGAAAGCAGCCAAGGCAGGGATACTCACCGATACAGATGTGAACCGCATTCGAGGTGGGCTGATAGCCCGCAATCTTCCTCCGATTGGGCGGCTGCATACGGCGCTAGTACTGGATAAAACAGGCGTTCAGAGTGATATATAGACACACCGGACTTGATACAAGGAGACGCGCATGGAGATCTGCAAACTACCACCCAAACCAGCAGCGTTGAAGCTCACGCGGGTGGCGGCATATGTACGGGTCTCACGCGAATCCGAGCGCCTCACTCACTCGTTCTCTGCCCAGGTCTCCTACTACAACAAGCTCATCACGAACACCCCGGGCTGGGAATACGCCGGGGTCTACAGCGACTACGCAACGACAGGTACATCTACCACGGGGCGCGGCGAGTTCAACCAGATGATCGAGCAAGCACTCGCAGGGAGTATCGACATTATTCTCACCAAATCCATCTCGCGGTTCGCTCGCAACACCGTCGACCTACTAAACACTGTGCGAGCCCTGAAAGCCGCTGGGGTGAGCGTGCGTTTTGAACGTGAAAACATCGACACCGCCAACGCTGAAGGCGAAGTCCTCCTCACTTTACTAGCCTCGTTCGCGCAAGCCGAATCCGAATCTATCTCGGCTAATGCGAAGTGGGGAATCCGAAAAAAATACAAGGATGGCCTGTTACATTCGCGCCACCCCTACGGATACCACTACCACCACGGCCAGCTCGACATTATTGAAAAAGAAGCCGTGATTGTGCGGCGTGTATTTGCCGAGTTTCTTGACGGGATCAGCCCAGAGAAAACCTGCAAACAAATGAACCAAGAGGGATTGCGTTCACGCGGTGGCGGCAAATTCAGTGCCTCAGTAACCCGCAATTGGCTGGAAAACCCCACCTATACCGGTACCGCAATCTTGCAACAGTACTTCAGTGCTCACGCCGGAGATAACACACCGACTCTGAATCGTGGCGAGCTGGATAAATATATTGTGGAAGACTCCCACCCGCCGATTATCGAGCGTAGCGTTTTTGACGCCGTTCAAGCAGAGCTAGCCAGGCGGCGTGCCACGGGCGGACGCGGCTTGACCCCAACCGGTGGCAGTAGCGCTCTTACACACCGCATCACCTGCACTATCTGTGGCAGGAACTATCATCGGCGTACCCGCCGCTTGGCACACTCGACTTATAAATATTGGTGGTGCGAAACCGCCACGAAAGGCAAGGGCAACCCCTGTCATGCTCATCAACTACGAGAAGAAAACCTGCACACCATCATCCTGCGGCTGCTTGGGCTTCATGCTTGGGACGACCAGCAGGTGGTTGATTGGATCGAGCGGATTGAGGCCAGCCCGAACTGGCTCCTGACAATCCACCTCAGCAGTGGGAACACCACCATGATTAACTGCCGCACCGGTGAGGAGGTAACTGCCTGATGCCACGGATTACCACTATCCCTGCCACCAAACCCTTACACTCCACTACAACCACGATTAGTGGCCAGCAGCTACGCCGCGTTGCTGGCTATGCTCGCGTCTCCACCGACGATACTGACCAGGCGAACTCGTATGAGGCGCAAGTGGATTATTACGAGCACTACATCAAAAACCACGACGGCTGGCAATACGTTGCTATTTACACTGATGAAGGAATCTCTGGCACTTCCACGAAACACCGGGAGGGATTCAACCGCATGATAGCTGACGCTCTCTCAGGAAGAATCGACTTGATCGTCACCAAAAGCGTCTCCCGGTTTGCTCGCAACACCGTCGACTCCCTCACAACGGTTAGGAAGTTGAAGGATAAAGGTGTGGAGGTGTTTTTCGAGAAAGAAAATATCTGGACCCTCGACTCCAAAGGCGAACTGCTAATCACCATCATGTCGAGCCTTGCCCAGGAAGAATCCAGATCTATCTCCGAGAACGTCACCTGGGGTCACAGGAAGCGTTTCCAAGACGGCAAAGTTTATATGCCCTACGGTAACTTTCTCGGCTACGATCGCGGCGAGAACGGCGAGCCTGTCATCAATCCTGAGCAAGCCGAAATCGTGCGCCGGATCTACCGCCAATACCTCGAAGGCATGAGCATTCCACAGATCGCAGCCTCACTAGACGCTGACGGAATACTGACCCCTCGGCGTAAACACAAATGGAGCCACACCACCATCCACTCCATCCTCACCAACGAGAAATACAAAGGCGACGCACTCTTGCAAAAGCGTTTCACCGTAGATTTCCTCACCAAGCAGCGCAAAGCCAATGAAGGCGAAGTCCCACAATATTACGTGACCGGCTCTCATCCAGCCATCATTGACCCTGAAACCTGGGAACTCGTGCGCTACGAGCTAGTAAAAAACACGAACCAAGGCCGGCGCGAGCGTGCCTTCACCGGTATGGTCTACTGCACTCACTGCGGCTCAGCCTATGGGAGTAAGACCTGGCACTCCACTGATAAATACCGGGCCATCATCTGGCAATGCAACCAGAAATTCACTGTTCCTCACCCGAAGAAAATGCCCGTACTACGCGATAATCAGCTGCAAGCAATCTTCCAAACAGCGCTCGCCCAGATCATCAAAAGCCAGCAGCTCATCGACTGGGACTACCTAATTACCACCACATCAGACACCACCGATTTGGAAGAACAAGCCTTACAGCAAGCAAGTGAAATCGAGGTAACCACCAAACTCATTAACCAAGCCATAACCCACAACGCTCATCACTCTCAAAACCAAGACGACTACCAAGAGCGCTTCACCCAGCTCAAAACCCGCCAACGTGAAGCCATCAACGCCTACGAAAAAACCCAAGCACAGATCGTGCGCCGCAACGGCATCAAAGCCAAACTCACTAGATTTAAGAAAACCATCCAAAACGCCACCCTCAGCCAAGACTTTGACCGAGCAACCCTGCGTGCTCTTTGCCAACGCATCCAAATCACACCAACAGGCGAGGCGAGCGTAATCTTTGCTAACGGCACCGAAA
The DNA here is from genome assembly GCF_027694595.1 of Pauljensenia sp. OF14-1SRA. Classification (NCBI taxonomy): domain Bacteria; kingdom Bacillati; phylum Actinomycetota; class Actinomycetes; order Actinomycetales; family Actinomycetaceae; genus Pauljensenia; species Pauljensenia sp. OF14-1SRA. The sequence continues at coordinate 3,776 of NZ_JAQEVQ010000022.1, read as the reverse complement.
TAGAGATCCCAGCAGATAGCTATTAGAGCCACGCAAAACAAAAGGGCTGACCACCGTTGAAGTAGTCAGCCCTATTTTCATGTCTGTGAGCAGGACTTTTAGATTTTGCGCGCGTTTTCAAATTTTGCGCGCACCTTTGCGCAAAACCCTAGTTTTGCGCAATTGCATCAACTCAGTGTGCTCGTAGTGGAGCTAAGGGGATTCGAACCCCTGACCTCGCTACTGGTAGCAGTGTTGGTTTATGGGATTGTCGTCTGGTTCGGCGGCGTCAGCGTTGGCACCCACATGATTTGCTATCTGTGGTTAGCGAGTCTGTCCATCATGCTAGTCAATATCGGGCTGTGCGATTTGTTCTTGCCGATTGGAGCGCTGCTAATGCTTACTGTCTTCGCGTTGGGCTGAGCACTGCGATGATTCCGGTGGAAATGTTACCAACGTTTTGGGCTGAGTGGGTGGCGCCTTGGGCTCCCCAGCTCCACATTGGCCAGGCGTTGCGAAATATTATCTTCGCCGATGCAGGCGCATTCTCTGCCGGAGTAGTGCCGATGCTGATTTGGAGATTAGCAGGAGTTATTCCCTTAGTTGTCGCGCTGCTTCTTCCTCGGAAAACAGCTGCGAAGATGGAAAATAAGTAATCGAATGCGATAACCCCCGGCGGGGAGAGCTACCTGCTTTCCCGCCGGTGCCGCATATCAAAGACAAAATCGCCCTCCACAAGTGTCTAAATCGCCCGAAAACCGCGTTATAAATTCGCGCGGGAGGGTGATTTTGTATCGGGAGGGTGAAAATGTCACCCCCTCACCTCGCCTATCCCTAATTCCCTAAACCAAATCGCCCTCCAAAGAAAAAGATCGCCCTCCGGGAGCGAAAGCACCCTCCACAGATAGCGAAATCGGCTAAATTGCCGCCCTCTCCCCCAAGCGGGAGGGGGCTCTTGCATCGGGAGCAAAATAGGGTTAAAAAAATTGATAGGAGTTTAAGATGAGCGATTTTGATATTGAGCAGGCGGTAAAAAAGCTAGGTTCCTGGCAAGAGGAAACCTACAAGTGGCTGCATGCGCATCCCGAGCTTTCTATGGCAGAAACCGAGACCCGCGATTTTATTTACCAGCAGCTGCAAGATTTTGGTTATCAAACCCAAAAAATCGGTGGCGGCGTAGTCGGGGTGCTAAAAAATGGCGCTGGTCAGACCACGCTTTTCCGCGCCGATATCGACGGACTGCCGGTAAAGGAAGAAACCGGGCTGGAATACGCCTCCACTATCACTCGGCGCGATCAGGACGGGAATGAAGTCCCCGTAATGCATGCCTGCGGACACGATGTGCATATTACTGCTGGTCTGGGGGCAGCCCGGGTACTGGCCGAGAACCGGCAGGTGTGGAGCGGAACCCATATCACGCTTTTCCAACCCGGCGAAGAAACTGCCGAGGGCGCAAAATCGATGGTTACCGACGGGCTAGTAGAGAAACTTCCGCGCCCCGATGTGGCTTTCGGCCAGCACGTCCTCGCTGATCCTATGCCCACCGGTTCAGTCGGCACCCATGCCGGCGCCATTCTCTCTACCGGTGCCTCTTTGAAAATTACGGTGCATGGTAAAGGCTCGCATGGATCAATGCCTCATATGGGAGTCGATCCCGTGGTGCTCGCCTCGGCGATTGTGCTGCGCCTGCAAACTATTGTTTCTCGCGAAATTGATCCCTTTAAGATGGCGGTATTAACCGTGGGGTCACTGCAAGCTGGTTCCAAGTCGAATATTATTCCCGAACGCGCCACCTTGCTGGTCAACATCCGCGCCTACGATATAGAGGTACGCAAGCACCTATTGGAAGCAATAAAACGAATGGTGAACGCCGAATGTGAGGCAGCCGGAACCCCCGAGCCTGCCCAGTTTGAGCTCTACGATTCCTATCCCCTGACCAATAACGATGCCGAAACCACTAAGAGGGTCACCGACGCATTTACCGCTCACTTCGGATCTGAGCGCGTAGGTGACTGCGGCGAAGTTCCGGCCTCAGAAGATTTCAGCACCATCCCGGATGCCTTCGGGATCCCCTACTGCTATTGGGGCTTAGGAGGATTTCGCGAGGAGGACCCCAAGTTCCCCAACCACAACCCCAAGTTTGCGCCCATTATGCAACCCACGCTCGCCACTGGGACCGAGGCCGCAGTAGTGGCGATACTGGCTTGGCTGGGGAAGTAGAAAACGTTTTAGCTACCGAAGATCGATTCTTCTGCGCCGCGCATTTTAATTTACTTTTTCGCATGCCACAGCCATCTAGGGGCTATCTCGTTGCGGTTCTACAGTGAACTGTCCTGGGTTTTGTTCCGCTTCAGTTCCCAAGTACAGCCAACGGCTCAACCTGTCAAGAGGAACTCTGCGAGCCCATTTCGAAAGTCCGTACTGCGCAGAGAACTCCTGGATAGCGATTTTCGTCGCCGAGAATCAGCGCACCATTCCCATCAGAAACGATTTCAATTTCAGCACTCATTTTCTGCTACCTCTGTACGTTCCCCATTGAACCCTTGCTAACTATTGTGAACCCGCTAAGCCGCGAGTGTCAGACACTTGCTATTTTGTATCCAATTCGAGCAGTAAGTTTCCATCTGCTGGTATCAAATCCGGGCACACCACATTGTTGCACTCAAGATAATCTAATGTTTGCCACCATGATTCTTTATTTTATCCAAGGCCGTGTAAAAACAGTACTGTTACGCTTCGCTCCTTACATCACTATCCAATTTCCGTTTCGTTGACTGCAAAAGGCGAATCATTCCTACAGTTCCTTTCCAGCATAGAATTCCTAAGAAAAAGAAAATAACCGCCAATAACAATCCTACTAAAAGAGCGGGAATCCCTTTTAATTCGTACATGAAAAAAACAAATTGCATCTTATCAAGAAGCGGAAAATGCAGAAAGCCTTTAAGCAATCCCATTGCTCCGGCAAGAACGCTGACGCCACACGAAAAGAAGAATGAAACCGAAAATATAGCTAATGTAGGAATCAGCGAAACCCACGCTAATGAAGCAAAAGAGTAGAATCCTAAAGCCATCATAAAATGTCTGAATGAAAAATTTTTATTCTCGACAATAGCCTTGCCAAGGTAGCTTAATGCGAAGTCCTTTGCCGGTCCCATTTCCGCAATAATATCGTTTTCTGTCTGCCCCTGTTCCATGCGCTCATAAAATGAACTCTTGAGTTCACTTAAAATGTCAGTCTTTTCGAAAACGGGCATATACTTTAAATGTTTGTCTACCTGCGACAAATATTTCTCTAATGCAATATTGTTTGACTTGTTTCCCATTTTTATAATTCCTTCCTTAGCTTAGAAATATCTTTCATCAGCGTCTTCCAGTCACTGTTCAACTCATCAAGATAGGAACATCCTGATTCAGTTATTCGATAATACTTTCTCGGTGGCACACCGTCATCCGTGTTCCGCCAATACGATTCAAGATATCCATTCTTTAATAATCGTCGTAGCAATGGATAAACCGTGTTTTCTTTTGTTTTAAGCATAGGGTAATCATCTAATGTTTGTATCAAGTCATATCCATATCTATCCCCATCTTTGATCAGAAGAAGAATGGCATATTCAAGTGTTCCTCTTTTAATTTGCGAAATCCATTCTTCATTCATCAACTCCACCACCTTTCGTCAAATACAGCGCTACTGTGCCTTGGCAAGTATAGTGTACTACACAGTATAAACGTTGTTAAATAGTATCATCTGGGGTTATAGGACAAATTGTGTTGCTGGGGGTTAGTCCCAGGTGTTG
>NZ_JAQEVQ010000021.1:0-14880 GCF_027694595.1 Pauljensenia sp. OF14-1SRA | reverse complement strand
ACCAACGAAAACCCGGATCAAAAACAACACCAAATGTCCTATAACCCGCATTAGCCCTACAACACATAAACAAGGTAGCTTAGATACCACAAGGGGCTAAGCCTTACGGCTTAGCCCCTTGTGGTATCCCATCAACACAGTCAAGTCTTCGAATAGCGCCCTTTCCGTCAGTTACGAAGCGTCCAATTCCTTCGTATCTGCTTTCCTCTTGATGCCTACTACAGTAGCGAGCTCTCCTTGGGAAACCATTGAGTCTTCCTTAAAGTTCTCTGGGATTTTTCTCCCTTCAAACATCAGGTCTCACATTCACCTCACTCGTTCACGGGCCCAGCACGGGCGCGGGAACGAAGCGTCACCGGAATATTCATGACAACAACCGACTGTCTGACAACAATTCGGGTATCCGACTCGACCACTTCGCAACTCTCGAGATCCGCATCGTTACGAGCCACCACGTCGCCCGCCAGCTCACACGGTCTGGACCCCACGTCTTCCCACTGCGCAGTCGCCGACGCATCCGCGCCCGCGAGCGCTCCAAGGTCCGCGATCGCATCCAGACGAGCTTTCGCCGAATAGAGTGCACCAGCGAACACAATGACCAGCAGGCAGATCAGCGCCAACGCACAGATAGCGGTAACGAGGATCGTGCCCGATCCCTCTTCCTTTTCCACCACCCGTCTACGAGATTCCCGATGAGGCGGTGTAGTGCACGCTCTCATGGCACCAACGAGTCCTTTTTGGCTTTGATCGTGCACGTGTTGTCGCCAATGGTCAGTCCTGAAATCGCATGCCCTGAATACGTGGCGCGAGCTTCAACCCACTCACCGTTTTCGACAACTGAAACACTTGCCCCTTTGTGGGCAAGAGAGCCCAATGCTGTAGCTCCAACTTGGGTTGGATTCGCTACTCCCATCATCGCGGCACGCGCTGCTTCACTTGCCGAATGGCACAAGCTCTGACGCGCCAACACTGTGGAGGCAACACCTAACACCAGTGCCAGCATCAATGCGATGGTAACAAAACCGATTGCCAATTCGACCGTCACTGAACCTGTTTCATCGCGACTCCGCTGTGTCCGTTTTGCCCCATCGGCTACACGAGCATGGAAGTTCCTGAAATGCGTATCTCCACGCACACACCAGGCGAATCGCACCTTTTCGAGCCTTCGTTTCCACAGACGCTGACAAGGCCAACGCGGTTTCCTTTCGATTCCTCGTGGGGAGGGGCATATGCCCCTCCCCACTTCCATGTCAGTACTCACAATGACAGTGCCTGAGTGATGATGTTTTGAAGCAGTCCTTTCACGACTCCGGACTTCAAAACGACAATCAGAAGTCCGGCCAATCCAGCAGTGGCAACCGCACCGATTGCATACTCGACTGTCGTCGAGCCTTCTTCTAAGTCCTGGTTGCCCTTCGGCATGACTTTCGTGACGAGCGCCGACGTGGCGTCATGCACCGCCAGTTGCCCCTCGATCGTCTTTGTCGTGAGCGTGTCTAACATGATGTTCTCCTTTTGTCCGATGACCCCGAATGTTCTCCGGGAGTTCAATAGTCAAATGTCTGCTCGAACTTTGCGAACGGACGAAAGCGATTGTGTGGATAAGTTCTGACTCAGAGATTGGCCTGTGAATAACTCAGGGTGATGGAGGCGAAAACATGCCTCTTTACCCAAGTCCGATAATCCCATCGCCCATCAGATGAACAATGATCGGCCCTAGCCCGAGCGCCAAGAAGGCTGGTAACAGCAGGGACCCAAGGGGGACAACAAGCGTCACGCCGAGCGCTTCAGCGCGAGTCCTCGCTTCTGCAAGACGACGAGCACGTATCTGGCGAGCAGTGCGAGACAGCAAGTCGTCTGGAGCGATCCCATCGACCCACGCCGAGTGAAGAGCAAGCGCTAGCTGATCTGTGGCCCTCTCTTCCCAAGCTCGTTCCCATGACACTCCGAGCCGTAGTTCGCGCCCGATTCGGGCAAGCTGATTATCACGGGTCGCCTCCCCCAACGATTCGATCACGCTGGGGATTGCTGCACCTGATTCAAGGACAGCTCGCGCAAGATCGCAGGCAAGAGCAGGATCAATTGCTTCTTCTTTACCGCGAGCCCTTCCCATCAGGTAGTGGCTCAGAAAGTAGGCGCTGACCATGCACGTGAACCCTACAATTGCCAGAACAGTTCCGATTCCGCCCGAAACAAACTGTTTCAAGGGCTCAGCGCCCAACGCTTGCGCTGCTATCACTCCCATCAGTGGCATTGCCAGCAGGATTCGCGTTGACATGCGGGAGCCTTCTGATGCGATCCGGCGAGCTTCTTCCACGGCCTCCGCATCTTCTAAACCATCAGCAACCGCATCGAGGATATGCGCCAGTGGAGCGCCCGTTGTTCCGCTTAAACGGCAGGCTGAATCCAGCGCCTTTGAGGCATGAATAACCCCACTACCCTGAATGGAACGTATCCACCTCCCAAGACTCGCTTCCTTCAGAGAACGGGGAATACGGTGCCCGATGCTTTTCAAGCCGATGATGTCCGTCAAGACCCGGGGCGTCCCTACTTCGTCAATCCCAGCGAACGCCACATCGGGAATGAACCGTTTCCACGAAGTCTCCCAAGCAACACCGGTCGGCGCACCCCCGCGCAATCTGCCGGCCACGTCCGCGACAAGAAGGGCAAGGCGCGCGCCATCGAGCTGTGTGAACGGCGAACGCCACGGAGGGGTTCGGTGGCGCCGAGCCGAACTACCCGGCACAGAAGAGACGCTGCGACGTCCAGCATTGTTACGATCGTGCGATGACTTCTTGATTCCGACTGTTTTGCCCCACGCTTTCACCAGGTTCTTTTCATGTCTGACCTGCGCATACTCAAGAAGAATCCAGGTAGTGACTGCGACGCAGCAGGCAACAAGGCTGATCATGGCGTACCGCCGTCCAGCCCGCACAGGCGCTGTATGTCGGGCCAGGCGCTACCGAAATGGGCTGTCCCGTCTTGGCTCACCTCAAGCGCAAGCTCACACACGAGCTCACCGCCCTGACGTTTCAATATGCCGATTTGCCCGACCCATCGCCCAGGTAGATGAGCCTGTTCCACGCCAGATGCATCAGTGTGTGGCTCTGCTCCGTCAGACGGCTGAGAAACTTGGGGTTTTATGGCACTGCGACGCATATGAATGACCGCATCAAACGCTGCGACCGATTGGTTAATAACCGCAGAATCACTAAGTCCCGCAAGGCCTCCCAGCGCATGTAAGCGGGCGGGAACATCCTCGGCAGAGTTTGCGTGCAGGGTGGCCCATCCTCCGTCGTGCCCAGTGTTGAACGCGAGCATGACGTCGCGAACTTCCGGACCGCGACATTCACCAAGAATCAGACGGTCGGGCCTCATTCGCATGGCTGCTCGCACAAGCTCCGACAGACTGATCCCACCCTTGCCCTGCACATTCGGGTGCCGTTCGACAAGGGATACAGCGTGAGCGTGATCCGGGTGGAGTTCCGGTATTTCTTCGATACAAACGATTCGCTCGTCGTTAGGGACAAGCGACAGCAGGGCTGAAAGGAGCGTCGTTTTTCCACTGCCGGTTGCCCCGGAAATCAGAACGTTGGCACGACGAGCACACAATGCGCGAAGCACCTGAGCCACAACGGGAGCAACCGACCCACACTCCTCCATTTCACTCAGTCCCATCCCGCGAGCGCGCGGGGTTCTCAGCGAGATGAGTGTTCCGGATGCGCTGGGGGCAGGAAGGACGGCGTGGAGTCGGATTCCTCCTTCGAGTGTTCCGTCAACGATGGGACTGGCATCGTCAAGACGTTTCCCGCAGGCGGCCGCCATGTGTACAGCGAGGGCGCGTGTTTGTGTGTCCGTTGAATGTGAGAACTCGCGTTCTTCCAACCCAAAACCGCGGTCGATCCACGCGTGAGTGGAGTTGATGAGCACGTCTGTGACTCCGTTGATTGCCAGTAGGCGGGCGACTTCCGGCCCGGTTCCCTGCGCGAGAGTTCGGATTCTTTCTTGAAGATGTCGCATTTCGTCGACGCCCGCGCCGGGACGAGCGCTTTCTGCGACGGCTTTTTCGAGGTCGCCGTGTGTTGCCAGGTGCCGGAGTGTTCGCTCTTCAATTTCTTGACGGCTCAGTCGCCATCCGTCTTCGGGTGGATTCTGAGCTTTCTGACGAGGCGCGCTTTCGGGTGCGTGGGGCGTGAAGAACATCAGAGCTCACCCTCACCGATTCCAAGCTCGTGGAACAGGCGACGACAGTGCGCCTGTATTGCTCGCTTGAGCGTCAAGACCGGGGCGTTAGTCAGCGCGCGGATGTTCCCACTATTCCCCGTCGTAGTCAGCAGTACGCAGGGCAGGCAAGACTGAAGTGGCCACAACGTCAGCGAGCACGCGCACTGGGTGGCACCCTTCTGGTCTGCTCGTCCGATCAATACGAGTGCGCTCGCATGTGCACCCACGCAGGTGGCCGACCTCTCATCCCACCGCCCACAGTCAACTACGCACCCGTGTCCGGCTTCGTCCAGACTTGAAATGACTGCGCCTAAGCGAGAGTCCAGTGGCGTAGCGACCCCAAGCCCATCCCCCGCTAACACGCTGACGCCTTGAACGATGGGCAGGGTGCGGGCAAGTTCGGGTGAGTACGCTACTTCCCCGTACGCCAGATCCGCCCATCGCACGCCACGACTCTCCGGTAGGTCTGCGCACGATGGGGCTGGTGCGTGTCCGCTTGCGTCAATGAGTACGAGGCCGCGCTCACGCGCGAGTTGGTGCGCAATCGAGCTGGTTCCGGCTCCTCCGTTCCACCCAGCAACGCAGATGCATGGGCGGGGTGGATGCGTCGAAGACAGTGCTGTAGCTTCCGTTTCTTTGCGCGCTTGTCCAGCGTGTTCACGAAGGATGGCGCGAAGAAGGTCCTCGTCTTCAGGAAGGCGGAATTGGCCGTGAGCTCCTACTTCGATGCGGGTGCTTCCCAGTCTGCCAATCGCGTACGGTCCGGCAATAACAAGAAGAGGCGAAGAGTAAGGTGTCCGGCCTCGTTCGTCTGCGTCCTCGACCCACGAGTGCGCATCACCCACATGGATGTCCACGTGCTCGCGCGCAATCATGCGACGCACGAAGCGCTCATCGTTGCGGGTAAGACCGTCGAGAATCAGACGCGCAGTGCCGGGCGCACACTCTGGCTTCACCGTCCCGAACCTGTCCAGTCTACGCCGAGCACTCCAGACGAAAGTATTGCGTTTACCCATCGCGTTTCCTCCAACACACCCGCCGAGCCCCACTGAAAAGACTCGACTCGTTGGACGCACTCTTGCACTGCGACCAGGCAGATTCCACGTGAGCGGAGTGAAATTGTGGAAGACTAATCTGATACCAATCGACCTGTGGATAAGTGGGGTCACAAGCCTCGAAATTCCACCAAATACGTCAGTGCCGACTCCAACCCGTCCCGCTGACACTCAAGTGGCAAGGAGCACGTGATGATTCAACCCCCGCTTCAGCGCAATTCAGCTGCCTTCTTTGATCTTGATAAGACGATCCTTGCCACGTCGTCCTCGATTGCTCTTCAGAGCTCCTTCGTTGACGCCGGCCTCCTGTCGCGCCGAGCTGCCGCCATGTCCGTCCTCGTCCACCTTCCCTACCTGCTCAAAGGCGCAGATGAAAAGCGGATGGACAAGATGGCTGAAGCGATCGGTGACCTGGCTAAAGGCATGAATGCTTCCCTTCTTGAAGCAACCGTTGAATCCTCTCTCGGTCACGCGATTGACCCGGTGTGTTTCACGCAGGCACTCGAAGAAATCCAGTTCCACCATGACCAGATGCGACCCGTTGTTGTTGCGTCCGCATCTGTCATTGAAATCGTCCGCCCGATTGGCAAGATGCTGGGTGCTGACGCCTGCCTCGGCTCGATCGCTGAAGTGAATGACGACGGTGAGTACACGGGCACCGTGCTCCACTACAATCAGGCGGCGAACAAGGCGGCGGCCTGCGAAGAGCTTGCCGCCAAACGCGGATGGAATATGAATGAATGCTGGGCGTACTCCGATTCTGTTTCCGATATTCCTCTGCTGTCTGCCGTCGGCCACCCGATCGCCGTCAACCCTGACAAGGGCTTGCGTGAGGCAGCCGTGAAGAACGGGTGGGAGATCATGCGTTTCACTTCGACCGCAGCTGTTCACCGAACGATTCCCACGCCGTCGCGTCGCACGCTCGCCATGATCGGCGCGGGTGTGGCGATTGGCGTGGCCGCCGTAGGGTATGTGACAGCAAAGCGCGCCTAGCTACTGGGGCAACTTGTCACCTGCGAGTTTCTGGGCTAAGTCGCCTTTTGAATCGCCTACTGTCGGACCTACCTGTTACTTGACGAGCCTTGCGATCTAGCTGAGCCTGCCAGCTTGGACGTGGAAAGCAATGTCAGCGCCGATCTTCGCGCCGTATGTGAACGCGCGCATCGAATGGACAAGCCACCTGGCAACACTTTCCTCGCTGGCGCCCACCCAACCGCCGAGCGCGCGCGAGGCTTCCGCTTGGTTCTCAGCATCGAAGGCTGAAATCACTGCGACGCCCGTGGGTTCAACTCCTTGGGTGACCAGAAGCCATCGCGCAAGCCCATACCCGACCGCGCTGGATGCTGGATCAAAGACGGTGCGAAACCGGAAGTGCGCAACCAGGCAGGCTGCTTTCACAAGCGCCGGTAATTGCCCGTTGATCAACCTCATCGCATATGCGAGCGCAGCGGCATCGTGCGGAATTGCTACGTGCCCAACATCGAGTCTTCCCGATTCGACGAGGCCGGAACAGGCATCTCGGTGGAGTCCCGCGATCAGGGCCGGAAGTGGCCGAGGGGTTTTTCGGGTGGGAACTCGAGCGTTTAAAGGGTCAAAACCTGCCCTGAGGTTCGCTTGGGACCTCCAAATCCCCAGTGCCAAGTCCATTGCCGGATCGCGGGTGGCACCCGACGCGGTGCGTTCATCGCTGACAGCAGACCGAGGCGCGTCGTTCATTGAGGCGATACGCATGTCGTCAACATTTGTTCTGGCGCCACACATGATCGCAATCGCTGTTGCCTCACGGACTGACGCTTCGGCGCGAGCTTCTTCCCAACCGCGACGCAGTCCCTCGTGGAAGCGCAACGTGGTGAACACCTTCACGGTGTCGTCGCAGGCCAGACGTACTTCTTCGCGGGCACTCGCACCGGTAATGACGGCAAGCGTGGGGTCAACAAGGGAATCGATAGTCACTTCTTCAGACTACTAACCGGTGGCCACTGGGCGGGTATACGCCCGGATGTGCGACATACTTGAGGCATGAATCTTCGTCCGACCTCGCGTTCTGAGCACGTGCGCAGTGGCGTATATGCCCTTGTTTTTGCGCCCGTCGCCCTGATCTTCATGGGGTCGTCGATGGCTGATTTACAGGCGCAAGCCGCCGTTGGTCTGCCACTGGCTTCGGTCGAAGGTTTGATCGGTGTCGCGTTGGCGACGATTATCTTGGCCTTGGTGTCACTGAACTGCGAGGAGTCGCCCGCCGGAATGTACGTGACGTCCGCGCTTTCAATTCCGATTGGGCTGAGTCAAGCAGCCGGTTACCTGCGCGTTCCACTCTTGCAGTCGACGATTTTTGATCTGCCGGATATGCGTTCGTCGGTCCTATGGAGCCTCTACCCCCTGTCGGTCACTCTAATCACCGGATGTGCCGCGGTTGCACTGACGTATGCGCGCTACCCGGCAGTCAAAATCAATTCTCTGGTTCCCTATCCTGCAATTACAGGGCATCGGCACACGTGGGTGGCCTCGTTGTCGATCCCCGCAACGCTGATTGCGTCGGCGCTCTTTGTCTTAGCGGCACCGAATGACACCAGCGCGGTGAGCGCGAACGGACTGTCCGCACTGGAGCCGGCGATGGGAACGCACGCTCTCGAAACGATCATCGCCGCGATTCTCTTGGGTTTAACTGCTCTGGTCGCACGTTTTTCGTTGACCGGCCCGCAGGCTGGCGCGTGGCTGATCATGGTGGTTCCCACGTACATGTTGGTTCCGCTCTGGTCGTCGATCACGGGTTCCGTGGTCACTCCGGGGCCCTCGGTGACGACTCAGCTGGCGCTTGCGTCTCCCGTCATTGCGTCCCTGGGGTGTCTGTTGGGCGCCTCCACAATGGGCATCTACTTGGCACGACAGCGGGTCAGCGTGGGGGACGAGGCCACCCAGCTTGATACACAGCGTGACCAAAACAATGGTGACGAAACGCGCCTAGCGGATAAATAAGCCGAAAGTCCGGCATTTTTCTCGATAGTGTGTACCTACAAGCAGGAGGAGCACCATGTCTGATCAGGATTTCACACCACCCAAGGACGATGACTTCGTCGCACCCGAAACATCCGAATACTTCAGCGATGAACCGATGATGGCCGAAGGTGAAGCTACCAATAGCGCAGCACTTCCGCTGACCGGCGAAGAGGTTGACCTTCCGGGTGAAATCTCAAGCGCGGACGACATTATCGGCGAATCGTCTGTTGTTCAGACCGGCCAGATTGAGCCCGTGATTCTGACCCCGCACACGACCACCATCCCCGTGATGACGGACGAAAATCCTGCGATCGTCATCGACCCGGTTTCGGATCCGACTCCGACTCCGCGCGACGTGATGGCGAATCGTGTTGACACTCCCGCTACCGACGCGACCCCCGCGACTCCCGCTTCAGTTGAAGCATCAACCGTTCAGCGTCGTTCCTTTATGACGGCCACTCCGCTTGAAGAGGTCGAGGAAGAAGCTGAAACCACGTGGAAGCCCCGCGAAGAGGCCGTTGAAACGACCGAACCGGAGCAGCCTTTCGTTGCGACGACTCCAACTTCGCTTGATGATTCGATCTTTGAAGGCGCAACCCTGACAGCAGAAATGCCGTCGCGCGCCGGAGCCCACTGGGGTTCCCTGCTCTCGTTCTTCATCCTGGCACCGATCGCCTGGTATCTGGCCGCGGATGCTGGCTCGCGCATGACGAATGCGATGACGGGCGCTCCGACACCCGACACTCCTCTTGTGTCGACGCTGGCACTGGGTGAGCTTCTGGTTGCAATTGTGATCGGCGTTGCTCTGCTGATCGCTGCGTGCAAGTCCTCGCTTGGCCCCTGGTTCTCCGGTGTGATTACCACGATCATCGGTCTGCCGTGGCTGGTTGTTCCGGCCATGACCGCCGAATACAGCAAGCCGGTTTTGACATGGCTGTACAACTGGAACACGGTGGGCGCAAACTTCACGCACCACGTCCAGCTTGCCGGTTATTCCGGTCGATTCCTTCTGATGGGTATTGCCATGATCTTCATTGGCATCCTGTCCCACCGAGTCCGTCGCACCGGTCGCGCCGAAGAGGTCCTGCGTTCCGAGGTCGAAAAGGTGAACCCGACCAGCGCTCACTACACTGCGCGCGCACGTCGCAAGGCAGAAAAGGCCGCTGGCCTGCGCTGAAGATCCTGATCACGCTCTCCCCGGTGGGTGCGCGCTTTTGCGTGCACCCACCGGCGTTTTTATGCCCAGACTATGCGCAATAAGCACAGATGAACAGTGATTAAACAAAGACGATCGAGGAATAAAACAGATCGCCTGCTCGTTGGGATCAACGCACAAACGCTCGCAGATTTGGCGGTTATATGCGCGTTTTCGGCGTGTCCACACGGTTTCTTCACCTAGTAACGGTCAACAGGGCATACTGTGTGGTGTATATCAGTCTCGTATGTTCTATGGCACACGAGTGCTCAGATAATGGTTTCGACCTCGTTACCCACGAGGCCACGAGCAGAAAGGAGCCCCGCCACATGATTGGTGACGGTAACTTCATCAGCCAAGTCCCGCTGTTCGGCGGCCTCGATGATTCCCAGCAGATTTCCCTGCAACAGAAGATGGGCCACACGACCCTGCGTCGTGGCGAGACTCTCTTCGACGAGGGCGACCTTGGCGATCGCCTCTACATCATCACCGAAGGCAAGGTGAAGCTCGGTCACACGTCAAACGATGGCCGCGAGTCCCTGCTTGCAGTCCTCGGCCCCGGTGAAATCATTGGTGAACTGACCCTGTTCGATCCAGGCCCGCGTTCCACCACCGCAACCGCCGTTTCCCCGGTTTCGCTACTCCACCTGGACCACGAAGACCTCATGGAAATCCTCGACACGAACCCGACCCTGGCAAAGCACATGCTGAAGGCACTCGCCCAGCGTCTGCGTCGCACCAACGAGTCCCTGTCCGACCTAGTCTTCTCCGACGTTCCCGGTCGCGTGGCAAAGGCTCTGCTGGATCTGGCAGATCGCTTCGGCACTGCATCCGACAAGGGCGTTCACGTTCCTCACGACCTGACCCAGGAAGAGCTTGCTCAGCTGGTTGGCGCTTCGCGCGAAACCGTGAACAAGTCGCTCGCCGACTTCGTCTCCCGTGGCTGGATCCGCCTGGAAGGTCGCGCAGTGACCCTGCTCGACGTTGACCGCCTGGCACGTCGCGCACGCTGATCTGACAGGGTAACCCTCAGGGTTTATCCTTCATTAGACGCAACTGGGGGCTCGGAACTTTCGTTCCGAGCCCCCAGTCGTATTCAGTCTGTTAATCCGTCAGTGAAACGCCAACCGATCAGGCCATCACAGCTCAGTCCTCGATCGGTCGCTTCAAGTAGGCAACCAGATTCTCTGAACCGGTCGGACCGGGGATCACCTGAACGAGCTCCCACCCGTCAGAACCCCACTGGTCAAGAATTGCTTTCGTGGCATGCGTAAGCAACGGAATCGTTGCATATTCCCATTTAGTCATGGCTCAATCCTACGTTCTTCACTGCCACACCTTCCACGACGGCGTGGCGTCGTGGCCTCGTCAATCAGTGGCATCAAACGAAACTGACGTTCACCCGCGAACGTGCGCAAGAACTCGCGGAACCTTCGCTGCACGAATTTCAGCAGCCAGCGGATCCGGGGAAGACTCCAGCCAGACCCGCCAATTCTCAACGGTCGTGTAGTGGCGAAGCATCGCGCGACGCTCACGCTCTGTCAACCCACCCCACACGCCAAAATTGGCTTCGGACTGCAGGGCGTCAGCAAGACATTCCAAACGGACCTCGCACTGCAAACAACGCAGGCGTACCTGGCGCTGCGCAGCGCCTTGAACAAATGAAGCATCAGGTTCAGAGTTTGCACACAGCGCCTTTGCTACCCAACTCTGATCCTGGTCAATGGTGGTCATGAATATGCACTTCCAAATCGCTCGCCTATGAGCTTTCACCTGTGACGATACACACATCCACAGTAATTAACAAACCGAAGACGTCTCGCCTTGGCAGAGAGTCACACAAAAAGAGGCGTCTACTCACTGCGGAGCGCTCACCAACACGTATTCTTAACCTATGTCGCATAATCACTCGCGCCTTATCCGGCCCGCACAGCTCGTCGCGCTGCTCGTGGCATTCGTGTCCACGTCAGCACTCATCGGCGTGCTCGGGGCAGGCATGCTCGTCCCGCTCACCGGATCTCTCGCGCTCGCAACAAAGTCGATGCCGGAAGTTTTCAACGACCTCCCCAGCGAAATTGAAGTCGTCGAGCCCGCAGAAGAATCGCACATGCTCGATTCAACAGGCGCAGTGATTGCACGCTTCTACGACAAACAGCGCATCGTCGTCCCCTCGGCAAACATCGCCGACATCATGAAGCAAGCCATCGTCGCAGTCGAAGACAAGCGCTTCTACGAACACGACGGCGTTGACGCAACCGGCATCGCCCGCGCATTCGTCAATAACCTGGCCGAAACCGGCACCCAGGGCGCATCCACCATTACGCAGCAGTACGTTCGAAACGCCCTCCTTGAAAAGGGCTACTTGGAAGGCGACGCTGAACAGGTCAACGCGGCAACCGAACAGACCGCAGCCCGCAAGCTCCGCGAGATCAAATACGCTCTCGCCCTTGAACGGAAGCTGGACAAAGATCAGGTCCTCACCGGTTACCTAAATATCGCGCCCTTCGGCCCCATCACCTACGGTGTCGAAGCTGCATCGCAGCGCTACTTCTCCAAGAGCGCCTCTGAAATCAACTACCTCGAAGCAGCAATGCTCGCAGGCTTGGTCCAGTCTCCCGTTGAATACAATCCTCTGTCCTACCCTGAAGCAGCAAAAGAACGTCGCGACCTTGTTCTTGGCTTGATGCTTGACCAGGAAGTCATCACGCAAGAGGAATACGACGCAGGCGTCGCCACCGCCATTGAAGACATGCTGAACCCGAACGTCTCCGCCGAAGGTTGCTCCGGCGCATCGGGCTCCTCCGCATACTTCTGCGACTACGTCCTGTCACAATTCCTTGCCGATGACACCTACGGCGATACGTCCGCGAAGCGCGAACACATGCTGAAGACCGCGGGCATCACGATCCGCACCACGCTTGATCCGACGAAGCAAGCGATCGCTTGGAACTCACTGACCAGCGCGATCCCCGTCGATGACGCCTCCGACGTTGATACCGCACTGGTGTCCGTTGAGCCCAGCACCGGACACATCCTAGTGATGAGCCAGAACACCAACTACGGTGTTGAAGCCGGCCAGACCATGGCAAACTACGCCGCCAATGGCCAGTTCCAGGTCGGTTCGACCTACAAGATCTTCACCCTGTTGCAATGGTTCAAGGAAGGCCACAGCGCCTACGAAACCGTTGGTTCAGCAAACCGCTACTACGGTTCGAACGCCTTCCACTGTGGCGATCAAGCGATCAACACCGGCGCCTACAACGTCGTCGACCTTCCCGGCAAGGACGGCGCAATGAACGTCATTCGCGCAACCGGCTTGTCGGTTAACCAAGCATTCGTGAACATGGCATCGCGCGTCGACTTCTGCCAGATCTTCCAGACCGCCTACGATCTTGGCGTAACCCAGAACGGCGAGGTCGCCGACCCCTTCCCGGCAAACATCTTGGGCACCTCGTCAACAAACCCGCTTGAAGTTGCCGGCGCTTTCGCTGCGATCGCGAACAGCGGTAACTACTGCAAGCCGAACGCGATCCTGTCGGTCACCGACCGCGACGAGAACACGCTGAAGGAATACACGCCCGAATGTAGCCAGGTCATCCCCGAAACCGCCGCCCAGCAGACGGCAACGACGTTGACGCAGGCCGTGGGCCGGTACTACACGTCCACACACATCGCTGACGGCCGTCAGTTCGCCGGCAAGTCGGGTACAACGGATAACAACTCGAACACGTGGATGAGCGGTTTCACCCCCTCTCTGGCCACCTCGGCATGGGTTGGCCACGCGAACGCTTCAACCCAGCCCGTTCAAGACGTGACCATCAACGGCGTCTACTACGCCCAGCTTTACGGTGAGACCTTCGTTGGTCGCACCATCTGGGCACCCTACATGTCAGCTGTTTTGGCGGGCACTCCGATCGAGCCCATGCCGATGGTCAGCATCGGTTCCCCCGCCCCGCAGCCTCGTACTCAGCAGCCAGCAGCTCAGGCAACCGAACAGTACGAAGAGGAAGACTCCGAATAAGGCAGACCCATGACGTACGGCGTGCACACAACTGCCCTCAACATCGCTGGGAGCGCGTTTAAGGGCGTCGGCTACACGACCCTCGGCATGGGGTTGGCAGGGGCGTCAGCGCTCGCCTGGGGCTCGTTTGAACGACGCTGGCCGACATTACGACACGTCCACGTCACCTTGGATCCATCGCGCAATATCCAGCCACTGACAATCCTTCACGTCTCTGACCTGCACATGTTTCCCGGCCAAAACTTCATCGAGGATTTCCTCAGCAAAGTTACGGCCACAAACCACATTGATTTCGTCGTCTCTACCGGCGATAACTTTTCTAGTGTGGACGGCCTCGTCCCCCTGATGCGCGCCTACACACCACTGCTGGACTACCCCGGCGCCTACGTGCTCGGCTCGAATGACTACTATTCGCAGATGCCGAAGAGCTGGGCACGCTACCTTGTCGGCGGACACCCTCGAAAGGCGCGAACAACGCCGAACCTGCCGTGGACTGAGCTGACTTCCGCCTTCCACGAAGCCGGCTGGACGAACCTGAATAACCGCGCAGATACGCTTTCGATTCCCGTTGTCTTAGCACCGGTTGCGCACGTCTCGTCTTCGTCGACCATCGCACCTGACGCTTCTTCGCCTTCTATTCACGAGGCCGCGCACACTTCCCAAACGCTCAGCTTTATCGGGACCGACGACGCGCACCTCAACCGCGATCGACTTCCCATCCCGTTGGATTCGTGGGCGGACCAGCAGAACCTGCGTATCGGACTCACGCACGCTCCATATACGCGCGTTTTGAACGCCATGACGGACGCTGGAGCCGACCTTATCTTCGCCGGTCATACGCACGGCGGTCAGATTGGACTTCCTGGCTTTGGAGCGATCGTGACGAACTGCGACGTCCCACGGAAATACGCGAAGGGGCTGCACTCGTGGCGATATGGCACGCACCAGTCCTTCGTCAATGTCAGTGCCGGACTGGGGACGTCGCGCTACGCGCAGGTTCGTATCGCAACACGCCCCGAGGCCACTCTTCTTTCAATCGCATAGCGTTCACGTAGCCCGTTCGGATAGCGCTACCGCGAATGATTGCCGCGCATTTAGGCTGAGCGCTCGGATCGAGCACTGTGACTTATTCGGCAGGCTCTACGAGGCTTTCCGTTTTGTCATCTGAGACTTTGACTCGCTATACTCAAACAGTCGCACGGGGTGTGGCGCAGTTTGGTAGCGCGCTTCGTTCGGGACGAAGAGGTCGTGGGTTCAAATCCCGCCACCCCGACTCGTGTGAGATCCTCCGGCACTGCAAGGTGTCGGAGGCTTTTTCATTTTTTGGCGACGGAGAACTTAGGGTTAAAGGACAAAAAGAGTTGGTCTGAGCCCGACCTTTCGGCTTT
>NZ_JAQEVQ010000020.1:0-16816 GCF_027694595.1 Pauljensenia sp. OF14-1SRA | reverse complement strand
GGCCCATAAATCGAGAGATTCACACACACATTTTGTCGTTTAACCCGGTTTTTATTTATCCCGAGCCCCGCTCCCGTTTTCATATTCACGAGGTCACTGGTTGCGTTTCCTTCATGCATCGCAGGAAATGAGGGCTATTCGCGCCTTCGGGCTCGTACGCGCCTCCCACTATAGGGGTCATGCTGATCCAACAGACGCACGGCAACGTACCTCAATCTGAGACAATGCTGATATGACAAAGGACATCGACGTACACGGTCGCAAACCTTGGTTCAAGAGCGCTCAGTCTCATCATGCGCCAGGGCCAGGCGAAACTGTGACCGTTTTCTTGCGTGACGTGACGGCGAAGTCTGATCAGGGGATTCGCCTGCTCAACGGTGTTTCTTTGGGGTTCCGTTCGGCTTCACTGACCGCGATTTATGATCCGACGGCTAAGCGTGCGCGGGCTCTTTTTGATGTGATTGCATCGTTTTCTGAGCCTGATTCTGGAGCCGTTTTTGTGCGAAGCCGACACGCGAATCGTCATGGTCGTAGCGCCTCGGTTGCTCTGATTACCGCGTCTTCACCGTTGAACCTGTCGTTGACAGTCCGCCAGAACCTTGTGGCTCCTCTTGCTCTGACCGGGGTGAGTGCGCAGTCGTCGACGTTCCATTCGATTACTCAGATTCTGGGATTGAAGGATCTGTTGGATACACCAACGTCTTCGTTGAAGAAAATTGACCTGTATGCCCTTCTTCTAGCGCAGGCTGTTATCGCTGGTGGCGACATCATTCTGGCGGATGACCCGACGTTCCTTCCGGCTCCGCAAAGGCGTGAGGCACTCGACTTATTGGCCCGCCTCACGCAGTTCGATGCAACCGTCATCTGTGCGACGGCTGATGCGCAGGTCGCGGCCTCGTGCAAACGTGCTGTACTGCTGGCCAACTCGGTATTGAGCGCGGACCTTATTCACCCGACGCTTCAGGCGATTGAGCAGGCACAGAGCGAGGATATTGACAACCCCGCAACGTACTTGGGTCCAATTCCTTCGGCTCTACCTGCGACTTCAGTTTCGGCCACGTCAGCTTCTCCGTCAGTTTCGTCTTCTCTGCCCGTTTCAGATTCTGGGGACGAGGCCGGGGCTTCCGCTCTGGATCAGGATTCTTCATCGCAGGCCCAAGACGGCGAACCGCTAGCTGATAGTGACCATGATGTGCAGATTGCGATTCAGTGGAGGCCTTTGACGGCACACGCCACCGAAGAGGTTAAGACGGAGACGAGCGATGATTCTGCGGAGCTGAGCGAAGACGTTGAGCCTGAGGATTCGAATACTGTTTCTGATGAACTTCCCGATTCGGAAGAACTGGAGTTCGAGGAGGAAACAGATGACCAAGATGCCACCGATTCTGACGAGCCCGTTGCGGAACCGCGATACCCCGGTTTCACGAGGCTGACGCCTTTCACCAGCGAGGTTGTTCGGACTCCTTCGCACGCTGAAGAAGCCGGCGATCTGGAGGGTACTCCTGAAGATGATTCAACGGATACCGATGCGTCTGTACACCTCAACGAAAGCGAGCATGCGCCGGAGGAAGACGACGCTCCGGTAGCAGGCGAAGATGCCGACTCGACGCATCCGGTCGATCTGCCCCACCGCGATGAAGAACCCGATCCGATCACTCAAGCGATTCGTTTGCTCGCATCGCCGAACGGCCGAGAAGCTCTTGCCGAAGCCACACATTCACATGCTGGCCAGGCCTCGTATCCATCGAACGGAACGGGACATAACGCACCCACGCCCCAACAGGCGGAAGTCATTGACAAAGCGCGCAAGATATTGGACGAGCTCCCCGGTTCGGTGATCCCGGAATAGGCTCCGACCTGCGCACTCACCACATACGACTGCAAGGGCGCGCAGAACGTGAGAAACTGGGGTAAAGCGCGGAACCTACCGCAAGAAACGAACTCAGGAAGCGAGCGTCACCGATGACAACTCCGCTCGAACCGATCGAGGAACCCACGGCAGCAAAAGCTCGCCCCGCATCGATGGGGGAACTGTTTGCGACCCTGTCCTCGCAGATTACGACGCTGATCAACGGCGAAATCGAGCTGAACAAGCTCAAAGCTAAGAACTTTGTGAAGAGGATCGGCGTCGGTGGCGTCCTGCTTGCGGTTGCAGCCGTTTTTGCGTTCTACTTACTCGGATGGGTGTTCCACACCGTCGAGGTCGCTATCGCAATCGCTCTTCCCGCGTGGGCCGCCTCGCTCATCACCACCGGCATTCTGCTCCTGATCGTGCTGATTTCGGCGCTTGTTGGCGCCTCGTTCTTGAAGAAGTCACAGGCAGACAAGCCGGATCCGAAGGAACACATCACCCGTGACATCAACGCGTTGAAGAAAGGCCTGGGCAAGTGAGCGACATCAAGGAAACCAGCGAGCGCACCGAAGCTCAGATTCTCGCCGACTTGGCGACTACGCGCGCCGAAATGACGGCCACCGTCGATGAGCTCTTCGCTCGTGTTCAGCCGTCGTACATCATGGATCAGACGAAGGAAACCGCGAAGGCAAAGTTCGCCAACTTCCAGAATCAGGCTCAGATCACCATTCAGGATGCCAAGGACGGCGAACCCGAGGCCCTGAAGAAGGTCGGTATCGCGGCGGCCGGAGCGGCCACGGTTGTCGGTCTGATCGTTCTCAACATCATTCGTAAGAAGCACTGATTTTCAGATTCTTATTCGATTATTTCGTTGAAAAACCGGCTTTTTGTCGGCACCGTTGGGGAACCAAGCGCGCCCGCGGGTATGGACGCATGTGAGCATTGCGCCCGAATAACGCTATGATGTTCCCACGACACATTTTCATTAACCAGGGCACCGCCTCGCGCGGACCCGAACAACGCGGAGGGGGTCGACGCCATGGGGCGCGGCCGTCAAAAGGCCAAGCAGACGAAAGTCGCACGCAAGCTGAAGTATTTCAGTCCTGATACCGATCTCGACGCTTTGCAGCGCGAACTCGCTTCCTCTGAGCACTCTCATTACGACGAGTACGACTACGAGGACGCAGAGGACAAGCAGGACGAAGAAGACGACCTCTACTCCAAGTACGCGGATTTTGCCGACGCCGATAATGTGGAGGAATCTCCCGAGCTCGACGAGGACTTCTGGATCAACCCGTCCAAGTGACGCACCCTCGTGCGTTCCGTTGAACTCACGGCGCACCGTAGTGCCACTGCGGTGCATTACCGACGCTGACTGAAGAGGTTTGTTGATGACTAGCTCATACGCTGGTCTTCGTGTACCCATTTCACATGTAAATAGAAGAGGGCCGAAACCCCGGGTGGGGCTTCGGCCCTCTTTGTATAGGTTGATGGGAGGCTGTATGGGTTGATGCGAGACTTTCCGATAAGGGGCTTGTGAGCTTTCGATTAGGGCTAATGCCCTTCGATGAAGTGGGACCTTCTGGCCTTCCGATCACCTTCCGACGAAGTTTCTCAAGCGATTCGGTACTGGCCGTGCAGGCGAACAGCTCCCGCGTTCACGCCCTTTGTTCCAGAGATGATGCGAGCATCAGTCATGCCAGATCCGTCATCAGCATTCTTTTCGGAACGAACGGTGCCGAGAACCCATGCATCAATGCCAGTAGCCTTAGTCGCAGCCATGACAGCGTCTGCACTTTCAGCGCCAACAACACCGACCATGCCAACGCCTAGGTTGAGCGAATCTTCCATGCCTTCCCAGCTGACGGATCCGCCACGGCGCACCCAATCGAAGACCGGCGGGACAACCCAGGATCCGCGATCGACGTCCGCAATTGATCCCTTGGGGAGGACACGGGAAAGGTTTGCTCCCAGTCCGCCACCGGTCACGTGGGACAGGGCGTGAATGCCGGTCAGGCCAGCACCCGCCAAAGACCCCGCCGAAGAAGAAGCGCCAGCTTCACCCAGCGTTCCAACGCCGAACTGACCAATCAGATCAAGGCACAACGTGGTGTACAGGCGCGTGGGTTCTAGGAGTTCTTCGCCGAGCGTGCGACCGAATTCTTCAACGTGGGCATCCAGTGCGAGCCCGGTTCGCGCGACAACGGAACGCACCAGCGAGTATCCGTTGGAGTGCAGGCCGGATGATGCCATAGCGATCACCACGTCGCCGTCAGCAACGCGTTCTGGCCCAAGCAACATGTCAGCGTCAACAACGCCGGTTGCTGCGCCAGCGATGTCGTAATCGTCGGGTTCCATGACGCCGGGATGTTCCGCGGTTTCACCACCGATCAGCGGGGTTCCGGTTGCTTCGCAAGCGCGAGCAATGCCGGTGACGATCGCTGCGATACGTTCGGGGACAACGTGTCCGCACGCGATGTAGTCGGTCATCAGCACGGGGCGTGCGCCGATCACGACGATATCGTCAACGACCATGCCAACCAGGTCCTGGCCGATGGTGTCGTGAATGTCCATGGCCTGCGCGATAGCAATCTTCGTACCGACGCCGTCCGTGGAGGTGGCGAGCAACGGCTTCTTCATACCAAGCAACGCCGAAGCATCAACCATGCCCGCGAATCCACCGGTTGCACCAAGGACGGTCGCATCGTGCGTACGTGACACGGCTTCCTTCATAAGTTCGACAGCGCGGTCTCCTGCCGCGGTATCGACGCCGGCTGACGCGTAGTCGAGGGGGGTGTTCTCGCTCATCGAAGCTCCCTTGGTGAGGTGCGGTGGTGGGGTGGTCGGTTGAGGATCGTGAGTGCATATCCGGCACGTGTGGTCACGAGGCCGTATCCGGTTAGCAACTGATAGCCCCTGGAGTGCCGGGGATAGGTGTGCCTGCAGGGATTGTTTCGGGGTAGTCGCCGGTGAAGCAACCAAGACAAAGGCTGGTTCCCTGGCGGGTCGCGCGAACCATGCCGGGCATCGACAGGTAAGCCAGCGAATCGGCGCCAATAGAAGCGCGGACCTCGTCAATGTTCATCGCCGAAGCGATCAGTTCCGCGCGGGTCGGGAAGTCGATGCCGAAGAAGCATGGCCACTGGACCGGCGGTGATGAAATTCTGACGTGTACTTCGGATGCGCCGGCCTCGCGCAACATACGGACCAGAGCCCGCTGAGTATTTCCGCGGACGATGGAGTCGTCGATGACGATCAGTCGCTTACCCTCGATAACCTCGCGCAACGGGTTGAGTTTCAGGCGAATACCCAACTGGCGTAGCGACTGAGTCGGTTGAATGAAAGTTCGGCCAACGTAGGCGTTCTTCACGAGACCCTGGGCGAAGGGAATACAGGACGCCTCTGCGTAGCCGATGGCGGCCGGAGTGCCCGATTCAGGCGTGGGGATCACCAAATCGGCTTCGACACCTGACTCTTCGGCGAGGATCGCACCCATCTCACGGCGCGCCGCCACAATCTGACGATCAC
This sequence comes from Pauljensenia sp. OF14-1SRA, assembly GCF_027694595.1. Lineage (NCBI taxonomy): Bacteria > Bacillati > Actinomycetota > Actinomycetes > Actinomycetales > Actinomycetaceae > Pauljensenia > Pauljensenia sp. OF14-1SRA. The sequence continues at coordinate 11,436 of NZ_JAQEVQ010000020.1, read as the reverse complement.
CAATGACGGTGTCAGGGCGGGCAAGGTACACGTATTCAAAGACGCAGGTGTTGGAGCGTTTAACCGCGAAGTGGCGTGAGTGAACACCGCTTTGGTCGATTGCGACGAGCTCGCCGGGTTCAATTTCGCGGACGAACGTGGCACCGCACAGGTCAAGGGCGGAGGTTTCGGAAGCCAAGACCCAGCCGGAGTACAGGCGACCCAGTACTAGCGGTCGATATCCGTGGGGGTCGCGCGCAGCGTAGAGCGTGTTCTCGTCCATGAAGACCAGCGAGAACGCGCCCTTCAAGCGTGGCAGAACCTTCAGGGCCGCCGCGATGAGAGACGAATAGCCTTCTGTTGTCCCCTGTGCCGGCGCCTCGCCTAACGAGGAAGCAGAACCGGGCTCTACGGTCGACGACTGCGCAAAAGAAGCAGAATCGCCCTGGTCCATGGGGGACGCAAGGGCGAGCGCTGGAGGAATAAACGGCACGGGTCCAGGGATACGATCTGCCAGTCCAAGAAGGGCCGTGACGATGGCTGTGTCCGTGGTTGCACCACGTTCAATGTCGTCGCCTTCGTCGGCGATCTTCTGCGCCAGCTCACGCAGTTCGGTCGTGTTCGTCAGGTTGCCGTTGTGGCAGAGAGCGACCGTTCCGTTTGGCGTGGGGCCGAGCGTGGGCTGGGCGTTACGCCACGTATCCGCGCCCGTAGTCGCGTAGCGGACATGTCCGATGGCAACGTGGCCGGTCAGACCTTGAAGGGTTTGTTCCGTGAACACCTGGTTCACCAAGCCTTGGTCTTTGTAGACCAGAATCTGGGAGCCGTTCGAGGTTGCGATACCGGCGGACTGCTGTCCTCGGTGTTGCAGAGCATATAGCGAGAAGTAGGTGAGTCGCGAAACGTCCTCACCGGGCGCCCACACGCCGAAAACACCACAGTGGTCGTGCGGTCGGTCGTCTTCGAAGATCTCTTGGTCGGATAGGGGCTGATCCATGTTCACCGAGTCTGCGATCACGGCTTCACCTTCTCACAGATTGACGTGCGCGTGCCACGAGCGTCCGGGTGAGGTGAGGAACTCATCCCATTCCTCTCCTGATCTTTCGCAACAGTGAGCTCGCGAAAAATGCGAATGAGGAGCGGAGCATATTGAGTCGAAACCGCGCGTTTGCACCCCACAACGCCATGTGCAGACAGTGGGTGCGACAATGAAAGCAGTTGATTCCTATCCGTTCGGAGATCATTTCGATGGCATCTTCTGCTCTGAGTGTTGTGTGCTGGGTGTTTTCCCTGCTGGTGACTCTGCTCGCCCTGCTGGCGTTCGGTCGCGGTATCGCACATATCTGGCGCCAGATCAACCAGGGCCAGCCTGATCCGGGGCGTCTGCGCCCGGTGGGCAAGCGTCTATGGTCGATGATTTCTACGATTTTGACTCACCGTGAATTCAAGCATCGCCCGTGGGTGAAGGTCGCTCACTGGCTGGTGATGATCTCTTTCCCTCTGCTGTTCCTCACGCTTGTTGCCGGCTATGGGCAGTTGCGCGATCAGATGTATGCCCTGCCACTGCTGGGGCATTTTGCGCCGTGGGAGTGGCTGACAGAAATCCTCGCCTGGGGTGGCCTGCTGGGCATCATCTACCTGATGACCGTGCGCAAGCACGCTGGCCACGGCACTGTCGCTGAGGCAGCCGTGTCGAATGATGATCCGGCTTCCCTGACGGGTGACGACGCGCCACTGTCCTGCCCGCACCCGCGCGACGGTTCACCGCAAGGGTTGGCATCGCGTTTCCTCGGGTCGACGAAATGGCAGGCTCTGTTCGTCGAGTGGGTCGTTCTGATTGTGTGCGTGTGCATCATCGGTTTACGAGGCCTCGAATACGGCCTGATGTCCGAACAGAATGTGGGTCAGGAATGGACGTTGCCTCTGATTGTTCACTTCCCGCTAACCGGCTGGATCGGCACGCTTGCTTTGAGGGCTGAGCTTGACTCAACCGGTCTTGCAAACGCGATCGTCGTAGTTGCGACCGTCAAAATCATGACGTCAATGCTCTGGATGATGGTCATCGGCGTGCAGACGTCGATGGGCATTGCATGGCACCGTTTCGTTGCGATCGTCAACCTGTATGCGCGTCGCAACGATGACGGCACAAAGTCGCTTGGTCCCGCCGATCACATGCTGATCAACGGCGCGCCGGTGACCAGTGAAGAACAGTTCGAAGACCTTCCCGAGGACACGATTCTGGGTACGGGCAGTGCCACCGACCTGTCGTGGAAGGCACGCCTTGACCTGTATGCCTGCACGGAATGTGGTCGTTGCCAGGAACTCTGCCCCGCGTGGAATACGGGCAAACCCCTCTCCCCCAAGCTTGTAATCATGTCGATGCGCGACCACATGGAGTCAGCCTCGAATAAAGAGATCGTCTCTCAGGAACTTGTTGACGGTAACGTCCCCGGTGACCGCACTGTTGCCGACGTGATCGAGCACGGCGATCTGATGCTGGATAAGGGCGTTGAACCTTCCCCGCATTCCTTCGATGTCCTGCAGATGCTTTCCGCATCCGGGGCAACCGGCCCTGAGGGCGTCACTGACGTCGCCGGCCCACTGGTTCCCGGCGTTATCAGCGAGGAAGTCCTCTGGAATTGCACGATGTGTGGCGCCTGCGTCGAACAATGCCCCGTCGACATTGAGCACATCGACCACATTCTTGACCTGCGGCGCCACCAAGTGCTGATGGAAGCCGCGTTCCCACGCGAACTGGGACGCGCATTCCGTGGCATGGAATCAAAGGCCAACCCTTACAACCAGCCGGCACGAAAGCGTTTGGATTGGGCGAAGAACCTAGAGTTCGACGTGCCCGTGATCGGCGAAGATATCGAGACCGCTGAAGAGGTCGACTACCTCTTCTGGGTAGGTTGCGCGGGCGCTTTCGACGATAAGGCAAAGCAGACCAGCGCTGCCGTGGCAGAGCTATTGCACACTGCCGGCGTGTCCTTCGCTGTCCTCGGTTCGGGTGAGTCGTGCACGGGTGATGCTGCGCGCCGTGCCGGCAATGAGGTTCTCTTCCAGATGCTCGCCGCGCAGGCGATTGAGACTCTGAATGAGGCGAAGGCTCAAAAGATCGTTGTCTCGTGCGCTCACTGCTTCAACACGATTGCTGGCGAGTACCCGGAGCTCGGTGGTCACTTCGACGTCATCCACCATACCCAGTTGCTGAACCGCCTAGTGCGCGATGGTCTGCTGAAGCCGGTTGCTCCAGGCTCTCCGTCTGATACCGACCAGGCGGGTCGTCCCCTGCACGTCACCTATCACGATGCCTGCTACCTGGGTCGCCATAACCGCGTTTACGAGCCACCGCGCGAACTGGTCGCTTCCATCCCAGGTGTTGAGGTTGTTGAGATGCCTCGTAACCGCGACCGTGCCATGTGCTGCGGTGCCGGTGGCGCGCACGCCTGGTTCGAAGAATCACGAGGCACCCGCATTAGTGATGCTCGCATTGTCGAGGCAGCATCAACAGGCGCTGACGTGGTCGCCACTGCGTGCCCGTTCTGTTCGCAGATGCTGGGGTCTGCGTCCGGTTCCTCGGTGGGCTTCTTGTCCGCCTCTGGCCAGGGCGCACCTGCTGACGGCGCCACGTTGACGGAAGCCACTTCCCTGCCCGAGGTGAAAGACGTGGCGGTCATGTTGCTCGAAGCCGTGAAGCGCGGTCAGTAGGGTCGTTATTCTCTTCCGTTCTGCCGAGCCAAGACTGTATTTGACTGGGTATTTTCACCTTTCTTTGCGCCCAAACTCGCAATTTTTCGACAGTCTCAAACCAGAATTCACACAACCCTGACTAACCCTGAGTCACCCCTGATTTGTCAGTGTCCTCATTCCCCCACGACACGGGGCACTGATACCGTTGGGAACCATCAACGTTGATGAGCGTCTAGGAGTATTCGTGTCCTCTTCCACGTCCCCGCGTTTTCAAAAGATCATCGCCCTGATTAAGACAGGTGTATGGATCATCATCGCGATCAGCCTCGTGAAATTCGCATTCTTTCCTTCCACTGGGGCGGACCAAAGCGACCAAGTCCTTGATCCGAGTGCGAATTACGAGCAGATGACGGTCACCCCGACAAAAGCGGACATCACGAACACCGTCTCGGTCAACGGCAACATCGAAAACGATCCCTCCACCGTTGTTAAAGCAACCGGGACTGGCGAGGTCAACTACATCGCCGTAGCTGACGGCACATACGTCGAAGCAGGAGCCATGATCCTGCAGATACGCAAAGACATCACCAACGAAAGCACCCCGGCGATCGGCAACGAGGAGAACACGGTACCCACTCAACCGACGAGGATCTACACGTACACGGACATCACTGCCCCCGCCAGTGGCACCCTGCATCTCAGTGCGCTACTCGGCCAGGAGTTCAGCATCGGCGACCAGCTGGGAACCATCGCCCCCTCCACCTATTCCGCCGTGGCAACTCTGAACGCCGACCAGCTGTACCGCATTCAAGAAACACCCTCCGAAGCAACCGTGACCATCACTAATGGGCCCGCACCTTTCACCTGCTCGGGACTCAAGATCGTCACGCCTGACGCGACGCAGAAGAACACGAATCAGCAGGGAGAGAACCAGCAGAGCAGCGGTATCCAAGCACGTTGCGCAATCCCAGCAGATCAGAAGGTCTTCCCCGGCCTCGGCTTGAAAATGGACATTGTCGCGGGCTCCGCAACCGACGTCCTCACGCTCCCCATCAGCGCTGTTGAAGGCCGTTTCCAAAGCGGATTCGTTTACATTCCCGCCACTGATGGAGCCGGCAAGCCCGAAAAGAAGCCTGTCACCTTGGGTCTGACTGACGGCGAAATCGTCGAGATCAAGGAAGGCCTGACGGAATCCGACTCGGTGCTCGAATTCATTCCCACCGCCAGCTCAGAGAAAACACAGGGCAGTGAATCCGGTGTAGATGGAGCCACTCCCCTGACGGGCACCACTGAAAGCTCGGCGGGCTGACATGAGCCTGATCGAACTCGCCCAGGTCACCCGGACGGTTCAACTACCCGACGGGTCCGACCTGAGAATCCTGCGTGGCGTCGACCTGAGCGTCGATCCCGGCGACCACATTTCCATCGTGGGGCGCTCCGGCACCGGCAAATCGACGATGCTCAACATCATTGGTCTGCTGGATCTGCCAACTGACGGAACGTACACGATCAACGACATTGACGTGACACGCCTGGGCGAAGGGAAGCGCTCTGCCCTGCGCGGTTCAACCTTCGGCTTCGTGTTCCAGCAGTTCAACATTTTCAATGCGCGCACGGCAGTTGAAAACGTTGAAGTCCCATTGCTCTACGCAACTGGACAAGCATTTTGGAGGCGTCGCACACTTGCCGCTTCCATGCTCGACCGCGTGGGGCTCGGCGATCGCCTCGACTCCTACCCCTCCCAAATGTCTGGTGGCGAACAGCAGCGCATCGCCATCGCACGTGCCCTTGTCCACCAGCCAAGAGTCATCCTCGCCGACGAGCCCACCGGCGCACTCGACCCCGAAACCGGCGCGCTGGTCATGGAACTCCTTGAAACCGTCGCCAGAGAAAACAACGCCGCCCTCATCGTCATCACCCACGATTTCGCGGTCGCCTCGCGCGCAAAGAGAATCTTCCAGCTCGCCGACGGTACCCTGCATGCAATCGACTCCCACGATCTTTCCGCCACCCGTCCTTCAATCGACGAGGCCGACCCCACCCAACTGGTCACCTCCCCCTCAACCGGTGGTCGAAACGAAGAGGAGGAGACTCAGGAATGAATACCCTCAACCAGATCATCGGCGCCCTCGTAGAAGCATGGGGCGAAGTCAAAGTACAAAAAACCCGAGTCATCCTCTCCCTCGTCGGCGTCGTAGCGGCCGTCGCAGCCATGTCCTCAGTCATCGCCATTGGCGACATGTTGGTTCAGGTCAATAAAGAAATGGAGGAAGCCTACTCAGGCCGATCCATTACTCTGCACGTCAGCGCATCAGAAACCAGTTCAGACACCGGTGAGACAGGCGCGGCCTCGTCGACCGAAAGCGAAACTGGCACCACAACAAACGCCGAAGGAATGCCAACTATCGACAGCGACTCAGCAACCCAAGGCACAACGAGCAGCGACGGAAGCAACGCGCTCGCCGCGCTCACCGGCGTCATTCACGACCCCATGGGTGACGCCATGACAACCGTCGCTCAACGCCTGCAAATCCCCTACTGGTCCAGGCTCGAAACAGGGAATATCACCTTCACTGAGATAGAACAGATCTCAAAAACCGGTTCATACCGAGGAGTCCCCACGACGCAGGACCTCACAACGATGGAAACGTCCACATCCGTGAAAGCCATCGACCCCGCGTACTCCACGCTATTCCGATTGACCCCAATCGTCGGCAGGTGGATCGATGCGGGCGACGCCAACCAGCGAGTCGTCCCCATCGTCATCAACTCCACGCTCTGGGAATACCTAGCTCACGCGAATATTGCAGACCCTATCGTCCTGCACGCCAACGATGCTTCCGCCACCCAATACCGCGTCGTCGGAGTCATCAAATCCAACTCGCAATGGGACAGCCCAACCGCCTACATCGACTACACCGCCTGGCAGTTCACCAAATCACAGTCGGCCGCGCTCAGCGGACAATCCCCCACATCAAACGGTGTTGAAATGCTGGTCTGGACCGCAGCTGACCAGGCGGAACAAGCACGAGACCTGCTCCCCAAAGCACTCGCATCCGTACTCGGCAAAGGCTGGAAAGGCGACGTCTACGGCGGTGAATACTACGACGGCGGACAATCCAGCATGAATACGATCCGCACCGTCATCATGGTCATCGGTGGCATCGTCATCCTGCTAGGTGCACTCGGGCTACTGAACGTCGCGATCGTCACCGTACGCCAACGCATCCGAGAAATCGGCATCCGGCGAGCTATGGGAGCATCCGCTAAACGAGTCTTCTTCGCGGTCTTCATGGAGTCGGTTGTCGCTACCTTCGTCGCCGGCGTCATCGGTGTCGGAATTGCCATCATCGTGATCCGACTACTGCCACTTGACACGTTGTTGGGCATCTACCTGCAGGAACGCCCACCATTCCCGATGAGCGCAGCCATCGACGGCATTGCCATCTCCACGGGAATCGGCGCTCTCTGCGGAATTATCCCTGCGCTCGCTGCCGTCAGAGTCAAACCAATCGACGCGATCCGGTACTGACAACCTGCTTGGCTAGCCTCCGACCAGTTGCTACCACTGCGCAGATAATCCCCGGAAGCTCAGACAATTGCTCTTAGTCCAGCCCACCGACGAAGCCGGTGGGCCGTCAGTAGCGAGCACAACTCGCCCCTGGGGACAACCTGCCTCCGTGGCAGTGTGCAAGCGGGGACAATCAGCGCGGAAGAGCCAGGCGATCCTCGCCGACGCGCACCAGCAGGCCATCGGCAAGCAAGCCTTCGATCACACGGGGAGCCTGGTCAGGGTCGCTACCCGGCAAGGTCGCCGCTTCTAACGCCGCAGAGTAGGAAACTGTCGGGGCGGCCTCGTTGATTGGGGAAGGTACATTGCCGGTAGCTGACGAGTCCCCGGAAGCAACGGGAGAATCGGAACTGGCACAAGAAGCTGATGAGTCGCCGGAAACGTGCCGGTCGCGCAACAGTTGCATGACTCGCCCGCGCGCCTGACGGTCCGTGCCCGCCCAGGCCTGAGACTTTCTCTTGACCTCGACCATTGGACGCCCGGCAACGAACCATGCGCACTCGGCTACAAGCGGACACGTATCACACGCAGGATTCTTCGATGTGCACGCGATCGCCCCGAACTCCATCAGCGCAAGGTTCCACGTCGCACACTCAGCGCCCGACGACGGTAGCAGGGAATCGGCGAGCTCCCTCTCGACGCGAGTCGGCGACGAAGACGCAGGGCGTTCGATCCCGCTGAAAATCCGCGCAATCACGCGTCGAATATTCGTATCGAGCACCGCGCGACGCTCATGAAACTGGAACGACATCAGCGCAGATGCCGTGTACGGGCCAATGCCCGGCAGGCTACACAACGACTCAAAGTCGGCGGGAACCTGGCCACCTGGGCGCTCACTAATGGCGATCGCGCACTCGCGAAGGCGCAGGGCGCGCGACGGATAGCCGAGCCTCCCCCACTCGACCAGAACCCGCGACGCAGGAGCAGCCGCGAGCGCAGCGGGCGTCGGCCATAGTTGCATCCACCGGCTCCAAATCGGTTGGACACGAGGCATGGGTGTTTGCTGGCTCATCACTTCGCCGACCAGAGTTCCCCACGGCGTCACGTCCTCGCCGCGCATAGGGAGTTCACGCTTGTTTTCCTTCATCCAATTCACGAGGCCGGTCAGCACCTCGTTGCGTTTGGCCTGCCGAGTGGTCGAGGCTGAGCTTGCGGGCGCACTTTCACCACGAACAGCGCCAGAAGAGGAAGAGGACATGACCATCAGCCTAAACGGTCGCCGTGAATGTGAAACAATTGGGCCATGCTATTGAGCGATCGCGATATTAATGCCGGCCTTGATTCTGGGCGTATTCAGCTGGACCCGCTTGATCGGGACCTGATTCAGCCCGCAAGTATTGACGTGCGTTTGGACAGGTTGTTCCGTCTTTTCGACAACCACCGTTACGCCGTGATTGATCCGTCCGCTGATCAGACGGATCTGACGCATCAGGTTGATGTGGGGCCGGATCGGCCGTTCGTTCTGCACCCGGGCGAGTTCGTACTGGGCGCAACCTACGAACTGGTCACCTTGAGTGATGACATTGCAGCGCGTCTTGAAGGTAAGTCGTCGCTTGGTCGCTTGGGTCTGCTGACGCACTCGACCGCTGGCTTCATTGACCCCGGGTTCTCCGGCCACGTCACGCTGGAGCTTTCGAACACGGCGACCATGCCGATCCTGCTCTACCCGGGTATGAAGATCGGCCAGCTCTGCTTCTTCGATCTGTCATCTCCGGCGGAGCACCCCTACGGTTCGTCCGGTTTAGGTTCGCACTACCAGGGTCAGCGTGGCCCGACTCCCTCGCGCACGCACCTGCGTTTCAACCGCACTCGAATCGAGCGCTGAACGAACGTGTCAGGCGAGGTTTCGGATAACAACGAGGGCACTGGGACGAATGGTGTTCCCGATGCGCCGATGCGTCGCTCTTTGCGCGATCGCATGGCCGACGCATCTTCGCGTTCACGCTCCTCGTTGGCCGAAAATTATGTTGGTGATTCAACGTCGCTCACCTCAACGTCATTGAATGCCATCACCTCTCTGTCCGAGTTTTCGCAGACCTTCTCCGTTGGCGCCGAAGGCGTTTCGCAGACGTCGCAGATTGCTCCGATTTCGGCAACAATTTCGACTTCCGCTCCCGCGCGTTCAATCGACGAGGCCGCAGCCTTGGAACATCATCTGCTGTTATTGGCCGATGAAGTAGATCCTTTAGAAATTGAGGCACTCGCCCTGTCAATTTGGGATGAAGCTCGCTGGGAAGGAGCCGGTCAGCTACACCTTGTTGGCGAGGCACGACTGGTGGGACCGTGGAGCATTGACGCAACTCTACGTAAGACGCTCAAGACCCCCGCTTCACTAACAAACGTGTGGGTGTTGGAATGCCCAAAGTCGCGCAGAAATCCCGTGGATCCTCAGCTTGCCGTCCTCGACGAGTGGGCAAGCGTTTTCCCCGATGGAGTTCCCGTCGGCCTAGAGTACCGGATTTTGACCGCACTGAAGCGGATGGCTCGACGCCTGGGTGGCGCTGTTCGCGTCGCCGATTCGGGGAAGATGATCGCCCCGGATCCTGATTCAGCGGTTTCGTTGACCGTATACACTCCACGCTGGCTGGATCCTGAGGACCTGTTGAACCTGCTAAAGCCTCATTTCCCACAGCTCACAGATTCACGTCAGATTGCCACTCCCGCACCGCAGTCCGCGCAGCAGGTGGTTCAAAAAAATGCTGCTATCGCTGCGGAACCCGGAACGATCCGCACAGATATCGCGACAAAGATCGCGAAAGCACGCGAACTGGCCGAAAAAGCAGCGAAAGAAGTCGGCGCCACCCCCGAAGTTGTTGCCGGGTACGCGCTTGTCACCCCGATCGCGAACCGGTCAGATCTGATAATCGAAGTAGAGCCGGTTCCTCGTCCCCCCCAGGTTCTGCGTTGGGAGTCGTGGACAACGGGCGTCATCATCGAATATCACCTGAAATGGTTGCCGGCAGGAATGCTTGAGCCACCGACCGGAGTGTCACGAACAGCGCGCTTGGAGCGCATGCGCTCATCGCGTGACATTGAGAAGGTCGCAGAAATCATCGTCACCGCCGTCGGCGGATCCGTGATTGACGAAGACGGTTTCCTCGTCGGTCTTGTGGACGATACCGCAATCGAATAATGCATACTCGGCCAGCTTGCGCCGTTTGTTCGTCTACAGCGCACACAAGCTCTTGCTCAGCCAAGATTCAGGAAACATTCAGACGAGTGCGATGGAATATACCCATGAGCACCATCGGTAGCCCCGAACCTCGCGAAGTCGAACTCATCTTCGATGATCCCACCCCCACTGGCCGCCCCTCCGCAGGATCAGCATCTTCGGACGGCAACTCCACGCTGGATTCGCGCGACCACGTTCACTTCACCCAGCGTTCAACGCCGGGCACCAACGAGCAGACCGCGCCCCAGCCGACGAGCACCCAAGCGGGCACGGCCTCGTACACCTCAGGAAACGTCGGTCGAGAATACTCCGGCAACTCAATCCCCACCGCACGCCTGAGCGAAACACAACTGCCCAGCCTGCAGGTCTTGGGGATTTCTCTCCTCGTCGCACTCATCCTGAACATGCTCCTGGCGTTCACCTCCCTGATCCCAGCAATCGCAGGAATTACAGCACCGTTGAACACGATGCTGGCAAGCACGTCAGCACTCATTGCGACGGGACTCGTTTCAACGCTCGTCGCCATCGCAATCACATTCGCCACCTGGAGTTACCTGCGTAAACGCGCAGAAAACGGGCGAGCAACCGCATTCGTGTTCATCACCTGGCTCTCATGGTTGCTCAGCGGAATCTTCGCTTCCGCATCCACCGGCTCCCTCCCCTTCGTCGTCTCAGCGGTCGCATTCTGCGTCTCATTCACGACAACGGTGCACCACATGAACAACAGCACGACACGAGGCATCACCCACTGGTGGGAATGGGTCGCCAGCGCCGTCAGCCTGATCGTAATCATCACTGCGGTCTTGACCGGCACTGCGACGCTCGCATCCGCGATCATCACGTCGATCATTTCGACGGCTGTCACCCTCATGTCAATCCGCGCATGGAACGCCTTCGTTGCACCCATCATCGACACGCGCGAACACGTCCGCTCCATGATGAACGTTATGCGAGGCGCCGGCTTCTAAGTCATGGCTTATAGGCCAAAACGTGTTGGTTTCGGTTTAGTAGGTTTCGTGCC
>NZ_JAQEVQ010000002.1:0-251483 GCF_027694595.1 Pauljensenia sp. OF14-1SRA | reverse complement strand
CGGAAGAAAAACTGAATAAATCAGTCCAACTTCCGGGGGACAGTTCACTTTCGGGGTGGCCCTCTCTTAAAGTAAGTTGGCTGGTCAGCTACCAAGCTCGCCAATCAGCAACGGTGGCCGGTCAGCAGAGCTAGTCAGCAGTACCGATCAGAACGCGGGGATGACGGAGCCGTCGGCCCAGGTCTGTTCAATGTAGGACTTGACCTCATCAGAATGGAGCAACTCTTCGAGCTTCGCGATCGCTGCAGCCTTGTCAGTGTCGGTCTTCCAAACGAGGACGTTCACTGCCGGGTTGTTCTTGGGGGACTCGACGACCAGGGCGTCGTTAGCCTGCGACAGGCCACCTTCCTGGGCGTAATTGCCGTTGATAACGGCGATGTCAACGTCCTGCAGGGAGCGAACCAGCTGGGCGCCTTGAACTTCCTGGAAGGTGAAGTCGCCGAGGATCTTCACGTTGTTCACGTTGGCGTCAGAACCGTCGGTCGGCAGTTCTACGAGGCCCTGCTGGGAGAGCAACGTCAGCGCACGAGACTGGTTGGTGACGTCATCGATGATGCCGATCTTTGCGCCTGCCGGAAGTTCATCCAGCGACTTGATCTTCGACGAGTAGATTGCGAGAGGCTCAAGGTGAATACCTTCACCGGCGGTGAAGTCGTAGCCGTTTTCTTTTTCAGCGATCTCCAGGTAGGGGACGGTCTGGTAGAAGTTCGCGTCGAGCTCGCCGTCGTTCAGGGCAGAGTTCGGCAGGACGTAGTCAGTGTACTCGACGATGTCGAGGTTCAGGCCCGCGTCAGCTGCCAGGTTGTCCTGGATGTACTGCAGGATCTTTGCGTGCGGTGCCGGGGTGGCGCCAACCTTCAGGGTGATGGTGTCGCCGGAAGCGGAACCTGCAGAGCCGGAAGCGGACGAGTCGGAAGCGGTGGAGCCACAAGCTGTGAGGCCGAGGGCAAGGACGGTTGCTGCACCAGCAGCGACAAGATTACGGATGGAACGCATGAGAATTCCTCTTTCTGTGTTGTTACCTAGAAACGTACTCACTCAACCCACGGGGAGCGCAGACGTCCGGGTATGAAGACTGTGTAACGAAATAGACCACTGAATGGTCAGTCGATTTGAAACGATTGATTGAACAGTGCTGGCCTTACGGTTACCCGACTGATGGTCGACTCAGCGATGATCCACCAGTCGGCTGATCATGTCACCAATCATCTGAATCAGCTGGACGATCACGATGATCGCAATAACCGTGACGATCATGACGTCGTCCTGCCAACGGTTGTAGCCGTAGTTGATGGCCATCTGTCCAAGGCCACCACCGCCAACGGCGCCCGCCATTGCGGAGTAGCCGATCAGGGTAATAGCAAGCGTGGTCGTGGATTGCACCAGCGCAGGTGCGGCTTCACGGACCTGAACGCCCCAGCGGATCTGGCGGTTTGTTGCGCCCATCATCTGAGCTGCTTCGATTTTGCCGGAGTCGATCGCAAGAATGTTCGATTCGACGAGGCGCGCGAAATACGGCACCGATAGGAGCACGAGTGGAACGACAGTTGCCTGCCAGCCGAGCGTTGTTCCCACAATGATGCGGGTAACGGGCAGTAGGACGACAATGCCGATGATGAACGGCAGTGAGCGAATGACGTTCACGATCGCCGACGTGATCTGGTAGACGGTCTTGTTCGGGGTCAGGCCATTCTTGGCAGTCTGAACAAGCAACAGCCCAAGCGGGATACCGAGCAGGACGGTAAACAGCGTGGAGAAGCCCATCATCGCCAGGGTTTCTCCGATTGCCGGCAGGAACTGCTTCGTCAGCGCCGGGTTATCCAGCCACTTCGGGTCGTTCACACCAGCGGAGTGGAGCCCAGCAGGTAGCAACCCTGCGGGCAACAGGCCTACAAGCGACGTGTAGAGGGAGGGAAGAACGGGTGTCATGCGGACCTCACCTCGGCGTAGATGTCGTGTTCACGCAGTTCAGAAAGAATTTGCTTCGAGTGGTAGCTGGGCACGGAGAGTGCCAGGCGACCAACCTGAGTCATTCCGATAGATTCGAAGGTTCCGGCTGTCACGTCGGCACCCATTGAGGCGGCGAGGTTCAGAACGGTCGCACCGGTGGGCACGCCGGGGTGCGATGTGAAGATAACGTCGAGAAGCGTGGTGCCTTCGCGCAGGTCAGCATCGTCAACGGACGGTGCGGGAACGAGTTCACGCGAGAGTGGGCTGGACGGGTCGGCAACGACCTCTTCGACAGTGCCCGTCTGGATAACGCGACCGTGACCGAGCAGGGTAACAGAGTCGCAGATTTCGCGGACGACAGCCATTTCGTGGGTGATGACCAGAACGGTCACACCTTCTAAGTCGCGAACCTTGCGGATGAGTTCCAGAATCTGGCGCGTCGATTCGGTGTCGAGCGCGGAGGTGGGCTCGTCACACAGCAAAACGCTGGGATTGTCCGCGAGCGCTCGAGCAATGCCGACGCGCTGACGCTGACCGCCGGAAAGCTGAGACGGATATGAGTCGCCTCGTCCAGAAAGACCGACAAGGGCAAGTAGTTCTTCAACGCGCGCTTTGATCTGATCCTTCGGTACGCCCGCAAGTTTCAGGGGGTAACCGATGTTCTGCGCCGCGGTGCGCGAGTCCAGCAGGTTCGCGGCCTGGAAGACCATGCCGATCTTGCGACGAGCTTCTCGCAGGGCTTTGCCACGCAACTGCGCCAGGTCGAGCCCGTCGACGACGATATTGCCGTCACTGGGGTGTTCAAGCGCGGTCAGGCATCGGATGAGCGTTGACTTGCCCGCACCAGACTGGCCAACGATTCCGTGGATGGATCCACGTTCAACGTGGAGGGTGACATTGTCGAGCGCAACAACCTCGTTGCCGCCTTTGACGGAGTAAACCTTTCGCACTCCGGCAAGGTCAATCATGACGCCCTCCTTCGATTCAGATCGTGCGCGCCGGATTTTCGGCGCGTTTTCGTGCTGCGTTGATGTTTTCAGCATAGGAGGCAAGTCCGCGCCACCCAAATTTTCTGTTACGTAACGCCACGATGTGAAATAAAAGTGAGCCTGACCTGCAGTTTTATGCGATCACATTTCGGTAACCGTCAGCGTGCGAACAGTAATCCAGATCGCGAATTTCGCCTTAGGCGACAGATACAGCTCATCCGATCCCCAGCAGATAGGAGACGAGTGCCGTTAATCCAAGTCCCAGCAGATAGGCGACGAGGCCGCTCACCCAGCCGACGACAATTAGACTCATTCCGGCGCGGACCCGATGAGCCCACACCTCGGTCCAAGCATCCAGGACCGCAGTTGAGAACGTGGTGAAGCCACCAAGGAAACCCGTTGACAGGACAAAGCGCACGGTTCCGGTGATGCCCGGATAGTCGACCTGCGACCCACCGGCGACAAGGACCGCGAGTAGCGGGAGGATCCCGGTCAGGAAGCCAAGCAGGAAACAACCGACCGTATTGACGACCACGATGCCGACGTAAGGGCGGAGGGGCTTTCCGGCCAACGCGCGCTTCTCAATCCATCTGGTTTTTACAGCCAGATCGAGTTTCCAGCGCGAGAGGGCACCGAGTGCTCCGCCGAGGGCTGTGCCGAGCACGCTGAAGAGAACGATCATTTTTCCTCCTCAGCGAAGGTTTCACGATCGACCATTCCGGCCGTATCAGAAGACGGAGATGAAACGCTGAACCCGGCCTCGTCAATCACCTCAAAGACCTCGAAAACGCCGAACTTTACGAAGCGGCCCAGCGCAAAACCGCACCCCGCGCACACGACGCCAAGGAAAAGCAACGTCAGCGACGCGAGCGCCGGAACAATCGCCCCAACAATAAAACCGGACGCGATCATCCCATTCGCGGTTGCGGCGATCAGCGTGCCGTAGGTCGTAAACGCTCCCAGGAAGCCGGTGGCAACCAGCAGGCGCACCCGCTCGCGTGAGGGATCGGCAAAAAGCGGCACGACCACACCAAGCACAAACGCACCGAGAAGATTCACGAGAACCGTCGACCACATGATGGGAACCGCGTGCGAAATGACCACAGAATCGGGGAAGAATACGGTCAGATAGTCCACGCCAGCGCGAACAAGCGCACCCAACGCGCCACCAACGGCAACATACGGCCAGATGCGCTGGACGGGCTTCGCAGAATCATTCATCGCGTCCAGTCTACAGTTCACGAGACTCGAGCAGGAACGATCAGTCTGCCCTATCGGCGCAGTTTGTACACTAAACCCATGACCAGCGGTTCCGTCATTCAGCAAGGCGTGGGGCGTTTTGCACCCTCTCCCACCGGGGATTTTCACGTCGGGAATCTGCGAACCGCGATCCTCGCTTGGGCCTGGGCGCGTAATAGCGGGCGCTCGTTTGTCCTGCGCATGGAAGATATTGACCGCGTGCGTTCGGGCAGCGCCGACCGCCAGATCGCTGACCTGAAAGCGATCGGACTGGACTGGGATGGCACAATACTGGTGCAGACGACGCGTTCTGCCGCACACATGCAGGCGCTCGATTACCTGGTCGAGCAGGGATATGCGTTCGAGTGCTACTGCTCCCGCAAGGACATTAAAGAAGCCGCGTCTGCTCCCCATGTTCCGCCGGGTCACTACCCCGGCACGTGCCTCAACCTGACTGACACTGAGCGCGAGGTTCGACGTCAACAGCTCGCCGAACTCGGGCGCACTCCCGCGCTCCGCCTTCGCGCCCCAGCAAGCGAGTGGACCGTATTCGACGAACTCCACGGTTCTTTCACCGGCCCCGTCGATCACTTCGTACTGCGTCGCGCTGACGGCGTGCCCGCGTACAACTTGGCCACGGTGGTCGATGACGGCTTCCAGCATGTCGACCAAGTGGTACGAGGCGACGATCTGTTGTCTCAAGCGCCCGCTCAAGCGGCGTTGGCAACGCTGCTCGGAATCGCGGTCCCGACTTACGTTCACGTGCCACTAGCATTGAACGAGGCGGGCTCTCGCCTCGCGAAGCGCGACGGAGCCGTCACCCTCGCTGACCTGCATGAACTTGGGTGGACCACGGAGGATGCCCTCGAATGGATTGGTCGTTCCCTGGGGATCGAGGGAGCGCGAACCGCCATCGACATTGCAGACACTCTCCCCATCGACGCCCTGCGAGCACTCCCCCTTGACCCGTGGATTGTCACCCCGCCCACCGGACTCCCCGCATTCTGAGCCAACCGAGTTTCGCCTCCATCCTCCACCCTCTGAACAGGAGCATGACCAGCAGAAGTAGGTGGCCTCGTGCCACACTTAACCCATGGATTTCTTCCAGAAGCTATTCGGATACAAAGAACCGACACTCATCGTTGCCGAGTCGGACAACTGGACGCAATTGGAGCCGTCGCACGACCTTGACGTCACGATTGCACGTCGTGCGCGCAAAGAAAAATGGCCTCCAACCAGCGCAGATGCTCCTGCAGAGTTTCACTGCATGCTCATCGTGCACGGCGGGTTCTCCGATGGCTACTTGGAAGTGAACTGCCTGGGTAAGCCGATCGCCACTTTCAATCACGAACAGGTCGCAGACACTATGGAACGCATGCGCGCTGACAACGGCCTGCGAATGACAGCGGTCAAAACAACAGCTTTCCTCGACGCTGACCGCTGGATTGTCACCGTCAATATCTGACACGGCACGCTCATCGGAGCAAAAAGCGCATTCAGTAGAAATAGAAAATCCGCTCAGTTCAACGTAAAATCATTAGAACTGAGCGGACTATCAGTAGAAACGCAGAACCCCCGCCGGTGGATCGCACCGATGGGGGCCGCTGCGCGCTCGAAGGGACTCGAACCCCCAACCTTCTGATCCGTAGTCAGATGCTCTATCCATTGAGCTACGAGCGCATCGCCGTTTGGCTGAGAACAACTTTACGCGCGAGGCCCCGCAATGACAAACTCGCAGATGGGGCTTGCATCACATCAATAGTCCATTGCGGACTTATTCAAGCCATTTATTCCTATTTTAGTCTCCCTGTGAATGACCGAAACCACATAAAGAAGGAGCCTCGTACCACCGTCGCACACGCTTTTCGCGTACGAAAACGGGGCACGAGGCACCCTCTCAACGTGTAGTCGGCGCGATCTGAGTCAGATGTGCCGAACAGGATCACACGAGCGAAGCCGCAAAGGAGTGTTCGTCAATCAAGGCAAGCTCGTCGGCACTGAACGCTAACTTGTCGAGCGCACCAACGGAATCGCGGAGCTGATGCGACGACGAGGCACCAACCAGGACAGTCGTAACGCGCTCATCACGGAGTAGCCACGCCAGCGCCATCTGCGCCAGAGTCTGGCCACGGTCCCGAGCCAGAGCATTCAGGGCGCGAAGGTGCTCAACGCGCTCGTCCGTCAGGACATCAGTCTTCAGGTAACGCTGCTCAGCGACGCGCGAACCAGCAGGGAAGCGATCATCGCCGAGGTACTTGCTGGTCAGCAGGCCCTGCGCGAGCGGGCTGAAAACAGCCATGCCCAAACCGAGCTCACCGCAGGTATCAATCAGGCCCTTTTCAACCGTGCGATCCAGCATCGAGTAACGCGGCTGGTGGATAACCAGGGGCAGGCGGATTTCGCGGGCAAGTTCAACCGCGCGACGAGTCTGCTCCGGATCGTAGGAGGAAATACCAACGTAGAGCGCCTTGCCGGAACGAACAGCCTGATCCAGTGCTCCGATCGTTTCTTCCAACGGAGTCGTCTCGTCGTAGCGGTGCGAGTAGAAGATGTCGACATAGTCGAGGTGCATGCGCTTCAGCGACTGATCGAGCGAGTTGAGGATGTACTTACGACCACCGCCACCCGCACCGTAGGGGCCTTCCCACATGTCGTAACCGGCCTTGGACACGATGACCATTTCATCGCGATACTGGGCAAAGTCGTGGTCCATGTGGCGACCAAAGTTCGCTTCGGCTGAACCGTAAGGAACACCGTAGTTGTTCGCCAGATCGAACTGGGTGATACCTAGGTCGAAAGCCGTGCGCAGGATGTCGCGCTGATCCAACAGTGAGCGGTCATCGCCGAAGTTGTGCCAGAGACCGAGTGAGATCATGGGCAGGTCGAGGCCCGAACGACCGCAACGGCGATATTTCGCGCCTTCAGCGGTATAACGGTTCGGATTTGCTCGCCAGATCGGATCAAACTGCTGTTCCGCGACGGGCGTGCCAAGTTCTGAGACTGCGTTCGTCATGTTTTCCTTCCCGTTCCGCGCCTGTGCGGAATATAAGCGGAAAATAAAAGGACCCTCCGCGCACCCGGCAGCGCACCCTTATCCTTGCTGCCTTCCGGCCCTGGGGAGGTTCAGATGATACCGTCACACGGAGGATCGCTCCCCAGTCTACACATGCCACCACACAAAGGCGATTCGGGAAAACAAAAGTCCCGCCACCCAAAGGATGACGGGGCAACCGCGGAGGATGGGGGATTCGAACCCCCGAGGGCTTGCACCCAACACGCTTTCCAAGCGTGCGCCATAGGCCACTAGGCGAATCCTCCAGCACGCACATCAGTGCGCTTGCTTATCTTAGGCTGAAACGGTCTGAAAATGCTAACTCAGCACATCGAACACCCTAATGGGATAGGTCACGCACCAAAAAGGCGAACGAAATTGCGGACTAGCTTACCCGCCTGATGGTCACACGCCCCTAGGCGTCCGGCAAGCATCAGCGATTCCACATCATCGGTGCCCGGATAGCCCGCATCTTCATAGCGTTCAAGGGCAGTACGAATCGCATCGGAATCGATTTCCGGGTTGAACTGCGTCGCATAGAAGTTGTCTGAAAACCGCATGACTTCAGCAGGACAGGTCAGCGATTTCGCCAACAAGACCGCATCTTCGGGGAGCTCTTCAACGGCCTCCGTGTGGTTCACATAGGTGTAGAACGTGCGGGAAACGCCTTCCAAGATCGGATCATCCGCATGCTCGGCAACCACATAAATCTCGGTGATCTGCGCGGGCTCAGCCCACTTGGTCGTCACCTGGCCACCCATCAGAACAGCCGCAACTTCCGTTCCATACCCGGTTGTAAAACAGGGAACGTGAGCAATCGTCACATCTTGAAGAAGATGGAACAGTTCAGCTTCAGCGCGCTTCTGCGTCGCCGACTTGTGGACGTCGGACGTTGTCGTCCCATAGGGAGATCCGCCAACGATGATGCCAGAATAGGCCTCAACATCAATGTCAGGCAGACCGAGCATGTCGAGTCTGACCTGTTCAAGCTCGCTTTCTGCTAGGCCGGTCGTTCGCTGAAACGAACGGTATTCCGCTTCAACTTCAACGTCTTCGGGACGTGTCGACACCAGCAAGATAGGTTTCATACGTCAAGGATAGGTAAAGACTTGGAAATGGTCTAATAATTCTCAGAATGAAGACTGCCGATCCGCAAGGGGCCTCGTCGCCACACCGCAGATGAAAATATGCAGTCCTAACTTTGCACCAAATTACATCTTCACGCCTATCTGGTCACAGAATGGACGCCAAACTACCGGCGCAATATCGGCGCGGGCTAGTCTGGTGTTCTGACCGGTGAAACGGCCCTGCCCATCAACTGATCAGATCGGAGAGCTCTTCCATGAGCGAAAATTCCCGTGGTTTCTTCCGCTGGACCCTGCACGGTGACGGCACTTCCATTGCCCCCGGCGAGGTTGTCTCCCCCAGCGAGCGACTCACTTGGCCTCGAACAATCGGCATCGGCATTCAGCATGTTGTTGCAATGTTCGGCGCAACCTTCCTCGTTCCACTGCTGACCGGCTTCAACCCGTCAACAACTCTCTTCTTCACCGGCTTCGGAACCCTGCTGTTCCTGCTCATCACAGCCGGACGCCTTCCCTCATACCTCGGCTCCTCCTTCGCGCTGATCGCACCGATCGGCGCGGTGACCGGCTACGTTGCAGGCGGTGGCCAGGCCATCGACGACCATCTTGCTTCCCTAGCACAGGGTGGCATCATCATGGCCGGCGGCTCGCTCTTTATCATCGGCCTGATCGTTCACTTCGCGGGTGCTGCTTGGATCGACAAACTGATGCCCCCGGTCGTGACCGGCGCAATCGTCTCCCTGATCGGCTTCAACCTTGCGCCTAGCGCATGGAACAACGTGAAGACCGCCCCGGTGACCGCAGTCGTCACGATCGTTTCGATCCTGCTGATCACGGTCCTGTTCAAGGGCATCATCGGTCGCCTCGCGATCCTCATCGGTGTTCTGATCGGCTACGCAACCGCCTGCGTCCGTGACGAAGTCGACTTCTCCGCCATCGCAAACGCCGACTGGGTTGGCGCCCCAGTGTTCCGCGCACCGGCCTTCGACCTGTCGCTGATAGGCCTGTTCGTCCCGGTCGTCCTGGTCCTCATGGCTGAGAACATCGGTCACGTGAAGTCCGTGTCCGCAATGACCGGCGAGAACCTGGATGATGTCACCGGTCGCGCACTCTTCGCCGACGGCCTGTCCACGATGTTCGCAGGCTTCGGTGGCGGCTCCGGTACGACAACTTACGCCGAGAACATTGGCGTTATGGCCGCAACCCGCGTCTACTCGACCGCCGCTTACGTGGTCGCAGCAATCACCGCTCTCGCCCTGTCGATGCTGCCGAAGTTCGGCGAGATCATCGCAACGATCCCGGCCGGTGTCCTCGGTGGCGCCGCAACGATCCTCTACGGCATGATCGGCATGCTCGGTGTTCGTATCTGGGTTCAGAACCGCGTTGATTTCTCCGATCCGGTTAACCTGAACACCGCTGCGGTCGCCATGGTTGTCGCCATCGCCGACTACACGCTGATTGCTGGCAAGATGACCTTCTCCGGTATCGCGCTCGGCTCCGTTGCAGCGATTGCCATCTACCACGTCATGCGCTGGATCTCGAAGGCCCGTGGTACGAACCTCGAACAGGTTTCGCCCGCATCGGTTCCCGCTGGCACAGAACTTGAGTCCGAGCCCTACGCGAAGCGTCGGAAGGCACCTTCAACTGAAGCATGATTGACGCAGAGTCGGCTCAGTCCGACTACGGCCTCGGCTCACGCCCAGTAAGCGCCAATTGACAAGGCCAGTTACACAGCGAATAGCCGGTGACTGACCCCCTGCGGGGTTGGTCACCGGCTATTTTCATGCAATTCCCACAGTGAAGATGCGCAAGGTCACTAAAACTCGCTGACATTGGTTGAATATCTTGGGAAGCCTTGGCGTTAATACCAGTAGACCTTTGAATGGTGCCTAGGGTCAATAATGTCCTGCGCACCTCCCCTTCCATGTCTTCGCCGAAAGGAGACATCTCGGTGATTACTTTCGACCACGTCTCGCATGTGTTCCCGAACGGGACGACGGCGTTGGATGACGTTTCTCTGCACGTTGAGCCTCATACGACGACGGTCCTGCTGGGCACGTCGGGGTCGGGCAAGACAACGCTGATGCGGATGGTGAACCGGATGCTCTCCCCCACGTCTGGGCGCGTGATCGTGCGCGGGCAGGATGTTGCGGATGTGGACCCGGTGAAGTTGCGTCGCTCGATCGGATACGTGCTCCAAGATGCTGGACTTTTCCCGCATCGCAGCGTTGTTGACAACATTGCGACGGTTCCGCGTCTTGAGGGTGCCTCGCGTAGAGAGTCGGCGAAACGCGCGCTAGAGCTGATGGACCTGGTTGGTTTGGATCGAGGCCTCGCGAAACGCTATCCGACACAGCTGTCAGGTGGCCAGCGTCAGCGCGTGGGTGTTGCTCGCGCGCTCGCAAACGAAGCGGACATTCTGCTGATGGACGAACCTTTCGGCGCACTGGACCCGCTGGTTCGCGCCGACCTGCAACGGGAACTCCGCGACCTGCGTGACCGCGTGGGCACGACCATCCTGTTCGTTACTCACGACTTAGATGAGGCGTTCATGCTCGGCGACCAGATCGCTGTTCTGCAAACCGGTGGCGTCCTAGCGCAGGTGGGCGCGTCCGAGAACCTCGTGACGAACCCCGCGAACGACTTTGTCGCGTCTTTCGTCGGCTCGTCCGGCCAGCGCCGTCTGAGTATGAAGTCCACGTCCGCGGGCACGCTCATCTCTGACCCGGATGGCCGTCCGCTCGGCCTGTTGCCGGAAGGCGAACTCCGATGAGTTGGCTGTCGCAAAACTACTTACTACTCTGGGAGCTCACTGTCGCGCACCTACGCATCGCGATCCCAGCGATTCTAGTCGCGGTCATCATTTCAATCCCGGTCGGTTGGGCTGCGACGCGTTCGAAGCGCTGGGGTAGCCCACTGTTGACCGCACTGTCGTTGCTGTACGCGATTCCCTCACTGCCGATGCTTGTTGTGATCCCCGTGATCGTAGGAATTGCGCTCCGGAGCGAGCTGAACATAATCATCGTTCTTGCGCTCTACGGGATCGCGGTGCTGATCCGTCAGGTCGCGAATGCGTTGACGTCTCTGCCAGCTTCGGTTCTCGAGTCTGCGGACGCCGCCGGCATGAGCTCGTGGCGTAAATTCATCGGAGTCGAACTACCACTAGCCTTGCCCGTCATCGTCGCGGGTGTGCGCGTGGTCGTTGTGTCGACGGTGTCGCTGGTCACCGTAGGTGCGTTCATCGGGATTCGCTCGCTGGGCACGCTGTTCACCGACGGATTCCAGCGAGGTCTGGTGTCCGAGGTGTTCGCCGGCTTGGTTGCAACCGTTCTGGTCGCGCTTGTTTTGGATGCGCTGACCATCGCCGTGGGCGCCCTGCTCACCCCATGGACGAGGCCGGGATCCGCACCTCATCGCTCCCCTGTTTCTAGCCCGCGTTTGAAGGCGGAGGTGACCGCATGAGCTTGCTCATGGATGCATTGACATGGCTGTTTGCTGGTGGCCATTGGACGGGGTCCACGGGGATCCTCATGCGCATTGTTCAGCATCTTGGCGTAACTGTCGGCGTTGTCGCCATTGCCGGCTTGATTGCGTTGCCAATTGGTATTTACATCGGGCACACCGGCCGTTTTGTCACGCTGATTAGCGCGACGTTCGGGGTGGCGCGAGCGATCCCGACGCTAGGTGTTCTGACTTTGATCGGCTTGTGGCTGGGCATTGGCTTGTCAGCGCCATTTTTAGCGCTTCTGATTTTGGCGGTTCCTCCGATGCTGTCAGCAACGTATTCCGGTATCGGGTCAGCCTCTCCGACAACGGTGGATGCTGCTCGAGCCATCGGCCTGACCGAAATGCAGGTCGTACGCGAAGTGGAACTGCCCGCCGCTCTTCCCTTGATTATTGGTGGCTTGCGCTCGACGACCCTGCAGGTTGTCGCCACCGCAACGCTCGCAGCGTACACCGCTGACGCTGGGCTGGGTCGTTTCCTCTACACAGGTCTAAAAACCCGCGATTACGGGCAGATGATTGGTGGCGCGATCCTGGTTGTCGCCCTCGCATTGATTCTGGACGCCCTGTGGGTGCGAGCATCACGCAACCCGCGCCTGAATGGCGAAGGCGCTGGGAACGGTGAGCGGCCTCGTCGATTCTTTGGACGACGCACAACGAAGAACGAAAGCAATGCGCGCACCGCAACTCGCTCGGCGGGAAAACGCAAGCGCAAAGCCGTCACAGCAATGCTCAGCGCCACCGCTCTGACGGCCAGCGCGTGTGCGACCGCAGCAACCTTCGACCCAAGCTCACAATCGAACGGGCGCGAGACGATCATCGTCGGATCGCAGGACTATTACTCGAACGAAATCATCGCCGAAACCTACGCCATCGCCCTTGAGGAGGCCGGATTCGCGGTCACTCGCGAACTGCGCATCGGCCAGCGCGAGGTCTACATGCCAGAAATCCAGGCGGGCGCGATTGACGTGTTCCCCGAATACACGGGTTCACTGTTGCAGTACTTGGATGCCGATGCGACGCAGACCGGCGCAGACGAGGTGTACGAGGCTCTGAGCGCCACTCTGCCGGACGGACTGCGCGTGCTGAACGCCGCGCCTGCTGCCGACCAGGATTCGTACGTTGTGACGACCGAGTTCGCAAACGAGCACTCGCTGAGGACGATCAGCGACCTCGCATCCGTGGGATCGGTGAAGATCGGTGGCAATTCGGAGCTGGCGACGCGCCCCTACGGTCCGGCTGGACTGAAGTCCCTGTATGGCGTGACCGCGACATTCACGCCGATCGAGGACTCGGGTGGCGCGCTCACGCTGAAGGCTCTGCGTGACGGCGACGTGCAACTGGTTGACATCTATTCGGCTGACCCGTCGCTGGCAGGTTCGGATCTGACAGTCTTGGAGGACCCGAAGGGGTTATTCCTAGCCTCCCACGTGGTGCCAATCGTCTCCCCGCGAATCGACGAGGCCGCGGCTGCCGTGATCAATCGCGTGTCCGCCACCCTCGAGAGCGCGGATCTGGTGGAGATGAACCGTCAATCGACCGAAGATGGCGCGCCGGCGGCTACCATTGCTCGCTCATGGTTGGAGCGCGAAGGGCTGATTTAGGGCGAAATCTCGGCCTTGAGCGCGTTGTGCAATTTGGTTTCTACATGGTAGGGATCAGACTTATTAACGCATGGTTCGTGCGCTGATCAACGGTTGCACGTACCTCCTTATGGATGACACCGGAATTACCGGCTCGAAGAAATACAGGCTCTTCAAGTCGTCTTCACCGTAGACGCCTGTTTGTGGATAACCTCCCTTTGTCCTCAGCGTGCGTCACACTAGTAAGGACCACATACTCTTCTTTAGTCGCCAGCGATGCTTGCCGAACTTGCACCTCGCCTCGCCAATGCGACTGATATCAGCCTGCGGAAAGGAGTGCAGCACGTGGGAAAACGACGTACTTCGTCACGCGGTCGTGGCAGGGCTCATGGGAGAGCCCTCCGCATCGGTGACATCGCGGTCGCGTTGTTCATCATCTGTATCGGGTCGTATTGTGTTTTTCCCTCGTTCCGTTTTATGCTCGGCCACCTGTGGAACGATGTTGGCTTCCTAGTCCCCCACTCAGTTTCCGTCGATGATCTGCCTCCCAGCGAAGCTGCGAGGCAACTGAAAGCACTCACCGTTCTCGATCATGATGACGCACCCGACTACGATCGCGACCAGTTCGGGCAAGCCTGGGCAGACGAGGACCATAACGGGTGCGATACCCGGAACGACGTGCTCGCGCGCGATCTCACAAACGTGACGTATAAGCCGAAGACACGTGACTGCGTTGTCCTGACGGGAACCTTGGACGACCCATATACGGGTTCCACGATCAACTTCCAGCGCGGACAGGACACATCCGCTCTAGTACAGATTGACCACGTTGTCGCGTTAGGAAACGCATGGAGGTCGGGCGCATGGCAGTGGGACGATACCCAGCGTCAACGCTTCGGGAACGACCAGAACAATTTGTTAGCTGTCGACGGTCAAACGAACAAAGACAAGGGTGCAGCATCCGCCGACAAGTGGCTACCCCCGAACGCTGACTTCCGGTGCGCCTACGTCACGAAGCAGATCAATGTGAAATACACGTGGGGGCTCACCATTACCTCTGCTGAGCAATCAAAGATGGCAAGCGTTCTAGCAGGCTGTAAAGCCTCATAGCTACCGCGATCAGGGTCGTCGATATAACAAGGCGGGCGGAGCGACTCTTGTCGCCCCGCCCGGCCTCGTCAACTATTCACTGGGTTCATGCGCACTCAGGCGCACAATCGGCGAACCTCAGAGGTTCAACTGAATCTGACGTCCAGGAACGGCCTCGATCAGCTCGCGCGTGTAATCCTGCACCGGATTATTGAACAGCGCGTCCGTCGAGTTCTGCTCCACCAGCTTGCCCTTTTCCATAACGACCACGTCATCAGCGATCTGACGAACAACCGCCAAGTCGTGGGTGATGAACAGGTAGGACAGACCTAGCTGAGCCTGAAGATCATTCAGCAAGTACAGGATCTGGTTCTGAACCAGAACGTCCAGAGCCGAAACTGCCTCGTCAAGAACGATGACCTCGGGGTTTAGGGCAAGCGCGCGAGCCACAGCCACACGCTGACGCTGACCACCGGACAGCTCGTTCGGATAACGGCGCATCGCGGAACGTGGCAGAGCAACCATGTCTAGAAGCTCAGACACGCGCTCGATACGCAGGTGCTTCGGATTGAATTCCTTCTTCTCCGCGGCAGTCAAAGAACGTCCAGCGTTCTTTGCTTCCATCAGAGCCGAGATCCACTTTTCAGGCTCACGACCGGTCGCCATCGCACGAGCAAACTCCTGCTCGGCGTACGCCATCGTGCCGTAACCGTGGACGCGAAGCGGTTCTTCGATGATGCGGAAGATCGAGAACATCGGATCCAGCGAACCGTACGGGTTCTGGAACACTGCCTGCAGGCGACGACGCAGAGCAAAGAGCTCCTTGTCGCTCATTTCGGACGTGTCCTTGCCGTCGAAGAAAACCTTGCCGGACGTCGGCGACAGCAGGCGCAACACCATGTTCGCTGCGGTCGATTTACCGGAGCCGGACTCGCCCACAACCGCCAGGGTCGTACCGCGACGTAAACCGAAGGTCACGTCATCAACGGCGATCAGCTTCTTAGCCTCACCCTTCGAGCCACGGATATCGAACTCACGGGTCAGGTGCTCAACGCGAACGATTTCCTCGGTCGACGTTGCGCCCTTACCTGCGCCCGTCAGCTCTTCCTCCGTCACAGAAATACCGCGAGCGTGAGCGGACTCAATACGAGCCGACGCCAGCGACGGAGCAGCCGAAACAAGACGCTTCGTGTACGGGTGCTGCGGGTGTTGCAGGATCTCCAACGCGGGGCCGGATTCAACGATGCGACCACGGTGCATAACCACCAGCTGTTCGGCGCGCTCAGCAGCAAGGCCAAGGTCATGCGTAATGAACAGAACGGCGGTGCCCAGTTCGCGGGTCAGTGAACCAAGGTGATCGAGGATGCGACGCTGAACGGTCACGTCCAAAGCGGACGTCGGTTCGTCAGCGATCAGCAACTTCGGGCGAGCCGCCATTCCGATAGCAATCAGCACGCGCTGACGCATACCGCCGGAGAACTCGTGCGGGTACTGCTTGGCGCGACGCTCTGCGTCCGGCAAGCCGGCCTCTTCAAGAAGCTGAGCCACGCGCTCACCAGTCTGGGACTTCGGAACAACGTTATTGGCGACAAGAGCTTCCTTGACCTGCGTACCAACGCGCAGAACAGGGTTCAGGTTCGACATCGGGTCCTGGGGAACCAGGCCGATACCGGAGCCTCGCAAACGAACCCATTCCTTCGTGGTGAGGTTCGTGATCTCTTCACCGTCGAATTCGATGGAACCGCCGGTGACCTTACCGGTGCCCGGGAGCAGGCCGATGACCGCAGCAGCAGTCGTCGACTTACCGGAACCGGACTCGCCCACGATGGCGACCGTCTGGCCGGGGTAGATGGTCAGGTTTGCACCACGGACAGCCGGAACGATACCGGTCGATGTAGTGAAGGTGACCTCAAGGTCAGTGATCTTCAGAAGCGGGTTGGCGTCCTCAGGGTGAACCTCTTCGGGAGCAGCCGATTCGCTAACGGTCTGAGGAGCATCAGCCTTACCTTCGCCGAGCACCATCTTGTTGATGGACTCTTCGATGGCGTCCTCGTTCGGAGTAGTCATATTCTCTTCGCTCACTTGCGTGCCTTCGGGTCGAGGGCGTCACGAACCGCATCACCCATCATGATGAAGCTGAGGACGGTCATCGCGAGAGCCAAAGCCGGGTAGAAAAGAACCATCGGGTTCGTACGCAACGACGCCTGTGCGGCCGAAATATCGGCGCCCCACGAAACGACCGTTGACGGAAGACCGATACCCATGAAGGACAGGGACGCTTCGGACACGATGAACGTACCCAGAGCAACCGTCGCGTACACGATGATCGGAGCCATCGAGTTCGGGATGATGTGGCTCATGAGAATGCGAGCCTTCGATGCGCCGGTGGCGCGGGCAGCGGTGACGAACTCTTCATTCTTCGCCGACATCACGGCACCACGAGTAATACGCGCGATCTGAGTCCAGCCGAAGAGGGACAGAACCAAGATAACCATCCAGATGTTTCGGTTTTCCTTGAACATCTGCATGAAGACGATTGCTGCCAGGAGCAACGGAATTGCGAAGAAGATATCGGTAATACGCGAGAGCAGAGCGTCGAACCAGCCACCGAAGTAGCCGGCGATCGCGCCGATCACGCCACCGATGATGACAACGAAGATAGTCGTCAGAACACCAACAGAAACGGATGCGCGGGCACCGAAAATGATGCGAGCGTAGATGTCACAACCCTGACGGTTGAAACCGAAGGGGTGGCCGTCGGACGGACCCTTCAGCGAGTTCGAAAGCTCGCAGAAACGCGGGTCCTGGCTGGTGAACACGTTCGGGAATGCTGCGATCGCGATTGCGATCACGATGATGATCAGAGCCACCCAGAAGATCGGGCGCTTGCGCAGGGACTTCCATGCCTCGCCCCAGAGCGATGAAGGCGCGCGATCATCGGCAACGGCGTCAACTGCACCAAGACCGGTTTCGTCGATATCGGAAACGAAGTGGCGTTGACCGGTTCGGGTGCGTTCGATGTTTGCGGAGGGAATGTAATCACTCATAGCGGATCCTCGGGTCGAGCACGGCGTACAGCAAGTCAACAACAAGGTTGGCGAAGATGTACACGAGCACCAGAACGGTAGTCACGGAAACGACGGTGGCGGGTTCGCCCTTGACGATGGCCTGCCAGAGCGTGCCACCAACACCGGAGATATTAAAGATGCCTTCCGTGATGATCGCGCCCCCCATGAGGGCACCAAGGTCGCCACCAAGGAACGTTGCAACCGGGATCAGCGAGTTGCGCAAGATGTGGCGGGTCATCACCGTGCCACCCTTCAGGCCCTTCGCGCGAGCGGTGCGGACGTAGTCAG
Organism: Pauljensenia sp. OF14-1SRA; assembly: GCF_027694595.1. Lineage (NCBI taxonomy): Bacteria > Bacillati > Actinomycetota > Actinomycetes > Actinomycetales > Actinomycetaceae > Pauljensenia > Pauljensenia sp. OF14-1SRA. The sequence continues at coordinate 233,636 of NZ_JAQEVQ010000002.1, read as the reverse complement.
CAGACACGTTCTCAGAAACAGACTGGCGAGTCAGACGAATCACGTATGCCAGCGAGACGCCACCAAGCACGATTGCCGGCATGGTCAACGACTGAAGGCTGACGTTCGCGCCGACTGTAGTCGGGAATACTCCTAGTTTCACACCGAGAACGAACTGCAGGACGAAGCCGAGGACGAAGGTCGGGACGGAAATCAGCAGAAGCGAGAAGACAAGAATGGTGGAGTCGAAGATGCCACCGCGGCGAACACCGGCAACGACGCCGGCAAGAATACCGAGGATTGCTTCAATTGCCATGGCGTACAGTGCAAGCTTCACCGTAATCGGGAAGGCACGCGCCATCACTGCGGTTACCGGCTGTCCGGAGAACGTCGTACCGAAATCAAGCGTGAACACGCCCTTGAGGTAAAGCAGGTACTGCATCCAGAACGGCTTATCGAGGTTGTACTTCGCAGCAATTTCAGCGTACGCAGCTTCAGAAAGCCCTCGGTCGCCGCCAAGGGCTGCGACGGGGTCACCGGGCATGAGGTACACCATCGCGAAGATCAGGAACGTGGCTCCGAAGAAAACCGGGATGGTCTGAAGGAGTCGACGTCCGATGTAACGCAACATGGACAGTCCTTTGAGATGTGGTTAGGAACTAGAGTCTTCGCCGCCTTGCTTATGAAAACTAGCAAGCAAGTGGGCACAGCCCACCTGTGGCAAAGACGCACTTACGCCATCATAGGGTAAAAACTCGGCAAACGGGAGTTTGATTAACTCGTCACCCACTAAATGGACAGTAAGAAAAAGAACAGAATTGTTATCAATGATTCACCAGGCCCCGCCCACACTCACGGCAAGAGAGCGCGGTGACGAGGCCTCGTAAACGCAATGGTGGCGGGTGGGAAGGCTCCCACCCGCCACCATTGGCAAGTCCTCTAGGCGTAGTCAGTAATGACTAGCGCCTGGCCAGACTCACTCAGCCTTGGTGATCTCGTTGTAGATCGGCACGGAGTTCCAGCCGAAGACAACGTTATCGACGTTCTCGGACCAGCCACCAACAACGTTGGAGTACCAGAGCGGGATGACCGGGAGGTCCTTGAAGAGGACTTCCTGAGCCTTGTCGAGGATGGAGTTTGCTTCGTCGTTGGAGGAAGCAGAAGCTGCCTGCTGGAGCAGGCCATCGAACTCTGCGGACGAGTAGTCGGTGTCGTTCGAGCCAGCGCCGGTGCCGTAAATCGGTGCAAGGAAGTTGTACTTGCCCGGGTAGTCAGCCTGCCAGCCGGTACGGAAGGCGCTGGTGATGGTACGGTTGGTGACCTCGCTACGCAGGGACTTGAAGTCCGGGTACGGGGCGCCAACGGCGTCGATTCCGAGCGTGTTCTTGACGGAGTTGGTGACTGCGTCAACCCATGCCTGGTGGCCACCATCAGAGTTGTAAGCGATTGAGAAGGTGCCGGACCACGGGGAAATGGCGTCTGCCTTTGCCCAGAGTTCCTTGGCCTTGTCAGCGTTGTAGGTCAGGACCTCAGAGCCGGGAACCGAGTCGTTGTAGCCATCGACGACCGGGGAGGTGAAGTCCTTGGTCGGGGTACGGGTACCCGAGAAGATGGTGTCGGTGATGGTGTCGCGGTCGATCGCGTAGGAGATTGCCTGGCGACGCAGGTTGCCTTCTTCACCGGAGAAGTGTTCCAGAGACGACGGAATTGCGAAGGACTGGAAGATTGCTGCCGGCTGGTTCACGGAGCGACCGGAGAGGTCTGCTTCGTAGGTGGCGAATGCCGAGTCCGGAAGTGCGTCGAGGACGTCAAGGTTGCCGGAGAGCAGATCCTGGTATGCGGCGTCGAGCGAGGAGTAGAAGATAATGTCCACGCCACCATTCTTGGCAACGTTGTCACCCTTGTACTCAGGGTTCGGGATCAGGTGGATCTGAGCGTTGTGCTCCCAGCCACCTTCGGCGACCATGTAGGGGCCGTTACCAACGGGCTGCTCGCCACCGGTTTCCATGTCTTCCAGGGTCGAGTCCGGAAGCGGGAAGTATGCGGCGTAGCCGAGGCGCTGCGAGAAGTCAGCTGCCGGGGCCTTAAGGGTGATGGTGAAGGTGTAGTCGTCAACGACTTCGAGGCCGGTCAGATCGCCGGCGCCTTCATCATCGGAGCCAGCAATCGGCTCGAAGAAGTAGGAGGAGAGCATCGCTTCGGATGCACCCTTCTTCCATGCGTCAACGAAGTTGTGTGCTTTGACCTCGGAGCCGTCGGAGAACTTCTGTCCTTCCTTCAGCTTGACGGTCCACACGGTCGAATCTTCGTTCGGCTCGATGGATTCGGCCATTTCCATATGGGTTGCGCCGGATGCATCGTAGTAAACGAGGCCTGCGAAGATGGCGTCGAGGATCCTGCCGCCACCGGTTTCGTTGGTGTTTGCCGGGATCAGCGGGTTCTGCGGCTCGGAACCGTTGGTTGAAATGATGCCGGTCGACGAGCCCGCAGCTACGCCGGAAGCATTTGAGCCGGAAGCGTTTGAGTTAGCGTCGCCACCGCCAGAGCAGGCTGCGAGACCGAGGGCAAAAACGGCCGGAACTGCCAGCCATGTCCTCTTGAGGTTCATGAAAGACTCCTCCAAATTGATGGATTAGACCCGTAACGTCCAGTCGCGGGTTACGGTTGCGAGCCTAACCCGCCACGCCTTGAAAGTCTTTCCCAGACCATAAAGTGGACATTGCTATTTGGTCACAAACGGTCACGTTTTAGTAAAGACTTGTCTACGGAGGCATTACTTAAGACTCTATTCAAGGCCGAAAATACCGCTTCGGACTAGGATTGCATCAGCATTGACCATCGTCTCTACACGCATGCAAGGACCACTCATTATGACGTCACCTTTAAATACTGCGCCACGCATCTGCGTCGCCGGTCCTCTTGTTTTAGCGCTGGTCATGGGCCCTTTGGAGCACGAACCTCGCCTTGGTGAAGAACAGATCGCGCCGGCATCTTCCTTCTCCCCCGGTGGCTCAGCGAATCGCGCCGTTGCGCTTGCTCGCCTTGGTCTGAACACTCAATTCTTGTGCTCGATTGGTATCGACGAGGCCGGGGCCATTGTTCGTTCGATGCTCACAACAAGCCGAGTTGATTTGAGCCATGCGCTTCGAGTGCCTCATCAGGCGATCACGGTTTCTCTTGGTTTTGACGGGGATCGCGCGCTCACAACATCTGGAGATCTGACGGTTCCATCGCTTTCGACCCTTCGCCAAGCTCCTCACGCGCTTGTGGCAGAGCTCCATGTGCTTGGAGCTAACAGTGAGACCGTGGAAAAGTGGCGGTCGAATCCGGTTCCCCCAGTCACCATGCTTGAAGCTCCGCCCGCAGCGCCGATTCCGCCAACGTGGGTTCTCTCGGAGTGCCGTTGGGATTCAACTGGTCAGTGGAAGAGCTCCGACCTTGATGCTTTGGATAACGTTGATGTCTTCACGTTGAACGAGCGCGAAGCAATGAATTACACGCATAAAGAAAATGCGCGTCAGGCGGCTCGCCAATTGGCATGGCATGTTCCGGGTGTCATCGTGACGCAGGGAGCGCAGGGTGCAACAGCCATTATTGAAGGCGAAGAGTTCTCGCTTCCAGCGGCCCCGGCGAAGACGATTGATACGACGTCGGCGGGACACGCGTTCTCCGCGGCTCTTGTGTGGGCGCGAATGCAGGGACTTTCCCCCGAGGCGGCCGTGTCGATGGCTCTGCTTGCATCTGCTCGATCAACGGAAACAATGGGGTCCTTCACGGATGCACCGACGTTGGATGGTTTGAAGAAGTGGACCGAATCCTGCGATGTGCCAGACGGATACGATCTTGCATTCATGGATTTTGACGACGTCACGCTTGAAGAAGAAACCACTCAGCGACCTGACCCCGCAGAACCTGACACGGATCTTCGTGACGATTCTGGTTTCGAGTTGGCAAAGGGAATCGCGGATATTCTCGCTCAGGAATGATGAATGGCCAAGGTTTTCCCCGTATCACCCCATCGCAACTAAAAGTGTGGGTCATTTAACCTGAACAGGTTCTGATGCCCATGATCTAGCGGGAGAACTGCGCATATAAATGGGGGATTTCACCCAAAAAAAGTTGCAGGCATAGGGAATCGTTGGAACGCTGAAGAAAAGCGCGCGCCTTTTTACGTGCATTTCACGGGCGTGCGTGTCCCATCGTCGACCGAAAGCACCCTATGAGTTCGCCTGACATATCAGCGAAGACAGAATCATCCTCATGTGACCCAACGCCAATAGTGACGCTTGAAACCTCAGATCTGACCGGAGACGTTCAGGGAGTGAAGCCTTCGCTGAATGTCACAGTATTTGGCATTTCAGCCGTGGTTATTCTTGCTGTTTCTTTGGCGTCGGTTTTTGCCCCCGACACGGTGCAGTCGCTTTTTGACGCGACGGTGACGTGGACCAGTAAGTGGTTCGGCTGGTTCTACATTCTTTTGATCACGGCTGCGATCATTTTTGTCATCGTTCTTGCCCTCACCCGTTTCGGCAACATCAAGTTGGGTCCGAATAACTCGACGCCGGACTTTTCAACGTTCTCGTGGGCAGCGATGCTGTTCGCCGCGGGTATCGGCACGGGGATCATGTTCTACGCGATCGCCGAACCGGTTGGACAGTACATTGCTCCCCCAACAGGCGAAGGTGAAACGATTGAAGCTGCTCGCCAAGCTGTGACGTGGACCCTGTTCCACTACGGCATTTCCGGTTGGGCACTCTATGGTCTTGTTGGCATTGCGCTTGGCTACTTCGCGTACCGCAAGCACGATCGCCTGACCGTTCGATCCACTCTCCGCCCATTTCTGGGAGATAAGATCGACGGTATTTTCGGTGACATCATCGATATGTTCGCCCTTGTTGGTGGCGTATTCGGCATCGCAGCCAGCCTTGGTATTGGTGTTGTCCAGCTGAACGTTGGCCTGACGATCATCTTCGGGATCCCACAGGGCCTTGTTGCGCAGATCGGCCTCGTTTCCCTTTCTGTCATCATGGCGACAGTCTCCGCTGTCAGCGGAGTCGACAAGGGCGTTCGAATGCTCTCGTCGATCAATGTCTTCCTGGCGATGTTCCTTGCCCTCTGGGTGTTGATAACCGGAAACACGACGTTCCTTCTGGATGCGCTGGTCGCGAACGTGGGTGACTTTGTCACGCAGTTCCCCGTCCTCACTTTGGAGACATTCCCCTACCAGCGCCCCGATGAGTGGATGAACGCGTGGACCCTGTTCTTCTGGGCATGGTGGATCACGTGGGCCGCATTCGTTGGCATGTTCTTGGCCCGCATTTCGCGCGGTCGCACGATCCGTCAGTTCGTTATCGGCACGCTGATCCTGCCCTTCACCTACGTTCTGGTGTGGGTGTCTATCTTCGGCAACAGCGCCATCGACCTGATTCGTTCGGGTAACGTAGCGTTCACGAAGATCGCGTACGCCACCCCCGAAGGTGGTCTCTACGCCTTGTTGGACGCGCTCCCACTTGGCAAAATCCTGATTGCGATTGCTCTGTTCGTCGGCGTTCTTTTCTATGTGACCAGCTCCGACTCCGGCGCACTGGTCATGGCGAACCTGTCGATGCGAAACCTGCCTGACCGGCAGGATGGCGTCGCCTGGCTTCGAGTCTTCTGGGCAACGTTGACCGGCGCTCTGACGATCACCATGCTTTTGGCGGGTGGTATTTCAATCCTTCAGCAAGCAACGATCGTTATGGCTTTGCCGTTTTCCTTCGTTCTTATCCTGATCGCAGCCGCCCTCTGGAAGGCGTTGCGTTCGGAAGCCTCGAAGGCAACTGCGCGCACCCGCGCCATCACATCCGGCCTGATTTCGATGAGTGGCACGGCAGCCGGTCGCGTCCGACTGTCATGGCAGGACCGCTTGAGTCGCACGTTCGATGCCGTCAGCCCGACGCGCGCCAAGCGAGCACTCGACAACCGTGTTGTGCCTGCCCTTGAAGCGGTTGGCATGCGCCTGCAGGAAGAAGGGCTTGTTTCTGAAATCCTGATCGAAGGCTCCGAAGCTCACGATCCCGACGACGATCGTCGCTTCCTCGGTCGAGCTTCTCTTGTTGTGAGTGCGACGCCTGAGGTCATGGAACAGCTGATTGCGCGCCTGCTTGATGTCCCGATTTCGGGAGCAACGATCGACGCTGAGTCCTTTAGATACGTGGTGCGCATGATTGTCATGCCGGTTCCTACGTTTGGTGCCACGCTCTCGGATGAGGATGACACGACTGTCCGTCTTGAAGTTCGCCCGCACGGTGGCGGTCAGGGCTACGACATCATGAACTGGACGGCAGATCAGGTGGCTCACGACGTGCTCGACCATTTCGAGCGTTGGGTCGAATATCTGGGTGCCACGTCCACCGTCGAGTAAGCGGATTGTTGCGAGGTACGAGGCCCCCTCGACAGATTGAGGCTCCACCACTTTTCAGTGGAGGAGCCTCAATCTCTATGACCAGCGTGTATTGACTACTTCGCAGAACGCTGTGCCATAGCTTCACGGATGAAGTAGATCGCGATGATGATCAACGTCAGGACGCTCATTGCGATCAGCTGCTGGCGGGCCTCGGGGTTCCATGCCATCAGGCAGGCAACCAACACCAGCGACGCGATAACGAGGCGAGGTAGCCAGGGCCAGCCCGGTGAACGCAGGACAATTGATCCTTCAGCTTCGAGCTTGGGGTGCAGGCGAATTTGAGCGACCAAGATGAAAACCCAGATCACTAGCAGAACCATGCCGACAGAGTTCAGCAGAATTCCAAGGAGCGATTCGGGGAGCAACCAGTTCAACGCCACCGACACCAGGGCGAAGAAGATAGAGACCGAGACGGCTCGACGAGGAGTGCGTCCTTCAGCAATGTCACCGCTCGCCCCTTCGGTGGCTACGCGGTCCTGAAGCGACTCCGCTTCCTCATCGGCCACAAAGGTAGCCGAGGTGGTCGATGAAGCGTGGCCGGCCTCGTTCATCTTCGACGAAGACACACCGCGACCAAGCAGCCACTTCATGCCCATGCCACGCGCGGACAGCGAGTAGGCGATGCGGCTCGAGGCGTAGATATTCGCGGAGAACGCTGACACGAGGGCGACGAAAACGACCGCTTCCATAATCACACCGACCGCGGGAATACCCGCCATGTTCAGCACCGCGGCGAACGGGCTGGTTGACATTTCCTTCGAGTCCCAGCGCAACAGGCAGATCAACAGGATGACCGAACCGACGTAGAAGATCAGGATTCGGCTGATCACCGAACGAATTGCGGCGGAGATTGCGACCTTCGCGTTCTCAGCTTCGCCGGCAGCGATCGTCACGATCTCAATACCGCCGAATGACGTGATAATCGCAAGAAGCGCGACCGCGATACCCGCCAGACCCGTCGGCGCAAAACCGCCGTGGCCCAGAATCGTCTGACCGATTGACTCGGTGCGACCGGGGACGATTCCCGTCACCAAACCGATACCGATCAGCAGGAAGACAATGATTGCCAGGACTTTGATGCCGGCAAGCCACGCTTCAACTTCACCGAAGTCGCGCGCGGCCATCAGGTTCACGCCACCCAGCACAACAACGATTGCCAGAGCCACAACCCACTGCGGAACCGACGGGAACCAGCTGACGAAAATCGCTGCCGCACCCGTAATTTCGAGACCCAGCACCATCACCAGCATCGCCCAGTACAACCAACCGGACGTGAAACCTGCCCAGCGGCCGATACCGACCTCGGCATAGGTGGAGAAGGAACCGGTCGACGGCAGGGAGCTTGCCAACTCCGACAGCGCGAACATCACCGACACGGCAATCAGTGCCGCAAGAACGTAAGACACCAGGACGGCCGGGCCCGCTTCCGAGACCGCGACGCCGGTACCGAGGAAAAAGCCGGCGCCGATCGCGCTACCCAGCGCCATCATCGACAGGTGGCGTGTTTTGAATGTCTTACGAGGCCCCCATACGGGCATCGTTGCTTCGCCGCCCGCTTTAGGGGCGGTCGTTGCCGGTGAGCTCATGGTTTTCATGCGCCTTTCGTTGAATCAGAGCTGGGATTGTTCCCTGAAGAATCTGAAGATCCCGTCGACTGTTCGTGAGTTTCATTCGCCTTTTGAGCCTGTTCCTCAAGAACTGCCGTTGCTAGAGCTTTCTTTGCTGCCGGTGACATCAGGCGTCGCAACTGCGACGACGTGACCGTCAGCGTCCAGTCCCCCGCTTGGGGAAGCTGCCACTTACGCCAGTGGGATAAAACAGTGAAGCCCATGCCGACGATCGTTGCGGCGAGCATTCCGATGATCGGCAGATCGTACTTCCAGAAGATCACCGTAATCACAGCGGACGCGAACGCCGGCGTCGCGTACAGGTTGTTCCCGCCAAAAACTTGGGGGACGTTTCCGGCTGAAATATCACGGATTGCACCGCCACCAACTGCGGTGATGATGCCCAGCATGATCGCGGGAAGAACGTCAAACCCCGCGTCGAGAGTCTTCAACGCGCCGGTTGCTGCCCAACACCCAAGCACGGTGCCATCGGCGACCAGCAGGGCAGTACGCCACGGACGCGAGTCCAGCTTCCAGAGCATCGCGATACCTGCACCCAGTAGTGCCGTCCCCAAATAAAAGGGGTCAGTTAAAGCAACCGGAGGCCCCACCTGGAGCAGAACATCGCGGAGCATGCCACCCGCGAGCGCCGACATGATCGCGAGGACCGCAAAACCGACGGCATCAAAGCGCTTCATGCGTGCCAGTCGACCACCGATGATGCCATTCAGCAACACGCCAATCAGGTCGATGGCGCGAAACAGATCCGGTAACGCATGGTTGAGGGCTTCAAGCACACGGACATTGTGGACTATCTTGGCTTTCCGTGGTGTGTGTGTTCACCAGACGGCGCATACTGAGGCGCATTGTGAGACGCAGACGGATACGGATCTGCTGGTTGGTGGTCCGCTGTGGAAGGCGTCTGGTTTCCTGCGGGGCATCGTCTATTGCGCGTACTAGGCGACCGCGGTGCCGAATGCTAGGCCCAGCAGGTAGGTGATAATCGCAGCACCGTAGCCGATTGCCAGCTGGCGAATTGCGCGAGGGGCGGGCGATTGACCAGAGAGGATACCGACGACTCCGCCGGTGCAGAGCAGAGCGACACCGACGATCGCGGCGGCGATGGCGATTGCTGTCAGACCGGAGAGAGCGAAGAGGTAGGGAATCAGGGGGAAGAAAGCGCCGATCGCGAAGAAGAAGAAGGACGAGGCCGCCGCATGCCACGGCGTACCAACCTGTTCGGTGGCGCCAGCGTGAGCTGGTAGCTCGCCTTCGAGTGCGGCACGCACCGCGATGACACCGGACTCTGAGCCGGCGGGGCGGGCGACCTGGGTGAATACCTTTATGGCGTGAGCACGCGCTTCTTCGGGACTTTCGCCACGAGCACGGAACACGAGTTCCAGTTCGTTCGCGTCAACGTCGAGGTCCGGGACAGCTTGGTGTGCTTCGGGATCGGGGATCGATGCGTCGAGCAGTTCACGTTGGCTGGTGACGGACACCCATTCACCGGCTGCCATGGAGAGCGCGCCGGCCAGCAGACCAGCAACGCCGGTCGCGAGGACGAGGTGCGGTTCCATTCCGGTTGCGGCCACACCCAGCACCAGGGCAAGGTTCGAAACCAAGCCATCGTTTGCTCCGAAGACTGCGGCGCGGAAGGTTCCGGCCAGAGTTTCACGGGAGCGAGCAGTGAGCCCACGGATCACTTCGCCGTGAATGTGCTCGTCAGCGGCCATTTGAGCCGTCGCATCATCGTCGGCGTCATAGGTGGTGCGCTGTTCGGCGCGCTGGGCCATCGCCAGAATAAAAATGGTGCCGAACATGTGCGCAAGCCATGCGCCAAGGCGAGTACGAAGGCGCGGACGAGGCGCTGGAAGCGCTTTATCTCCTAGCAGGGACAGCCAGTATTCCTCGTGCCTGCGTTCAGCTTCGGCAAGCTTCAGAAGAACCTCGCGTTCAGAGCCGGTACGGCGTTCTGCGAGGGACCGATAGGTGCGCGCTTCCATGCGTTCGTCAGCAAGGTGGCGACGCCAGCGCTTGATCTGCGCTTTCGAAACGTTCTTCGGACGCTGCGGAGTGGGATACGTGTTAGTCATTCAACGACTCCGTGACGTTCTGTCACTATTCGTTCACGAAGGTAGAAACGAATAAGAATCAGCTATTTTCGCGACCAACGACTTGAATTTCGATGTCATCGTCGACGACGGGAGCCGGCTGACTTTGAGTTGCCGAAGCACCGAAGAGTCGCTCTTTTACGACGTCAGCAACCTTGTCGGTGACGCGCTCACCCTGCTCGCGGACAATGTCCGACACCTTTTCGCCCGCTGCATCGAGGGGCTTTGCGACGACCGGGAATCGGCGGAGTTTCGATGCGCCAATGCGGATCTTCTCGTACTGTTCACGACCAGCTTTCGTGCCCAGCACGTAGCCGGCTCCAAGACCAAGAAGCAATCCAAACCTGGTTCCCATGAAAACTCCTGTTTGTCGTGACGCTCGGCGAAAAACCGGCGCGATCTGATTACTTCAACCCTACAGGCAGAACAATCCAATCAACGATCAAGATTGAGAAGTTCACAAACGTACACCTAGCGGGATTGCGGTCGCTTGATTGTTCCATTCCCACTACGTTGGAGTTCGTGAGTGAGATCCGAATCCTGACCCCTCGTAGCGTTTCGCTGGCGGGGACGTTCATTAACCCCGTTGACACTGGTGACGCAGCGGTTCTCTTCTCGCATTCGTTCCTCGCTGATCGTCACTCGGCTGAACACTTTGATCGTCTTGCTCGTCTCTACCGCGCGGCAGGCTACGCCACGCTCGAGTTCGATTATTCGGGTCACGGTGAGTCCGGCGACGAAATTATTACCTTGGACGCTGAGGTTGAAGACCTGCGTGCAGCGTCCGGTTGGCTTGCCGACCAGGGGTTTGCTCGCCAACTCATTCATGCGCATTCATTCGGCGCGACGGTGGCGCTAGCAGCTCGGCCGGTCAATGTGCTCGCCTACGTTTTGTCCTCACCATCGCTTGGTCCTATGTCGGTCGATTGGACACAGATTTTCTCTGACGACCAGTTGCGCGACTTGGAAGAGATCGGCGCGACCACGATCGCTGACGACTCACCTTCGATCCGCCGACAGTTCACAATCTCGAAGCAGACGCTGATCGACTTGTCGCTGACCGATTCGGACAAGCTTCTGGCCGGCTTGGAACAGCCGACCTTGGTGATCCACGACAGCGTCGACGCCGAGTTCGGTCTGCTTGCCGCCACGCAGGACGTGTTCCACCTGCTACCCGACGGCTCGCGCGTCGAAATCGTCTCTGATGCATCATTTGGCATGGGTGAAAAGGTCGAGGCCCTGGATGCTCCATCGCTCGAATGGGCGACCCGGTGGGTGCCCGTAGTTCGTCGCTAGCGCGACTGCACGTAGCGAGGTCGGCGTGTCTGGACTCCGTTGAGTTAACACCGAAAAATCCGGCATCGACAGTTTATCGCCCACCCAAACAACACCGGCCACAAATGGCGAACTACTGCGGTTTCCATATGGAAATATGTATCAGAGCGCGAGGATTTAGCCATAGGTTACGCGAGGATTTAGCCACACCTAACGCGAGGATTTGACCATACCTTAGGCAAACGAGCCGAGGAACTCCTCGACCGCGGTCACCACTTCCGGCGCCTCGCACCACGAACGTGTACCAAACTTCGTCGTCGAGAACCCGGCGATACGCGACGCAAAACGAATCAAATCACTCGGGTCCTTGGGTATTGGCGCATCAGCTACGTGCAGTCTGCCCACCGCCCATGCGAACGCACCGTGGAAAACGTCGCCCGCACCCAGGGTTGAGATGGCATCCACCTGATCAACCTCGGTTTCACCTTCTCGCCCATCCCAATACCACTGCACCGATTCGCATCCTCGCGTGCGGATCGTCCGCGTAATTCCGAAACCGGCGAGGAAGCTGGCAACCTCGGGTCCGGTCGGCTCATTCAGCAACGGCGGACAGAAGTCAGCAGACACCACCGCAATATCAACGAACCCCAACAGCGGGGTGAGCCACGGCTTCCACGACCCACCATCAAGGATCCGCTGGTGCGACGGCTTGGCTTCTAGGTGCACGAAAGGATCCTCATCAGGACCGGGCTCCCCCAATGTCCCCACCCGCAACACGCAGTCGGCAATCGCAGGATTGTGGCCGTCAATAAGGACAACGTCCGGAGCTCCGCCCTGGACCAGTACAAAGTCGAGCAGATTGGCGGCCTCGTGCACGTCGATGTCGATCCGCGCATTGGTGGAAGCGACCATCCTGCCACCCGGGTGCTCAACTATGGAGGAAATCGCGGGCGTCTTCTGCACTGAATCCGCGCTGGTCGCATCCAGCAGATGCACGCCGGCGCTGGCGAGGTCCGCGCTGATCGCGCTGGCAATCATCCCCTCACCGATGGCGCTCAGCAGACTGATCGACGAGGCTGCCTCCCTAGCGCACCCCGCGGCTTTCTCAAGGGCGGAAAGGGTAACCGCAGCATTCGTTGCCGGGCCGCCCGCTGCCATCACATGATCCGTGGAGGTTGTTTTGGTGGCAATATTTGGCTCGTGGTCGAGGGCATGGATGACGTCAAGTGTCGTCAGACCAGCGAAAAGTGCGTGCATAACTCAATCTTGCCCACAACGCTTCACACTCGCATCTTTGTGGGAAGAAATGACAGGGTCTTCGATGCCGCATCGACAAAGAATGATGCGTTCACTGCCCCCTATATTTCCGACAGGCTGATGTACGGGCTCCAAAACGGTTGCTTCAACGTGTGTGGCATGCCGGGTCAGATCGCAGAACAGATCGAACAGAACACGGTTCGAACAAACCTGTGCCGCAAGGGAGCAAAACTCGCCGCCTGTTCAATGATCAGCACCATTGACGGATCTCCCATTTCGCTACGGATGGATCCGAACGGCATGACAGTCCTTGGCGTAGGGCGTGAATACGAGGCTACTTATCCACAAGTAGCTATTGGTCGTGGCACTTATCCACACGCGCACTGTTCTCGCTCCGCACGTGTGAACGTGCCTCGTTAGACTGGGCGGGTGCCAGAAAAACCAGTGCCTTCCAATGAATCGGGGTCGCCTCAGCGCGGTCGCCGTGGCGGTGGAACGCGCCCGCAGAATTCTGGCACGTCAAAAAAGGGCACTGCGCGCAAGGGGCAGAAGCGTAAAAGTCGCGGAGGGCAGAAGCCTCGTACTCCCATAGATTCCCCCGAGCGCAACGGACACTCTGCTACCCAGCCACACCACAATCCTCGTCGTAGGCGCAGTCCTCAACGCGAACACGCGCACACGTTTAAGCCATTCACTCCCGAACAGCTGGCCGCGCGCACAGCCGCAATCCCCGTCGTATCTTTCCCTGACCTGCCGGTCAGTGCTCGCCGCGACGAAATCGCTCAGGCGATACGTGACCACCAGGTTGTTATCGTTTCTGGTGAAACGGGTTCGGGTAAGACCACGCAACTCCCGAAGATCTGTATGCAGCTGGGTCGTGGCGTCTCCGGAATGATCGGACACACTCAACCCAGGCGTATCGCAGCACGTTCGGTCGCTGACCGCATCGCTGAAGAACTCGGGCAAAAAGTTGGACGCGAACCTGGCCAGGTTGTCGGCTATCAGGTGCGTTTCACGGACGAGGTCGGGCCCACCACCCTAGTCAAACTGATGACCGACGGCATTCTGCTGGCAGAAATCCAGTCCGATCCGTTGCTTCGTCGCTACGACACACTGATTATTGACGAGGCCCACGAACGCAGCCTGAACATTGACTTCATCTTGGGCTATCTGGCTCGCCTGCTTCCGGCGCGCCCGGACTTGAAAGTCATCATCACCTCGGCGACGATCGACTCGAAGCGTTTCGCTGAGCACTTCGGTGTGTGGGATGGTCTGCCCGGTCGTGGGACGTTGAAGCAGCCGGCACCTGTTATTGAAGTCTCGGGTCGCACCTTTCCCGTCGAAATCCGCTATCGCCCCCTCACCGCTGACGTGATGACGCACTACTCGTCGTCCACGCCGGGCACTGACCAGAAAGCGGGCGACGCCTCGTCGATGGAAGACGATAATCTGAACCTAGGCGCAGAACAGCTGGTCTTGGAAGACTCTGACGATGATCTGCCGTCGCTCGGGTACGGGCTCGGCGAGGACACTGATGTTGAGACAGCGATCTGTCACGCCGTTGACGAACTTGCGGGTGAGGGCGACGGGGACATCCTTGTTTTCCTGCCGGGCGAACGCGACATCCGCAATACCGAACAGGCACTACTCGACCATCTGGGTCCGCGCGGGGTAAAAGCGGGTGAGACCGCGAAGGCTCGCCCGACGGATATTGAAATCGTTCCGCTGTTCGCGCGCCTGAGTGCAGTCGAGCAGCATCGCGTATTCGAGAACCACCGACTACGCCGCGTTGTTCTGGCAACCAACGTTGCGGAAACTTCGCTGACTGTCCCGGGCATTCGCTATGTCATTGACCCTGGTTTTGCGCGTATTTCTCGCTATTCCAACCGGACGAAGGTGCAGCGACTGCCGATTGAAGCGGTGTCGCGGGCCAGCGCTAATCAGAGGGCTGGACGCTGTGGTCGCGTCGCTGATGGCATCGCAATCCGCCTCTTTTCGCAGCGTGACTACGAGAATCGTCCTCGCTTCACCGAACCGGAAATCCTGCGCACCTCGCTCGCGTCGGTCATCCTGCAGATGGCGGCGCTGGGCCTCGGTTCAATTGCCGACTTCCCCTTCCTCGACCCGCCCGAGCACCGCGCGGTTCGCGATGGCATCGCGACTCTGGTGGAAATTGGCGCTCTCGTAGAAGATGACAAGGCCACGCACATGTCTTCGCCATTGAGCACGAAGGGCGTGGATTCAAACAGTGCTGGTGGCGTAGGTTCAAGGCGTTCCTTTGGATACCGCTTGACTGCAATTGGTCGTGATTTGGCGCGGTTGCCGATTGATCCCCGGCTGGGGCGAATCCTTCTGGAAGCCGACGTCAACGGCTGTGCTTCCGAAGTCCTTGTCATCGTGGCTGCACTTTCAATTCAGGATGTCCGCGAGCGCCCCACTGAACATCAGGCGGCTGCCGATGCTGCTCATGCTCGCTTGGCGGATCCCAAGTCTGACTTCGTCACCTACTTGAATTTGTGGCGCTACTTGGCAGTCCAGCAGAGGGATCTATCGGGTGCGGCGTTCCGTCGCATGTGTCGGGCAGAGTTCCTGCACTACCTGCGTTTTAGCGAGTGGCGTGACGTTGTTGTTCAGTTGCAACAGATGGCGCGTCCGCTCGGGTTGGATGTGCATCCGATTGATATTCCGTCGTCTAGCGATGTTGTTCATGCGGCTAAAGTGGGCGGTTTGACTGATGCGGCAGCGCGTGCGGTTGTGGCCTTCACGGATGGTTCGCGCAGTGTGGATGCCGACCAGATTCACCGATCACTGCTTGTTGGTTTCCTGTCGAACTTGGGTTCGTGGGATCAGGCAAAGCGTGATTATCAGGGTGCTCGCGGTACTCACTTCACAATTTGGCCGGGTTCAGGTTTAGCGCGATCACATCCTGCGTGGGTGATGACCGCTGAATTGGTTGAAACCAGTCGCCTCTTTGCTCGCACTGTTGCGCGGATTGATCCGGTGTGGATTGAGCCGGTGGCTCGCCCACTGTTGAAGCGCGTTTATTCCGAGCCTTTCTGGTCGAGCGCCAAGGGTGCGGCAATGGTGAAGGAAAAGGTCCTTCTCTACGGGCTGACTTTGGTTGCCGACCGTCCTGTCTTGCTAGGGCGTTTGGGTGACCAGGTGATTGACGCGGGTTCAGATTCACGCTCGTCTCGGGTGGTCACGGCAGGTTCCTTGGCCGGAATCGCTCAGGGCCTGCTGGGCGTACCTGCGTCGGATCGTCGTTCTCGTACCGAGATCGGCTCTGTTGGCCGTGACTTCCTTGCGATGGCGTTGGCTGATGCCCTCAATCTGCCGTCGACCAGCTTCGATACATCCAGCGATGGCGACGACTTAGCGAAATTGGCTCCCAGCAATGAAACGCCCGAGCAGTCGAATAAGGCATCTTCGTCGAGCACCACCCCGCCGATCGATGAGGTGGAGATCCCGGCCTCGTCGACCACTGACACTGCACTGACGGCGCGGATACTCGCCCGTGAAATGTTCATCCGCCACGCGCTGGTGAACGGCGAATGGCGCGAACGCCACCGCTTCCAAAAGACGAACGATGAGCTACTGGAGCAGGCGCGCGAAGTCGAACGACGCTCGCGCACCCACGGTTTGGTTGCTGACGAGGACGCGCGTTTCGCGTTCTTCGACGACCTGCTTCCCGACGATATTGTGTCTGCCGGGCATTTCAATCGCTGGTGGAAACACACGCGCCAAAAGCATCCTGACCTTCTGACGTATACTTCTGCCCTGCTTCTTCCGCGAGGGATCGGCCAAGATGCTGACGGTTTCCCCGATACCTGGGAATCGAACGGTCTGAAGCTTGATCTGTCGTATGCGTTCACGCCCGGCAGTGCGCGCGACGGCGTCACGATGACAATCCCGATTGAGGTCCTGCAACGCGTCAATGATGGTGGCACGGACTGGTTGGTTCCCGGCATGCTGATCGAGCTCATTACTGAGTCGATTCGTGCTCTGCCGAAAGCTCAGCGTCGTCTACTTGCTCCCGCGCCCGAGGTCGGCGCTCAGGCCGGAGCATGGATGGAGCGCGCGCTCGCGGGAACCTTGACCGAAGCCGAGTCCGGCGTCGCTTCACAACATTCCGGCGCAGCCACGTCGTCCAAGAACGGTGACGAGGCTTCTACGGAGGTCGATCCGATGAGCCTGACGGCAGCGATGGATCGTCTTGCTCGCTGGGGTGCCACGACGGGGAATGCGAAGCAGAATGATCGTGGAAAGAAGCCTGCGCCGATGCCAGAACCTCAGGCTGAAAAGACACCCGCGACCCCACCACGGTCGGCGGTGATTGATTGGTCAAGAGAACGCCCTTCATTCAGCGAGGCTTTCCGCACCGCAGTTAGGATTCTGCGCGGAGTCGATCTGAGCGATTCTCACCTTGCGCACGCTCACGGCAACCTACCCGCGCATCTGCGGATGACATTCAGCGTTGTTGATTCGCACGGCGCTGAACTCGGTTCGGGCACCGACCTCACATACCTGCAGCGCACGTTGGCAGCGTCAGCAGACAATGCGATT
Organism: Pauljensenia sp. OF14-1SRA; assembly: GCF_027694595.1. Lineage (NCBI taxonomy): Bacteria > Bacillati > Actinomycetota > Actinomycetes > Actinomycetales > Actinomycetaceae > Pauljensenia > Pauljensenia sp. OF14-1SRA. Next base: position 216,396 of record NZ_JAQEVQ010000002.1, on the reverse strand, counting down.
CGTGACGCGGTGCGAGGCGCTGTCGCCGAGGCTCTTCTCGACGCCACACAGGATCGCTCCAATCGACGAGGCCACCCCAGTTCGCGCAATGATAGTTCGCGTGCGGGCTTCAGCGAAGCGAAGACCAACGCTGGTCATGCGCATTCAGATTCCGATGGTTCCCCCGAGGTTGCTACTCACCTGCACGTTGATGGGCTGACAGATTTCCCAGCTGACCCGCTTCCCCGGTCGATTGACTCTCCTGGTCAAACATCCAGCTCGCAAGGTACCCAGGTGATGACACTGCGTGGCTTCCCCGCGCTTGTCGCTCAAGGTAGCGCCACAGATCCGAGCGCTGGCGTAAGACTCATGGCGAATTCGAATGACGCTGACCGCCATCATCGCGAGGGCCTTGCACGCCTGTTGGTTCGCCGAGTTCGCTTGCAACAGACTCGAGTGACGACACGTTGGACGGGACGTCAAGCTCTGATGCTCGCCGCATCGCCCTACCCGGATACCGCTGCGCTGATTGCGGACGCCCAGTTGGCTTCCGCCCTCTCGCTAGTAGATGAATTGTCAGGCCAGGCCGGCCCCGGGGCGATTCGAGACGCAGCCTTATTCGAAGACCTTGCCAATCGCGCACGAAACCTGCACGAGGACAGGGTCTACGAGATTCTCGGCTACGTTGTACGAGCCATGGAAGCCCACGGCGATGTTGAGTCCGCGATCCGCTCTCACACGGAAGAATCCATGCGCGAAACAGTTGCTGACGTGCGAGATCACGTTGATTCTCTGATGTATCCGGGTTTTGTTTGTGATACGCCCCTATCGGCGATGCCTCACTTGGCGCGCTATTTGAGAGCTGGAGCGATGCGTATTGAACGCGCAGCCTCGTCCCTCAGAGCCCTTGATCGCGATCTGGAGGATATGGACCGGATTCACGAGATCCTCGACGCTTTGGGCGAAGCCGAAGAGAGCGTTCGCGCGCGCCCTTACAACGCGAAGTCGGCTACAACGATCTCGCACGTACGGTGGTTGATTGAAGAACTGCGCGTCTCCTTCTTCGCCCAACAGCTGGGCACGCCCAACAAGGTGTCGGCGAAACGCGTCCTCGGCCTGATTGAGACGATCTGAAATGGATCGACGAATCGCACGAAAAGAAGCGCGCATACTGATGGACGCCGCCGAACTGGGCGACTGGACATTCAAATTCGACACGGCAAAGCGCCGAGCAGGATCCTGCGTCTACCGGGCGAAGACGATCACTCTGTCCGGACCGCTCACCGATCTCTATGATCGGGACACCGTTCGTGGCGTCATCCTCCACGAAATCGCGCACGCCCTTGTCGGCCCAGACCATCACCACGATGCAACCTGGCGGAAGGTTGCTCGCGATCTGGGCGCACCCGATGACGCACGACTCCCCTCGCATCTGCCTTCCCCGGACGAACCCTGGGTCGGAACCTGCCCCAAATGCGGAGCACAACGCAAGCTCTACCGACCGCCGCGTCGCGTCACTGCCTGCGGACACTGCGCGCGACACTTCGACGTCGAACGCATTCTGACCTGGACATATAAAGGGCATCCACGTAACCCCGGCACCGCCTACCTCAAAGAACTTGGGCGCATCGAACGCGCCTGAGGCCACCCAAAACCGCGCCGGTAGCAGGCTGGCAGGCTGAGCAATCGAGCGCGGCCTCGTCCCCCACGCGCACGAAGTTGCGCAACTGAACACGAACAGTGACACGACCATCACTTCCGCACCCAATGTCGGTATCACCCACCGCGCGCGGAGTACTACTCTTGTCCCTAAGTTCTTTATTTGGTTTATTTGGACGGCCCACCCATAGCCGACCACCATAAAGCCACTACCCAGGGAGTGACATGACGGATCAGCCGAACACCACCACTGCTCAGTCCACGGACGTTCCCGACGTTGCAGATCGCGAGGTTCTCACGTGGGAAGGTTTCGGCATTGCAAGCCGTGAACTCACTCAGCAGATCGTTGACTCCGGCTGGATCCCCGAACTGATCGTCGCCATCGCGCGCGGTGGCCTGATCCCTGCGGGCGCCATCTCCTACGCAATGGACGTCAAGGCATGTGGCACCATGAACGTCGAGTTCTACACCGGCGTTGGCGAAACCCTCGAAGCGCCGGTCCTACTTCCTCCGCTCATGGATATTTCCGCGATGGAAGGCAAGCGAGTCCTGGTCGTTGACGACGTCGCAGACTCCGGCAAGACCCTCAAGATGGTCATGGACATGATCGCCGAAGACGGCCTGTCCCTCGACGGTGAAAACCAAGTGAAGGTTGACGCGCGCAGCATCTGCATCTACAAGAAATCACGCTCGATCATCACCCCCGACTACATCTGGGCAGAAACCGACAAGTGGATCAACTTCCCCTGGTCGACACTGCCGACGATCACGGCAAACGCCTGATTTCATCGAGCCGGTTGCGCGCGTCGCAGCCGGCTCTTTCATTTACCGTTTCCGCTCCGCCCTAGAACGATGAGGTTTCGAGCATGAGCACACACACTGACACCGCAGGCAATCAACCCGCTGGCTCCATCAGCGGATCGGCACCCTACGCCATCTACGGTGAACGCGCGTCCGCGTCACTGTCCGTCGCTCAACAGGTCGTTGACCTTGTCCTTCACCGGCTGGCAAACGGAGAAAACATTCGTGTCCTCGGTCTGACCGGCCCTCCCGGAACCGGGAAGACCACCGTTGCAGCCCTCGTCGCAGAAATCCTTGAAACTGCCGATGTTGCGGTGGCCGGCATCGCGCCGATGGATGGCTTCCACATGTCGAATGCCGTGCTGGACGACTTGGAGCGCCACGACCGCAAGGGCGCTCCCGACACGTTTGACATCTGGGGGTACGAGACCCTGCTGGCACGCATTCAAGCGAGCGAGCACCCCGTTTTTGCTCCCGACTACAACCGTGGCCTGCACGAACCTGTCGCAGCGTCCATCCTGATTCCAACTGAGGGCATCGTCATCACCGAAGGCAACTACCTAGCATTCGACGAACCGGGGTGGCGCGAGGCTCGCGGGCACATTGACTTCCTTGTCCACATTGATACGCCGACAGACGCTGTCATGCGGCGCCTCGTCACCCGCCACGAAGCATTCGGGAAATGTCGCGCAGATGCCGCCCACTGGGTGCGCACCGTGGACGCCCCCAACATTGAGTTGGTCGCCGAATGCGCATCGCGCGCCGATGCGATCGTCTCGCCCCAAACAGGAGAGTAACGGTGACATCGCGCGCTCGGCGCACACAATAACCCTTGATATTGCTAGGTATTGCTAGTGTTTCATACATGACTGACAGCCTCACCTCGCCTAACGCCGATGAGACCCGCCCTTTAGACCAGGAGAACGCGGATCCCGTGGAGGTGGCCTCGTCTATGAGCGAAACCCTCGACGCACCCGCGGAAAACGACCCGCATTGGAAGCGTCGCGTCACCCTATTCCTGATCGCGCAGGCGATTTCCCTGTTCGGCTCCTCGATCGTGCAGTTTGCGATCATGTGGTACCTGACGCTGACGCTCAAGACCGGGTGGGTCATCACCCTGTACGCCGTTGTCGCTTTCGTCCCCCAAGCGATCCTGTCTCTGTTTGGTGGCACGCTTGCCGACCGAATGAACCGTCGAACGGTGATCGCCGTTTCCGACTCGATCATTGCGCTGGTCACCCTAGGATTGGCAATAGCAATGATGGCGGGCGAAACCTCACTCTGGCTGATCTACGGCGCGGTCTTCATTCGCTCCGTAGGCGCCGGCTTCCAACAGCCCGCGGTTGGCGCGCTCTTACCACAGCTGACCCCAACCAGTCAGCTCATGCGCGTGAACGGCATTAATCAGACGATTAACTCGGCGATGGCGCTGCTGTCTCCGGTGGTCGCGGGCGCAGTCTACGGCTGGGGTGGCCTGGTTCCTACCTTCTGGATCGACGTTGTCACTGCCCTGATCGGTGTCGGTATTGTCCTGACGATCCCCGTTGCGACGCTGCGAGGTGGCGGCGAAGATGAAAAGTCGTTCGCTCACGATCTGATGGACGGCCTGCGCTACGTCGCGGGACACCGCACGATCCTCTGGCTGATAGTCCTCTACACGGTAATCTTCACGCTGATCGTCGCACCGAGCTTCATGGTGCCACTGATGATCGCGCGCGACTTCACCGACGCTGTCTGGCCGCTGACGGTCATGGAAACCTCATTCTCAGCGGGCATGGTGCTGGGCGGTCTGGCAATCGCGACCTTTGCCGTGAAGTGGAATCAGAGCCGGATGCTTCTCTACTCGTGCGGGAGCTTCGGCCTGTTGTCCGCCACCCTTGGCCTGACGCCATTCCTGGGGACGACCGTCGGCCTGTTCACCCTGTTCGTACTGACGTTCATCATCGCGCTACTAATCCCGTTCTTCTCCGCACCGGTCATGACACTGGTTCAGACCACGGTCGAACAGACGTACATGGGTCGCGTGTTTTCGCTGATCAACATCGTTGCAGTGCTCGGTATGCCAATTGGCATGATCGCATTCGGGCCGCTGGCTGATCGATTCTCGATTCAGTGGATCTTCATCATCAGTGGCATCGTCGCGTTCGGATTCACGGTTGTGTCATTCATGGCTGAGCCCGGCCGCGAGGTTCTGAAAATGAGCGGGCAACCCGCAACTCAGCGTGACAATGACACGGTCACTGCCTAGTCGCTTCGTTACTTCGACAGCTCTTCCACGATGAACGGCGTCGTGCGCTCAATCGTCTCGAGTGTCTCGACAAAGTCCTGATATCCGCCGTACCACGGGTCGGGGACATCACGGTCTGACGGAGTAGCCTGCGGATCAAAATCACGGAACAAACGGATATCAGGCCCAGCGGAACCTCGTGAATCAGAAGCCGCACCGGCACTCAGCCCGGCGCGATCGCGAAGGCGGTTCAATGCAGACAGGTGATGGCCGGTCATCGCAAGGATCAGATCCCAGTCCGCCAGTTCGCTCATGCGGATCTGGCGCGCACGATGGTTGGGGACCTCGTGGCCGTATTCACGCAAGACCCGAGCAGCGCGACGGTCGACCGGGTTGCCTTCTTCTTCGTCGGAAACTCCTGCGGAATCCACGACGATATCGACGCCAGCGTCGCGCGCGGCTTCAAGCAGAATCTGGTGGGCCATCGTCGACCGGCAGATGTTGCCGGTGCAGACCATCAGAACTCGTTTCACTGGGATCCTTCCGATTTAAAAATGCAGGTTAGAGCGTTAGGAACGTGCGGACCGCGAGCGCGCTAATGCCGGCTGCCTTTTCGGAGTCCATGTGGAAGTCCTGGTCGGCAGTGGGGCCACACAAGTCGGAGACGGCGCGCAGGCTAACCCAGTCAACACCGCTGGACCAGGCGACTTCCGCCATGGCGCAGGTTTCCATGTCAGCGCCAATAGCATCCGGGAATTTTTCGCGCATGGGCTGGGCAATGGGGGCGGTGATGAACGAGTCGGAGGACAGGACGCGACCGGTCATGACGGTGAGGGCGTCGGACTTGGCAAGCAGGGCGACGCGAGCAACGGTTTCGTCGGAGGATCGGTAGTCTTCGGGCATCTGCGGGACCTGGCCCATGGCGTAGCCGAAGGCGGTGGCGTCGGCTTGGGAGTAGATGGTCGAGGTGCCGGCAGCGATGTTGGAAACGTTGATGTCCGCGGCGAGTCCACCGGTGGTGCCCGCTGCGATGACGATGGGAGTATCAACCAGCGTGAGGGCGCGCGCGGTCGCGGACGCGGAGTTCGCCAGACCGATTCCGCTTTTCACAAGCAGAACGTCGTGACCGTCAAGAGCACCGAGCGCGAAGCGCTGTTGTGCGTGGCCCTCCATTCCGACGACGAGTTCGGTGACGGTGTCGCTACCGGCGCAGGGGTGCAACGCGGCGCGCAGGGGTGCCGCTTCCATTTCCATAGCGCATTGGATGATGGCGACGACGGTCGGACGAACGGGAAATTCGATGCTGATTGTCATAGCGCCCAGTCTACGGTTCGCTCTTACGGTGACGAAAGCGCACAATAGTTCGCATGACTTTTGACGCCGCCGATTCTCCGACCGCTCTTCCGCTTGCTCAGGTGACGCCAGATCGTTTCGCCGCTGGCGAGGCAACTCCCGCTGCCGTGCTTTCCGGTGAGGTTCCCGCTTCTCAGGCCGCGCACCCCCTGTCGGTTTTCGACATGTTCCGCATCGGTATCGGCCCGTCGTCGTCACACACAGTTGGTCCGATGCGCGCCGGTCTTGCGTTTACAGGCGAGTTGGCGTCGTTGCTCGCCAGAGATGAAGGGGACGAGGCCGCCTCCACGCCTCAACGTTCCCCCGAAGAAGGGGCGGAGTCTAAGGCGCCGTGCCGCATTATGATCGACCTGTTCGGTTCGCTTGGCGCGACGGGTCGCGGGCACAACACTGACCGCGCAGTCTTGCTGGGCCTTGCGGGCTACAGCCCGGAGAGCGTTGAGATCGATACGGTTGAGGGTATTTTCCCGACGATTGCCGCGACCGGTTTCTTGCCGACTCCGTGCGGTCAGGTTCCTTTTGATATTGCGCGCGATATTCGTTTCGTTCCGCGCACGGTGTTGAAGTATCACGTGAACGCTCTGACGATCACGGCGTGGCGCGAAGCTGATGGCCACGAGAAGATTCTGGAGCACACCTATTACTCGGTGGGCGGTGGTTTCGTGATGGTGCAGACGAATGATGACGTGAATAATCCTCAGGTCGCATCGCTGGCGACCGGCATGAGCGCCGCGACAATTGATGCTCCTGCGCCGTTCCTCTTTACGACCAGTGCACGCCTGCTCCACGAGTGTAAGCAGTCTGGTTTGCGCATCTCCGAGCTGGTTCGTCGTAATGAAGAAGCTGTGCGAACTGCTCAAGAAGTCGATGAGTATTTGGATGCGATCGCGGACACGATGTTTGAGTGCGTGGATGCCGGAACCAGTGCCAGTGGCATTCTTCCGGGTGGTTTGGATGTCCCTCGTCGCGCGAAAGCACTGAGCACAAAACTGTCCGAACGTGCTCGCACCGGCTGCGAATCGCTTCCCGGCGCACCCTGGGCCTCGAGCCCCGACGACCCGATGCGCGCGATGGACTGGGTGAACCTGTTCGCGCTGGCGGTCAACGAAGAGAACGCTGCCGGCCACCGCATCGTCACCGCGCCGACGAATGGCGCCGCGGGCGTGATTCCTGCGGTCCTCGGCTACCTGGTCTCCTACTGCCCTGAAGCTGGTGCAACGATTGGTGCCGCATCGGCTCCGGCGCTGTTCGACTCACCAGAGGCTCCTTTGGCTCGTGTGCGTTTCGGCTCAAAGGGGGTCGAGGTTCTTTCCGACGCTTCCGACATTCACGGGGAGGCGTGGGCGCGCAGGCGTAAGACAGTCCATGATTTCTTGCTTGCAGCAACGGCGGTTGGCTCGCTGATTAAGACGAACGCGTCGATTGCTGGTGCTGAAGTTGGCTGTCAGGGCGAGGTTGGTTCAGCGGCCGCGATGGCGGCCGCAGGCTTGGCCGAAGCATTGGGTGGAACCCCCGAACAAGTTGAGAATGCCGCGGAAATTGCGATGGAGCATTCACTGGGGCTGACCTGCGACCCTATTGCTGGCCTGGTTCAAATCCCCTGCATCGAACGTAATGCGATCGCCGCGGTGAAGGCGATTAACGCGGCGCGTATGGCCCTCTGGAGCGATGGTCGGCATACGGTGTCGCTGGATGCCGTCATTGAAACGATGCGCCAAACCGGCAACGACATGCTGTCGAAGTACAAGGAAACGTCGGCGGGCGGCCTGGCCGTGAACGTCGTCGAATGCTGAGCTCACATCATCTGCTCCCACTAGAGTAGGGACATTTACCTCTAGTAACGGTACCCAACAGGCGCGCCACTAGTAGTAGTGGTTCATCTACCACGACCCCTACATATAGGGACGGTGTACTCAATCCACCCCCTACATGTAGTGGTCTGGCATATGCGACACGCCGACGCCACACACGAGTTTTGAGGCAGTTTTTTCCATTCGCATTCGAGGTTATCCACAGGTATGCACATATGTGTTCGCCCTCCATGCACATGCGTGTGGACCCGGAACCGAAGAATGACAATCGTGTAATTTCCGCATAATCATGCCCTCTTTGAGGGGCTCTGTAAAACGGTTTACCTATGGTTCAACGGACAATTCTTATATGAACAGTAAGTCCATCCACACCGTATTCACAGATCCGCCTCCCTCTATCCACAGGCTGAGTCACACAACGTTACGACCACAACATGTTGTGTCTATTCCTTCAAGCACCCACAAGGTGTAGTGTTAAGACATCTTCGGGATAACCCTTGAAGATACGCGTTTCCATCCCTTTAATTTGGAGAATCCCATGACGATCACCGTCTACTCGAAGCCCCGTTGCCCCCAGTGCGACGCAACCTGCCGCGCTCTCGACAAGCAGGGTCTTGACTACACGAAGATCGACGTGACGGAAAACCTCGAAGCGCTCGATTACATCAAGGGCCTCGGCTACCAGCAGGCTCCCGTCGTCATGGCTGGCGATAACCACTGGAGTGGCTTCCGCCCGGACCGCATCAAAGCCGTCGCCGTTGCGGCAGCTGCCGCAACTCCCCTCGCAGTCGGCCAGGCCTGATCTTTTCTTCTGTCCCGGCTACCGATAGGTGGCCGGGGCGAACTGCGTTCAAGGACAGAGTTTCACGAACGCGATGACGATCCCCGGCGACATTCTCAAACAGTACTGAGGTGTCCGACTTCATCAATAGAATCAAATCGCACCTAGGCGCACGGCGCACCACACCACAGCACAAACGGCAGGTCCATCATGGTGAACATCGTTTACTTTTCCTCAGCAACCGGGAATACTCGCCGGTTCGTTGAGAAGCTTGGCTTGCCCGCACAGCGCATCCCGCTGCTGAAAAGCGACGAGTTCCTGCACGTCGACCAGCCCTACGTGCTGATTGTTCCCACATACGGCGGGGGCAACCTCAAGGGCGCGGTTCCCAAGCAGGTCATCGCCTTCCTCAACGACCCGGGTAACAGGTCTCACTGCGTGGGAGTCATCTCATCAGGAAATACGAATTTCGGCACCGCGTACTGCCTCGCAGGCGATATCGTTGCAGCGAAGCTGGGTATCCCCCATATGTATAAGTTCGAGCTACTCGGAACCCCCGAGGACGTCTCACGAGTTCGAGAAGGACTGAAAGAGTTTTGGCAGAAAATCTCACCGACACAGGCGTAGAAGAAATCAGTAACCCAGAGCTCGATTACCACGCTCTGAACGCCCAGCTGAACCTCTACGATGCCAATGGCAAGATCCAGTTCGACGCGGATCGTAAGGCAGCTCGCCAGTACTTCTTGCAGCACGTCAACCAGAACACCGTCTTCTTCCACGACCTGGAAGAAAAGATGGAATACCTGGTTGAAGAGGGCTACTACGAGCAGGCTGTTCTGGACCAGTACGAGTTCCAGGACATCAAGGACCTGTTCAAGCGCGCCTACGCGCACAAGTTCCGCTTCCCCACGTTCCTCGGCGCGTTCAAGTACTACACGTCCTACACGCTGAAGACGTTCGACGGTAAGCGCTACCTGGAGCGTTTCGAAGACCGTGTTGCGATGGTCTCCCTGTACTTGGCTCGCGGAGATGTGAAGCTTGCCCAGCAGTTCGTGGATGAGATCATGGCCGGCCGTTTCCAGCCTGCAACCCCGACGTTCCTGAACGCTGGCAAGGCTGCGCGTGGCGAACTCGTGTCCTGCTTCCTGCTACGTATCGAAGACAACATGGAGTCGATCGCCCGTGGCATTAACTCTGCTCTTCAGCTGTCGAAGCGCGGTGGTGGCGTCGCCCTGTCGCTGACGAACCTGCGTGAAGCCGGCGCTCCGATTAAGAAGATCCAGAACCAGTCCAGTGGCGTTGTCCCGGTCATGAAGCTTCTGGAGGACTCCTTCTCTTACGCGAACCAGCTGGGTGCGCGTCAGGGTGCGGGTGCCGTTTACCTCAGCGCACACCACCCGGACATCATGCAGTTCCTCGACACGAAGCGTGAAAACGCTGACGAAAAGATCCGCATCAAGACCCTGTCGTTGGGCGTTGTGATCCCCGATATTACGTTCGAACTCGCGCGTAACAACGAGGACATGTACCTGTTCAGCCCCTACGACGTCGAGCGCGTCTACGGCGTTCCCTTCTCTGAAATCTCCGTTTCTGAGAAGTACCGCGAGATGGTTGACGACGGCCGCATTCACAAGAAGAAAATTAACGCTCGTCGTTTCTTCCAGACCCTCGCTGAAATTCAGTTCGAGTCCGGCTACCCGTACATCGTCTTCGAAGACACCGTGAACCGCGCGAACCCGATCAAGGGCCGCATCACGATGTCGAACCTCTGCTCCGAAATTCTGCAGGTGTCCGAGGCCTCGACCTACAACGCTGATCTGACCTACAGCCACGTCGGCAAGGATATTTCCTGCAACCTGGGTTCGTTGAACATCGCGAAGACGATGGATTCTGAGGACTTCTCGACGACGATCGAGACAGCGATCCGCGGTCTGACCGCTGTCTCCGACCTGTCGGATATTCAGTCGGTTCCCTCGATTGCTCGAGGCAACGCGATGAGCCACGCGATCGGCCTGGGCCAGATGAATCTGCACGGTTACCTTGCTCGCGAACACGTCATGTACGGTTCTAAAGAAGCTCTGGACTTCACGAACATGTACTTCCTGGCTGTCGCCTACGAAGCAATCAAGGCGTCCTGCCTGATCGCGAAAGAACGCGGCGTCTCCTTCGAAGGCTTCGAGGATTCACAGTATGCGTCCGGCGAGTACTTCGAGAAGTACATCAATGGCACGTGGGAACCGACCACGGACAAGTGCCGTGAGTTGCTCGCAAAGTCGACGATCCACATTCCGACGGCTGACGATTGGAAGGCTCTAGCCGCCGATGTGAAGCAGTACGGCATGTACAACCAGAACCTGCAGGCGATCCCGCCGACCGGCTCAATTTCGTACATCAACAACTCGACCTCGTCGATCCACCCGATCGTTTCTCAGATTGAGATCCGTAAGGAAGGCAAGATCGGTCGCGTCTACTACCCGGCTCCGTACATGACGAACGAGAACCGCGAGTACTACGTGGACGCCTACGAGATCGGCCCGGAGAAGATCATCGACACCTACGCGGTTGCTACTCAGCACGTGGATCAGGGTCTGTCGCTCACGCTCTTCTACCCGGATACCGTAACGACGCGTGATATTAACAAGTCCTACATTTACGCGTGGAAGAAGGGCATCAAGACCCTGTACTACATGCGTCTTCGTCAGATGGCGCTGGAAGGCACCGAAGTTCAGGGTTGCGTGTCCTGCATGCTCTAAGCATTCAGTCCGCCACCTGTCTCCCGGCGCGGTGGTAGTTGGCCACTGAGAATCCCGGCCTCGTTGATGTGAATTCACGAGGCCGGGATTTCTTTTCCCACTTTCATATTGCGTTGCCCGCACAACTAGGGAATTGCTCGGTTGTTGCACTCTGACGAAAACGGGACGTTACGGGGTTGATCGGGGGTTAGTCAGGGGAGTCCCCACTATCGGGGTGCACCCGCCTTTCTTAGACTGGTATCAACATCAAGGTGAGGAGACATTATGACGGATCAGCAGCCGAGCCCCGAAGAAGCCGAAAAGCAGGAAGGCACCCCAGCTGAAGAGCAGGTCGTTGAAGCAAACGCTGAAGAAGCAGAGGGAGCACCTGCGAATACTGACTCAGCAGAGCCTGTTGCACAGGAGAACGCTCCAGAAGAAGAAGCAACAGAACTGCTCCCGACCAAGGAGACGACTGAGCTTCCCGTTGGCGATTTCACCGTGGGCGCTGTCGAGGAAACCACGGTGCTTCCCACTAAGGAAACCGCTGAGACGACGGAACTTGCCAGCGAACCCGCCCCTGAAGTGAAAGACGCTGAGGCACAAGTAGTCGAGGATTCAACTCCGACTCAGCCGACGTGGCAACAGAATCCGTGGGCATCGCCGGCGGGCGAGCAGTCGGCAAACGCAGGCCAGGGTGCCTACACCGCACCGCAGTTCGATCAGCAGAACCCTTACGGGCAACCGGGTGTCCAGCCTGGGCAACCATACGGCCAGTACGACGGCGGTCAGTATGGGGCAAACGGCTTTGGCCAGGCGCCGTATGGGATGACGTTCCAGATGACTCCTCTGGCGCAGGAATTGAAGTCGAATTCGAACATCGTCCTGATCCTCGGCATTCTCGGATTGGTGCTCATCGGTCTCTTTGGTTCGATTCCCGCGTGGCTGTGGGGTAATTCGATCCTGCGCCAGGCTCAGCAAAACGGGGTCAGCGCCAACATCGTGTCGAATGCGAAGGTCGGTCGCATTCTCGGCATTGTCGGTGTTGCCTTGTGGGGCGTTGCGACAGCGTTTGTCGTGTTGATATTCCTGATAGCCGCGCTCATCGCACTGCTTGCTGCGTGACGCTCTGTTGGTGAGCTCACCGCATTCACCGAACTGACTCTCCCGCCCACTGCAACATTTCGGAAGCATTCTCCAAAATGTCGCAGTGGGCGGTCGTTTTTTCGCGCAATATTTCGTCCCAAAAACATGTGCGACTAAAGTCCTAGAGGTGTTATGCTCAACACAACCCGATGCAACGGTGCTTCGGGGCATCCCCGCCAGCACGCTGGCTCCCAACCCGCACACCACCTCGGGCCCCGGTGATGCGACAACGCTAGGAGCTCCCCATGACTGAGACTACTTTCCAGGCCGTGGCGATGATCATTTACCTATTGGCGATGGTCATGATCGGTCTTTTCGCATACAACCGCACTAAGAGCCTTGACGACTACATGCTCGGTGGCCGAGATCTTGGCCCCGGCGTCGCAGCCCTTTCCGCAGGCGCAGCCGACATGTCCGGCTGGCTCCTCATGGGCCTGCCCGGTGCGCTCTACCTCAACGGCCTGATCGAAGGCTGGATCGCAGTTGGCCTGACCGTCGGCGCATGGCTGAACTGGAAGTTCACCGCCCCCAGACTTCGCGCATACTCGAAGATCGCATCGAACTCGATCACCGTTCCATCGTTCCTCGGCCAGCGCCTACGCGATACCTCCAATATTGTTCGTATCGTTGCCGGCCTTGTCATCACCGTGTTCTTCACGTTCTACGTTTCATCGGGCATGGTCGCCGGTGGCGCGTTCTTCGAATCATCATTCGGCATGGACTACCACCTGGGTATGGTCATCATCGCTGCGACGACAGTGCTGTACACACTGGTCGGTGGATTCCTTGCCGTGTCTTGGACCGACGTTGTTCAGGGCATCATGATGCTGATCGCGCTCATCCTGGTGCCGGTTGTGGGCGTCATCCACGTTGGTGGCTTCTCCAATCTGATGAGCGAAGTGAACCGCATCGATCCGACGATCTTCTCGCTCACTCACGGTGAAGGCGCCCTGTCCGGCGCAGCAACCCTCGGCATCGTGTCGGCGCTCGCATGGGGCCTCGGCTACTTCGGTCAGCCACACATCATCGTCCGCTTCATGGCACTGCGTTCTACCGCGGAGGCCAAGCAGGGTCGTCGCATCGGCATCAGTTGGATGCTCCTGTCCGTGATTGGCGCAGGCATGACAGCAATTGTCGGCATCGCCGTCTACCAGCATGACGAAGGAAAGCTCGCGAACCCGGAAGGCGTCTTCATCAGCCTCGGGCAATTGCTCTTCCACCCCTTCATCGCAGGCTTCATGCTTGCAGCGATCCTGGCCGCCATCATGTCGACCATTTCGTCTCAGCTTCTGGTGACCTCGTCCGCACTGGTCGAAGACATCTACCGCGCCTACACGAAGCGCGAACTGAACGGCGCTGACGGTGTTCTTGCTGGCCGTATCGCGGTTGGCGTGATCGCTCTGATCGCAGCGCTTCTGGCGTGGCCACGATCCGACTCGATTCTGGGTCTGGTGGCGTTCGCCTGGGCCGGCTTCGGCGCATCATTCGGTCCAATCGTGATCCTGTCGCTGTACTGGCGCACACTCACCTCGGCAGGCGCAATCGCCGGCATGGTGACCGGCGCGGTCGTTGTTGGCATCTGGGGCAACATTTCGGGGGGCGTCTTCGACCTGTACGAGATCGTCCCCGGTTTCCTTCTGAACCTCATCGTTGCGGCCGCCGTGTCACGTGCAACATGGAAGCCGAACCCGGAAATTGACGCCGAGTTCGACCAGACGATTGCAGAAACTCAAGGCATCTGACGCCTCAGCTTCGCGCTACTTCGCCACGAATGCAGGTGGCGCGAAGCAGTCAGATCCCTCTATTTCAGAATTGACGAGGCCACCTCGCCCACTGAACCGCCACGGCCTGAAACGGGGTGGGCGACCTCGTCGACTGAACATCACCGCACTGAATCTTTCCAACTCACTCACACACCACTGAACAAAGTAATCGAGGAAGAATGTCTGAATCAGAAAACCCCACCACGGATTTCGAAAAGATCGTTGACCGCGCGCTTGCTACCGCGAGGCGTTGGGCGACATCATCGACACAGTTCCCGACTGACCCGGCAGCACAGTTGCTGGCCGGCGTCTTGAAGGACGAAGAGGGCTTGGATTACACCGTTTCATTCGTTGACGGAGTGGTTCGCCCCGAAGACCAGAAGGTGGCTGCACGCCACCTTGCCGAGGTCGGCGCGAAGAACCCGAAGTTCTTGCCGTGGTATCTGCGCACCCCTGCACTGGTTGGTGGCAAGGCCGGCACGCTAGTTCCGTCAATCGCTGTTCCCGCTGCCCGCAAGGTGTTTGCACGCCTTGTTGGTGATCTTGTTGTTGATGTGTCCGACGAGAAGCTCGGTCCAGCAATCGAGCGACTTCGTAAAGATGGCGCGCGCCTGAACATGAACCTGCTCGGCGAAGCCGTTCTGGGCGAGAAGGAAGCTCGCAAGCGCCTCGACGACACTCGTCGTCTGCTGGAGCGCCCGGATGTTGACTACGTTTCGCTGAAGGTTTCGGCGGTGACCGGCCCGCACAACCCGTGGGGATACGACCAGATCGTTGACCACGCGGTACGCGAATTGCTTCCGCTCTACCAGTACGCGGTCAGCGCCGGTGGCAAGTTCATCAACTTGGACATGGAGGAATACCACGACCTTCAGCTGACGGTCGACGTGTTCAAGACGATCCTCGACCGTGAAGAATGCCTGGGGCTGCGTGCCGGCATCGTGCTTCAGGCCTATCTGCCCGACACCTTGAACGTCATGAAGGATCTGCAGGAATGGGCGGCAGCACGCAGGGCGCGTGGCGGAGCACCGATCAAGGTGCGTGTCGTGAAGGGCGCAAACCTGGCAATGGAGCGCGTCGATGCCGCGATGCACGGCTGGGATCTGACGACCTGGGATTCGAAGCAGTCGACGGATGCGAACTACGTGCGAGTCCTGGATTGGGCGATGCACCCCGACCGTATTCAGAACGTCAACATCGGCGTCGCGGGACACAACCTGTTCACAGTCGCTTGTGCATGGGAGCTGGCGAAGGAACGCAGTGTTACCGACCACGTTGAATTCGAAATGCTGTCCGGTATGGCGATGCAACAGGCGGCCGCTGTTCGTCAGGAAGTCGGCAACCTGTTGCTGTACGTGCCCGTCGTTCACCCCGACGAATACGACGTTGCCATCGCCTACCTGGTGCGCCGACTGGAAGAAAACTCCGCGGACGATAACTTCATGGCGTCGATCTTCGATATCGGCACCTCGCAGGCATCGTTCGATAAGGAAAAGACTCGCTTCCTTGCCGCAGTTGAGCAGATGAAACGCGAGGGAACCAGCCGTGTTGGCGCAAACCGTACCCAGGACCGCACGTCGGAAACTGCCGATGACCTGGCTGCACCATTGAAAGACTCGAACGGTAACTGGATCTTCGCGAACACTGCGGATTCAGATCCGGCTCTTCCGGTCAACCTGCAGTGGGCACGTGAAATCGCCGAGCGTATCCCGACCTCAACTCTGGGAACTGCGACCCTTGAAGCGGGGACGATCACTGATCGCGAAACCCTGGACAACCTCGTCGAGGCGACCGCGAACGCCGGCAAGGAATGGGCGGCTCGTAGCGCCGCAGAGCGTAGCGATATCCTGCACCGCGCAGGTGTTGAGCTGGCCCGTCGTCGCGCGGACCTGATCGAGGTTGCCGGCTCCGAACTGGGCAAGTCCCTGGAACAGGCTGACGTCGAGGTTTCCGAAGCTACCGACTTTGCCCACTACTACGCACAGCTTGCTCTGGACCTCGAAAAACTCGATGGTGCCCACTTCACTCCGGTAGATCTGACCTTGGTTACTCCGCCGTGGAACTTCCCGCTGGCAATTCCTGCCGGTGGCGTTCTGGCCGCTTTGGCCGCGGGATCGGCTGTCGTTTTGAAGCCTGCTGATCCGGCTGGACGCTGTGGCGCCGTTATTGCCGAGTGCCTGTGGGCTGCGGGCGTACCGAAGGATGTCCTGCAGTTTGTCTCCGTCTGCGAGGACACGCTGGGTAAGGACCTTGTCACGCACCCGCGCGTGGGTCGCGTTGTCCTGACGGGCGCAGCCGGGACGGCTGAACTGTTCCGCTCCTGGGATCCGACGATGAAGATCATGGCGGAGACTTCGGGGAAGAACTCGATCATCATCACTCCGTCGGCTGACCTTGATCTGGCCGTAAAGGATGTTGTGAACTCGGCGTTCGGTCACGCTGGTCAGAAGTGTTCTGCCTGCTCGTACGTAATTCTGGTCGGTTCGGTTGGCTTCTCGAAGCGCGTGCGCAACCAGTTGCTTGACGCGGTTCGTTCCCTGCACGTCGCCTGGTCGGATGACCTGAGCGCTCAGATGGGTCCGCTGGCGGCCGAGCCGACCGGAAAGCTACTGCGCGGTCTAACCACGTTGGAACCGGGTCAGAAGTGGGAAATCACCCCAAAGCCTCTCGATGACACGAACCGACTGTGGAGTCCTGGTGTCCGCTCGGGTGTCCAGGTCGGTAGCGAATACCACTTGACCGAATACTTCGGCCCGATCCTCGGCATTATCCGCGTCGATACGCTCAATGAGGCGATCGAAGCGCAGAACATGGTCGAGTACGGTCTGACCGCCGGCCTGCACTCGCTGGATCCGGACGAAATCAACTACTGGCTGAACAACGTCGAAGCTGGCAACGTGTACGTTAACCGCGGTATCACGGGCGCGATCGTGCGTCGCCAGCCGTTCGGTGGCTGGAAGCGTTCAGTTGTCGGCGAAGGCACGAAGGCCGGTGGCCCAAACTACCTGCTCGGCTTCGGTTCGCTGGCGTCCGCGCCACTCGATTCCGCTTTGTCGACGCACACGTTGAAGCCTCAGTTGCGCGATCTGCTCGATTCGGCGTCCGAGGTGCTTGACGGCGAAGAGATGGAGCGTTTGGCGAAGGCAATTTCGTCGGATAACGAGGCCGCGTTCACCGAATTCGACGTCTTACATGACCCGAGCGCGGTGCCCGCGGAGCGCAATATTCTGCGTTACATTCCGGCACGTGCAACGATTCGCGCCGGAGCGGGCGCTTCGCTGACCGATATTCTGCGCGTCATCTCGGCTGGCGTGGCAACGGGTTCCTTCGCTTCGAATCCACAGGGTGAGGGAATGATTCGCGAGACCACCGGCGGCGGTTGGGGCGATGTTGAGCTGACCGTTTCCACGACCACACCGCTACCCGCGTCGATCACGTCGCTACTGGCGCACATGGGTATCGGGGTTGTTGTCGAAGACTTCGGTCAGTTCACTACGCGTCTGACACAGGTGGAATTCAACTACGACGAGCGTATTCGTCTCATTGACGAGGCCGGCGACGACGTGCGTTGCGCCGTGGGCGGCTCGATTGACGTGGCCGTCTGGGATGGCCCCGTCACAAACTCTGGCCGTGTAGAGGTTCTGCCGTTCGTTCACGAGCAGGCAGTGTCGATCACGAACCATCGTTTCGGTAATCGCACTCCCCTGTCGACGCAGGTCTTGCAGGGCTGACTGAGGTGCCCCTGTGCGGGGTACTGCGCAGGCTTCCTCAACCGTGTGAGTGAGGAATAGCGCCGGCGGGCATCGGAAAGCGACCACATTATGTGCGTGGAATGCCCGCCGGCGCGACCTGTGCCCAGGGTGGAGCGACCCGATACGATAGGGGCATGGTCCCTCGCTTTCACACCGACAATAAGTTCCACAAGCGCTCTGGCTCTGACGCAGAGTTGATTCGTGACCTCGACCGTCTGGATGGTCGCTCCTACGGGTCGTATAAGTCGGTGATCGGCGACTGGGATTACGGCGATTTTTCGCTGAGCATTGATCGGATTCAGTCCGACCCTTACGCTCCTCCGTCGCCGATTCGCGCAACTGCGAAACCTGATCGAATGGGCTTGCCACCTGAAGCATTGGCCAATGGTCAGGCTCGTCTGGCGACGGCTGACTTCCTGGCGCGAGCCTTCGAGGCAGCAATCAGAAACCGTATTCGTGGTGGTGCCATTCGGATCGCTCACCCGGGTCAAGAGATCCTGCAACGTTCAAGCGCGAAAGTGATGCCCGATCATGTTGAGATCCGTTTCCAGGTTCAGATGCCTGCGCGAGGTCGAACGATCATGGGCCGCGAAGCTGCCCGTATTTTCGACGTGGATATTCCGAACATTGTGATGGACACGTTTGATTTTGTGTCTGACGATGACATCACCGTCGCCAAGACCTCCGCCCTGAAAACCCACATTGCGACGTACGAGGATCATTGCGCTCTGATCGATTCTCTGGCGGAAAACAACTGGGTGTCTTTTATTGCCGATGGCTCGTTGCTTGCCCGTAAGTCGGGGGTTTCGCAGGTTCCGATGGACGCCGATACCGCGGTAACTTTTGAGTCCCCGCAGACTCTGCGTCAGACGGTGAACCTGCCTCACGCGGGCGAAGTCAGTGGCATGGCAATTGCTCCCGGTGTCACCGTGATCGTCGGCGGTGGCTACCACGGCAAGTCGACGCTATTATCAGCAATCCAGCGAGGCGTGTACGCGCATGTTCCACGCGACGGTCGCGAACTCGTAGCAACTCTTCCGGACGCCATGAAGGTACGCGCAGCCGATGGTCGTGCCGTGACCGGAGTCGATGTTTCTCCCTTTATTTCGCATTTGCCGGCCGGCGCGGACACGACGAATTTCTCGACGTCGAACGCTTCAGGCTCAACCTCTCAGGCTGCGGCGATCATGGAGGCTGTGGAACTCGGCTCTCCTCTTCTGCTGATCGACGAAGACACTTCGGCAACGAACCTCTTGATCCGTGATGAGCGTATGCGCGCCCTCGTCGCGACCGAAAAAGAGCCGATCACTCCCCTCGTGGACCGTATCGGAGCTCTTGCTCAGCAGGATGTTTCAACGATTATGGTCATGGGCGGTTCTGGCGACTATCTGGACGTTGCCGACTGCGTCCTCATGCTTGACACTTACCGTTGCGTGGACGTCACCGCCCGCGCCAAGGATGTAGCTGAACAAATGCCGCGGCCTCGTAATGACAAGCAGGAATTCGCGATGCCCGCGCCTCGTATCCCCCATCGCCTGCGCCCCACGTCCGACCGCCCGAAGACGAAGTCCGCGGGCCTGGACGAAGTCACGATCGACCGCCAGACAATCACCCTGACGGACGTGGAGCAGATCGTCGATCCGGGTCAGACCGAAGCAATCGCCTGGGCGCTCCGAGGAGTTTTGGGAAACTATGCTGCCGGTAAGATGGCGCTAGTCGAACTGCTTGCTCGTCTTGAACGTCAGTTCGCATCCGAAGGCTTGGACGCGCTGACAAAGTTCGGGGCACGCTCATCCCCGGCATTCTTGGCTCGCCCGCGACGCGTCGACATTGGGGCCGCGATCAACCGTTTCCGCGGACTCAGTATTGTCGCCACCGACTCCTCGGAAGAGGACTGACCCCCCTTCTATTCGAGGTTAATCGGGGATATCCCCCACAAGAAAATGGGGGTGGAAATGGGCGCTTCCCTCATAGTGCGTAGTTCGCTGCTCGGCGCATAGTTGAAGCATGAGTATTCCACTTCCACAATCTCAGTCAGTCTCATCCGTTTCATCGTTCGCGCCCGTTGTCGCTCTTAATCACGTATCCAAGATTTACGGTCAAGACGATACGCGCGTCGCAGCGCTTGACGACGTCAGCGTCGACTTTTATGAGCACACGTTCACCGCCATTATGGGTCCGTCGGGCTCAGGCAAGTCGACCATGCTTCACATGCTTGCCGGTCTCGATTTGGCGACCAGTGGCGAGGTTCGGATCGAAGGTAAAACCCTGTCGCAACTGAATGATGACGCGTTGACCCGTCTTCGTCGCGACCGCATCGGTTTCGTATTCCAGAGCTTCAACCTTGTTCCCACCCTTGATGCGCGCGCGAACATTGAGCTTCCCCTTCACCTGGCCGGACAAAAGCCTGACCGCCGTTGGCTCTCCATGATCGTCGACGTGCTCGGTATCGGGAATCGCCTGAAGCATCGCCCGCAGGAAATGTCTGGTGGTCAGCAGCAACGCGTCGCCGTTGCCCGTGCGCTCGCATCGAAACCAGCAGTGATCGTCGCCGACGAACCGACCGGCAACCTGGACTCCGCTTCCTCGCGCGAGGTCCTGCACCTTCTTCGCGCCACCGTTGATCAGCTGGGACAGAGCGTCATCATGGTGACGCACGATCAAAACGCCGCTCTGATTGCCGACCGTGTCCTGGTGATGCGCGACGGAAAGATCCGTGCCGATCTGACCAAGCCGACCGAAGCTCAGCTGAGCGAGGCTGCACGATGAGCTCCATTAAACAGCCGGGCGATTTCGCCCCTACACCCGAGCCTCGTACTGACGCTTCCACGTCACGTGGAACCCTTGGCCACTTGCTTCGCGCCAACGTGAAGACGCACGGTCGTCGCTACGTGGCGACCGGCCTCGCCGTCGCGATTTCAACCGCGTTCATCATGGTGTTCCTGGCACTCGGCAACGGTATGACCGCATCGTTGACCGCGAGTGCGCGCGATTCCTACCAAGGCGCTGCCGCGGTGGTCGAGGCTACTGACGAGTTCTACAATGCCGGCCACTCGGATCTTTTAGAGGTCACCGATCAGTTGAAGGCAACCGACGGTGTCACGGCAATTGCACCGCAACAGATGGCATTCCTTAATCTGTCGAATGGCGCTAAGCGGACGGTTCGTATGGCAAGCGCTACCCAGCCGGAACCTTTCCACCGCAGTGAAGTAACAGAAGGTGCCCTTCCGAACAGCGACACTGAGATCTTCCTCGACACGACCGCCGCCAACAACCTTGGCGTGAAGGTAGGCGACACGATTCAGGCAAGCGCCGTGTACACGCAGGATGCTTCTGCTCCAAAGACCAACCTGACCGTTTCGGGTCTGGTGAAAACCGGGCCGACGAGCCAAGGTGTTGCGATAATGACACCGGACGGCTTGGTTGCCGCGTCCAATCACTCGCAGCACACGACCAGCATTCTGGTTGCCTCATCGAGCGCCTCCCCGTCGATTGCTGAGCAAGAAAAGTTGGCGAACACGCTGACAACGACACTCAATGACACCGGTCTGACAGTAACGACCGGCCACGCGGCATACGAAAAAGAAATTAAGCAACTGGCCGCCGGGTCAGCAGCACTCACAGCGATATTCCTGATTTTCCCCGTGATTTCGATGATTGTCGCGATTATCGTTGTTGCGACGACCTTCCAGGTGATAATGACTCAGCGGCGTCGCGAGCTCGCCCTGCTACGCGCCATTGGCGCAACGAAGAAGCAGACTCGGTCGTTGGTCATGCGCGAGGCCGCACTGATCGGCCTAATCTCATCGACGGTCGGTACCGTCGTGGGCGCATTGGGTGGGTTTGCGATCCTGAACGGGTTCGGGATTGTCTCGTTCTCTGACGCAGTTGCCTCGGCTGCCTCGCCGATCGCTCTCGCGGGAACGTGGGCAGCTGGCACGCTGATGACCATCGCCGCGAACCTGCGCCCCGCGCGCTCGATTGCTCGCATGTCTCCGATCGAGGCACTGGGTAATCAAGCGGAAACCGCATCCTCGCAGAAGTCGCATCGCGTGTTCTTCATTGTTTCGCTCATCATTGCGACGCTTGCCTTCGCAGGTATGGGTGTTGGCCTGTTTATGCGTGGGTCAACCAGCGGTTTCCTGCTCGCATTCCTTTCCGGAATGGTCGCGCTGGTCGCCATGATGTGCGCATCGATCGTTTTCATTCCGGCCTTGGCACGTCTGTGGGGCAGTCTTGGACGGGGAACCACGTCAAAGCTGGCACGCGAAAATACTCTTCGCAATCCTGGTCGCACCGCAGCAACAGGTGTTGCTATCGCCATTGGCGTCACCCTAATCACCATGATGAGCGTGGGCGCAGCATCAATGCGTCAGACACTCACTTCCGAGGTTGATTCTGCTCGTCCTTACGATCTGACCGTGCAGTCTGCCAGCGGTGAGCTACCCGCATCCGCTCTGTCAGAGGTCACTGGGACACAAGGTGTTGCTGCGGCGGTTGAGATTCACGGGACCAGCGGAACGATGACAGCAGGAACCGATTCGCTTGATGTCTTCATCGATGGCGTGCCCGACTTGAATTCGGTCGCACACTCCACGGTTGACGTATTGGATGATACGACCGCAAAGTTTTCGAGCAGCACAGTGAAGACCGGAGACACGGTTCAGGTGTGTACCTCGAACGGAAAGTGTGCGGACTTCACCGCTCTCATCGATGAACACTCCCAGGCTGACTACGTTTCAATTTCTGCGAACGCCCTCAGCAAACTGGATTCATCAGCCGGTGTGAGCGCGATTCAAGTGAAGCTGGACGACCAGGCGAGTGCTACCGAAGTACAGTCCGCTCTGCTGTCGCTCAACGACCAGTACTCGGTGAACGGTACCGCTCTTGAACGCGAAACCTACAACCGGGCGATCGATCAAGTCCTACTGGTCGTGATCGGAATGCTCGGTATTTCAGTTCTGATTGCACTGGTCGGTGTGACGAATACGCTCAGCCTGTCGGTTGCCGAGCGCACCCGCGAGAACGGTCTGTTGCGCGCTCTTGGTATGACCCGACGGAATATTAAGACGATGCTGAGTGTCGAAGCTGTCTGTATCGCGTTGGCTGGGTCAACCATCGGTGTGATTCTGGGGATAATCTTTGGAATCGCGGGAACATACGCCATGCCTTTGGAGGACGTGACCATTGCAATCGCCATGCCGTGGGGAACGCTGATTGCGGTTGTTGCTGTGTCCGTGTTGGCCGCTTTGATCGCCTCGTGGTTGCCCGGACGCAAGGCTGCAAAGGTCTCTCCCGTGGAGGCACTGGCGACTGAGTAACACGGCTCCGTGTCGGGGCTCGGGGTGCATCCGAATGGATGCACCCCGAGTTTCGTTCAAGCCCGAACCTCGTCGGTTTTTGGGTATTAACCCCGGTTTTTCGCGGGTTGCGTGGGAGCGGTTCGTGCCGTTTCTGCAGTTCCCGCCAGTAGCAAGAAGGGTGCTCTACACTACTCATTCAATCGAGTCACTCAACGCTGAGCTGCGTAAAGCCACGCGGAACCGCCATCAGTTCCCCAACGATACGACAGCACTGAAAACGCTTTGGCTGATAATTTGCACCATAGAAGATAAACGCGCTACCCAGCGCCCGAAGAAAGCCAAACGCGATATCGAGTGCAACGGACATATTGAAGGAGCCAAACCAACAGCTGGAAACAAGCCGTCAACCAACTAGCCGTAACATACCCAGACCGATTCACGGAGTATTTATAAACCAACCTCTCCACACACAAACAATCAGGCACTCTCGCAGTAAAGCTTCATCTGCGCGTTGCTTGGAACTACACGAACTGCACCTAGCGCGACAAATCTAGGCTCTTTGGTGCGAAAACGTCGCGTCAGATGCAGTCCGTGCGCACAAACCAGCCCAATCACCGCACCAACTACACCCCACGCGACGAGACCACACATTTCAGGGCAAAAGTGTCGCGTCAGGTGCAGCCCGGAGAACAAAACCCGCCTCCTTCGAAGACGAGGGCAACGGCGGTGATGTTATTCGTCAGCGTGGGAACGGTGGTTTCTTGCATTTCAGGCACGTTTGCAGACTATGCCCGCCCGGTTCGAAATGCTCGCCGAGGTCCAGCATGTGCGCTCGCGGTTGACGCTCACAAATTTGTCGTAGCTCTGCGGTTTTATTGACGAGGCCACGCTCGACGTTCTGGGCTCGGGGCGTGTATTTTGGCACCAGTTTCCGAGGTTTTCGTTTGTTGAGGCGCAGACTCATTTACCCGTGCGGGAGCATGTAAAACATTTGTGCATGGTGCGGGTTAAAGTCTGTGCATGAGCACATTCACCCTTCCACCTGTGGCCGAACGTCGATTTGGCTACCGCGTCCGCGATATTCACGGCGATCATTTTGATGATGGCTGGGATTGGTTGCGCGATGAGTCGAATGCTGATGTGGTCGCGCACCTGAATGCAGAGAATCGCTGGGCGGATCAAGTGTGTAAGCCAACTGAGTCGTTAGCTACAGCGATTGCTGGCGAAGTAAAGGGGCATACGGCTCTGGACGATGTCTCAGTTCCCGTTTTGGACGGTGACTATTGGTATTTCCGCAAGTGGCATAAGGGCGATTCGTATGCGACGCATCATCGTGTGCCGGCCGATCGCAAGGGCATTTTTGATGCGTCTGCTCTTCCGCCTCAGCCCAGTGTTGATGATGTTCTTCCTGGCGAGACGCTGATTCTGGACGAGAATGCTCTGGCAAAGGGACAGGAGTTCTTTAAGGTCGCCGATATTCAGCCAAGCCCCGATGGTCGCTTCATCGCGTGGGCGCGGGACACTGCTGGGGATGAGCGCTTCACGTGGGTTGTTCAGGTTGCCGATACTGGCGAAATCGTTGATGAAGCCGTGGTTGACGCTGGTTATGGGCTGGCGTGGGCGGCGGATTCCGCTTCGTTTATTTACATGGGTGTGGATGATGCGTGGCGCGCATGCGAAGTCTGGTGGCACCAGCTTGGCACCGGTCGCGATCAGGATCGTTTGCTTCTGGTTGATCCTGACGAGCGTTTTGAAATGGGGATTTCCGATGGTGGGGACCCGTTCCATGTCCTCATTCATTCAATGTCGTCGACCGCGGGTCAGGCATGGGTGTGGTTGCCGGATCATCCGTCAACACGCCCGCTTCCAGTAACTGGTCTGACAAAGTGTGTGATGGTGACGGTGGATTCTGCTGGCGATCACCTACTTCTGGTGCACACTGCTCTGTCGCAAGAGGGCACGCTTGCCGTTGCCACTTATCCGTCGGATCTTGTTTCGCTGGCAACTCCCGTTGATGCTGACTATTCACGTAGCTCTCTTGGCGATCGCGCAGCTGGATCAGCGATTAAGATTGATGAAACCGCGCCTTTTGCTCCCCCATCAGCGTGGGTCACTGTGCGCGAAGCGGGCACAGGCGAACGCCTGCTCGAAGTGGAAGCTAAGGCATCGTTCTGCGTGCTTTCTATGCGTTCGAATGCTCTGACACAAGTGGAGTACCGGGTTCGAAACACGGCTTTTGACGTCAGTGGGGATACGCGGCCTCGTCCTCTTTCGGGCGACGAACTGGGCGAACTTTGGGGTGGCGGACACTTCGTCGAAGCCGAGGCTCCGGTGCGCACGATCGATTCTGTCGATGGGCCGCGCTTTGGTGACCGTTTCTTCCGCGTGCGCGTTCAATCGCAGATTCAACCGGAAACAACGATCCAAGTTGACCCATTCAGCGGCGAAACGACGGTACTGAAGGTCACAGAGGCTCCCGGCTGGGATCCGTCCACGATGGTGGAAGAGCGTGTGTGGGTAACGGCTCGCGATGGGAAGACTCAGATTCCGGTTACGTTGATTCACGGGGTTGATGTGCGACCTGACGGCACACATCCCGGGTGGGAATTGGGATATGGGTCGTACGAGGTCTCCTATGACCCCGAGTTTGAGACGCTCCGCCTGCCAATCTTTGAGCGCGGTGTGGTGTTTGCGATCGCGCATATCCGCGGTGGTGGTGAACTGGGGCGCGCGTGGTACGACGATGGGAAGGAAGCCGTGAAGGTGAATACTTTCACCGACTTCATTGACGTTGGGCGTTGGATGGTCGAATCAGGCTGGGTTGCTCCCGGGCGCCTCATTGCTGAGGGACGAAGTGCCGGTGGTCTGTTGATGGGTGCCGTGTTGAATATGGCTCCCGACCTGTACCGAACGGTGATCGCTGGCGTTCCTTTCGTCGACGCTCTGACGACAATCTTGGATCCGAGTCTTCCTTTGACGGTCGGTGAATGGGAAGAGTGGGGTAACCCCATTGAAAGCCCGGAGATCTTCCGGATTATGAAGGGCTACACGCCGTACGAGAACGTGCCAGAAAACGTCACTCTGCCAGCGGTTATGGCAACAACATCGGTGAATGACACACGCGTTGAATTTGTTGAGCCGACCAAGTGGGTCCAACGCCTACGAGAAGCGTCAGGGCAGAACACGGATGCTGACCTTGCCGCCTCGCGTCCGATTGTTCTGCGTACTCAGATGGTTGCGGGTCATGCTGGGCCATCTGGCCGTGAAGGGCGCTGGAAGGCTCGCGCCGAAGAGTTCGCTTTCGCGCTCGGGCAGGTCGGAGTTCCTGTTCCCGCGGCATCGGAACTAGGTACGTCTGAAGCATCCGAAGCAATGAACAAGGCTGGTGATCAGCGATGACGCCTGCGGGTAACCGTATCGTTGCTGCCGTTGACGGTTCTTCACTTGGGAATCCTGGTCCCGCTGGCTGGGCATGGGTTGTTGACGCTGACTGCTGGGATGCCGGTGGCTGGGAATCGGGGACGAACAATCTGGGTGAGCTCACCGCTGTTCTTGAGCTGTTGAAGGCCACGGAAGCTGCTGGGTTTGCTGACTGTGAGCTCCATATCTTGGCCGATTCGCAGTACGCGATCAACGTGATCTCTTCGTGGATGCACGGGTGGAAGAAGCGCGGGTGGGCGAAGGCCGATAAGAAGCCGATCAAGAACCTTGAACTGATTCAAGAAATTGACCGTGTTATCGCTGGGCGCAACGTAACCTTCGAATGGGTGAAAGGGCACGCCGGGCACACCATGAACGAGCTCGCCGATAACTTCGCGCGCGGATGCGCCGAGGAATATCAGGCGGGTCGCATCCCCAAACCTGGCCCCGGATTTGCTGGTAGTGGGGGAGAAACTCCTGCTTCGCAGTCCAACAAGACCGGTGATTCCGGCGATGATTCCGCGAGCGCAGTCGCAGAGCCGGCGGTTTCTTCTTCTGACTCTTCTTTCATGGAGATGCGTGATGGTTCCGGATCGGATAACAGGTCGCGTCTGATTGAGAATGAAAAGGTGTTCCTCACTGCCTGGCTTGCAGGAGAATCATCGGTTTTAAAGCAGATCGTAGCCCCGGACTGCACGCGCGTTTGGCCGAACGGGAACGTGACCACGACGTTGGAGGGCCCTGTTCCCCTTGACGCGAAGATCAGTCGCATGACGGTGACTCCCGCAGGAAGCGCTTGGCTTGTTCGCTACGAGATGCGATGGAAGAACGGCGCCAGCGTTGAGCTGTCGGTCTGGGAGCCAAGTGAGAATTCGCGTGGGCTGAGCCTGGTTCATCATCAGACAACCCTGAAAGGTTAAGAGGCAGGCCACACTGGCGTCCACAGTGCGACCCTCGAACGAGCAGTAGCGACCCACGCGCAAAAATTGCTGAGTGATGTCCAGCCTGCAAGCGCACTCCCGTAAAGAGCCAGCTTGCTCTCGGTTCACTGACATCGTTGCGGGTATGCGAATTGGATTGCCCGCCGCGATACAGTGGGTTCATGCTCGTGAACTCGTATATTCAGCACTCTTGCACCGTCAATGAACACCGTTTCGTCGTCCCGTTGGATCACCGGAAGACGCTGAACGCACCCGCGTCGACTCCGCAGACGCTGGAAACGATCGAGATTTTCGCGCGCGAGGTGATCCGACCCGGTGGCGAAGACCTCCCCTACCTGGCGTATTTGCAGGGGGGTCCCGGTTTTGGCGCGCCTCGTTCGGGTGACTTCCGCGATGGCTGGCTTGGGCGTCTGCTCGACGACCACCGCTTGGTTCTGTTAGATCAACGAGGCACGGGCCAGTCGGGGCGCCTTGATGCGCGCAGTTTGGTGGAGTCCGGTCGCTTCGATAACCCGGATGGGTCCATCAACGATCAGGCGTTGGCTGATTACCTGATGCTTTTCCGCCAGGATCAGATTGTCTGGGATGCCGAGCATGTTCGCCGTGAGCTGGCTGGCGACGCACAGTGGTCGACTCTGGGCCAGAGCTTTGGCGGATTCATCACGACCGCTTATCTGTCGCTCGCCCCTGAGGGCCTCGAAAAGTCACTCATTACGGGTGGTTTGCCGGGCCTTACACACGTCGACGAAATCTATCGCCGGACATACGCCGCCACGGCGAAGCGTAACCAGACCTACTTCTCACGCTACGCATCCGACGAGCGCACGATCCGTGAAATCACCGCTCACCTGCGCGACACCGAAGAGCTGCTGCCAACAGGAGAACGTCTGAGCCCCGCACGATTCCGCATGATCGGCATGGGCCTGGGAACAACAACGCGCACAGACATGTTGCACTATCTGCTCGAAGGCCCGTGGACAACGGTACGTGGGCAGCGTCGCCTGTCGCACCAGTTCCTCGAAGGCATCGCGGCGGAAATTGCAGGCACCCCCATGTACGCGGTTCTGCACGAAACAATTTATGCGGGTGCGACCCCCGACCTGGCTGGCACGACAACGAACTGGTCCGCCGACCGTCTAGCCGAAGAAATTCCCGGTTTCGCTAAGGATGCCGATCCACTCGACGAATCTGAGCCCTACTACCTGACCGGCGAGCACATGATGCGCCGTTTCTTCGACGAGGATCCGTTCCTCCGCCCGTTCGCGAAAGCCTGCGACATTCTGGCGACACGCACGGATTGGCCAGCCGTCTACATTCCCGAGGTTCTGACTCAAAACACCGTCCCGGTCGCAGCATCCGTCTACTACGACGACATGTTTGTGCCTCGTGAACTGTCCCTCGACACCGCGGCGACAATCCGTGGCGCACGCACGTGGATCACGAACGAGTACCAGCACGACGGCCTGCGCGCGTCCGGAACGAACGTTATCGACCACCTTTTCAAGTTGGTACGCGACTGAGCACCGACGCCCTGGCTCCGCCTGCGATAAGAGCAGAGCCAAGATCGGCAGGCGGCCTCGTCGATTGGTGCACACTCGATTTGTGCGCAACTGGCCGATCTCACAAGATCGGTCGCCCACCCACATCACCTACCCACCCACATCGCGGGTAGGCTATGTCCATACCCCCCCAAGCGCCCGCGCTTGGATACGAAGCACACCCCGGATTGAAAGAAGACCAGTGAGCACTCAGCCCGTTTTTGAAGCGATCAACTGGAACCGCATTGAGGACGAGAAGGACCTCGAGGTCTGGGATCGCCTGACCGGCAACTTCTGGTTGCCTGAAAAAGTGCCGTTGTCGAACGACATTCAGTCCTGGAAAACCCTGCATCCGGACGAGCAGCTGATGACGAACCGCGTGTTTACCGGCCTGACTCTGCTGGACACCCTGCAGGGCACGATCGGCGCAGTCTCCCTTATCCCTGACGCGCGCACTCCGCACGAGGAAGCCGTCCTCACAAACATCGCGTTCATGGAGTCCGTGCACGCGAAGTCCTACTCGTCGATCTTCTCGACCCTGCTGTCGACCGAAGAAATCAACGAATCTTTCCGCTGGTCAGAAGAGAACGAGGCCCTGCAGCGCAAGGCTGAAATCGTGAAGTCCTACTACGAAGGCGACGACCCGGAGAAACGCAAGGTTGCCTCGACGATGCTCGAGTCCTTCCTCTTCTACTCCGGCTTCTACGCTCCGATGTACTGGTCGGCACACGCTAAGCTGACGAACACCGCTGACCTGATCCGCCTGATCATCCGCGACGAAGCTGTTCACGGCTACTACATCGGCTACAAGTATCAGCTCGCCGTCGCCGAGTCCTCTCCCGAGCGCCGCGACGAACTCAAGGATTACACCTACGCTCTCCTCTACGAGCTCTACGAGAATGAGGAGCAGTACACCGAGGACCTCTACGATCCGCTCGGCCTCACCGAGGACGTGAAAAAGTTCCTGCGCTACAACGCGAACAAGGCGCTGATGAACCTCGGCTACGAGGCCCTCTTCCCGGCCGATGAGACGAACGTGAACCCGGCAATTCTGGCGGCTCTGTCACCGAACGCTGACGAGAACCACGACTTCTTCTCGGGCTCCGGTTCTTCCTACGTGATTGGCGAGATCGTCGACACTGAAGATGAGGACTGGGACTTCTAAGGGCCCTCCTTCAAGACAACTGACAAGGGCCCTGGCAACCAGCACGGTTGCCAGGGCCCTTTCGTTTCACCCCCGGATTTACCCTAGAAATCGCGCAGAAGCGTCCGCAAAAAACCCTCACTTTCGCGTTGACGGTTAAACTGTCTGTGTTACGTGTGTGCATTTACGCTCACACGAAACGTTTTTCCGTTGGAAGAGAGTCGATATCTCGGCGATCAACCGCCAGAAAAGCGTCCAATACCGCCTGTCCCTAGGAGTACCGAGCATGAGCATCTTTGATCGCTTTGAGAACGCAGTTGAGCGTGGTGTCAACGATGCCTTTTCGAAGGTTTTTCGTTCCGGCATTAAAGCGGTTGATGTGAACTCGGCGATTCGTCGCGCGATGGACGATTCGGCGCAGGAGCTGTCAACGGAGCGCACGATCGCGGCGAATTATTTCACGGTGTTTGCTACGCCGGCTGATTTGGATTCGTTGGAAGCTGACTTAAATGTTCTTGCGGACGAATTTGCAACGCAGGCGACCGAGTATGCTGCGGACAATGGGTACGCCCTGCTTGGCCCGGTAAGCGTTGAGTTCCGCGAGGATGACGAGGAGCAGGCAGGCAAGTTGCGCGTCGAGGCTTCGAATAAGCGTGGGAGTGTCGCGCCAGCGACGGCCTCGTCTCCTTCGCCTGAGCACCCGATCATTGAGGTGAATGGTGAGCGTTGGCTACTGACGGAGCCCGTGACGGTGATTGGTCGCGGTACCGAAGCCGATATTATCGTCGCCGACACCGGCGTTTCGCGCCGTCACCTTGAACTGCGGATCACGCCGACCGGTGTGATTGCTACTGATCTTGGTTCCACGAATGGCACGTTTGTTGAGGGCCACAAGATTGATGCTGCGACCCTGCTGGATGGTAACCAGCTGACGATTGGTCGTACTGTCATCGACTTTTGGACTCACCCGGAAACGGGGGGTGATGAATGACCTCGGATCTCGCGTTTACGGTTTTTAGGATCGGGTACCTGGTTCTACTGTGGTTGCTCGTATTGGGTGCCGTGAATACGTTGCGTCGCGACGTGTTTGGCACCGTTGTTACCCCGCGCGGTAAGGGCAGAAAGGCCGCTGATCAGCGTCGTAAAGAGAATCGACGAGGCCGTCGCCAGGCTCGAAACTCTGAGCCCGATGTGCCACGGAACGTGTTGCTGACGGGTGGCCCGCTTGTGGGAACTGTTCTTCCGTTGGGAACGACACCGATTGTGATTGGGCGTTCGCCCGCATCGACGCTTGTGCTTGAGGATGAGTACGCGTCGGGGCGTCATGCTCGCCTTCAGCCTTCTGAGCAAGGCTGGTGGATCGAGGATTTGAGTAGCCGTAATGGCACCTTCGTTGATGATGAGCGTCTGAGCGAGCCTCGTCTGCTTCATTCGGGCGATGTTGTGCGTATTGGGCAGACCACGTTTGAATTGGTGAACTGATGGCAACTGCCCCGATTGAATTCCGTTGCGCGGCCCGTTCTGACGTTGGGTTGGTTCGAAGCAATAACCAGGATTCTGGTTATGCTGGTCCGAACCTGCTTGTTTTAGCCGATGGCATGGGTGGTCCTGCCGGTGGCGATATTGCGTCAAGCGTTGCGATTGCGCATCTTGTTCCTCTGGATTCGGATTCGTATCCTGCGGACAAGATGTTGCCGTTGCTTCGCGAAGCATTGATGGATGCGCACGATGAACTGTCGGATCGTTCTCGTCGAGACAAGGATCTTGAGGGTCTGGGGACGACGTGTATTGCTTTGATGCGTTCGGGCAATAAGTTGGCGATGGTTCATATCGGCGATTCGCGCGCCTATGTTCTGCGTGGCGAGGCTCTGACGCAGGTAACAACGGACCATTCGTTCGTTCAGTATCTGGTGGAGTCCGGTCAAATCACGCCTGAAGAGGCAGAACATCATCCGAATAAGAATGTTGTTTTGCGTGTTTTGGGTGATTCTCAGGCGGATGTGACTCCGGATGAGACGATCCGCGAAGCGGTTGTCGGCGATCGTTGGTTGCTTTGCTCCGATGGCCTGTCGGGTGTTGTGTCCCCCGAGACGTTGGGTGCTGTTCTTGCCGAAATTGATGATCCCGGTGAGTGCGCTGAAGAGTTGATTCGCCTTGCGCTTCGCGCGGGCGGCCCTGACAACATCACGTGCGTTGTTGCTGACATTGTCGAGCCCGGGTCGTATCCGGTTGGGCCTCCCCAGATTGTGGGCGCGGCGGCAATTGATCGTCATGCTGCTTCTCGCGGTGGCGAGGGTGCGGCTGGGCGCGCGGCGGCTTTGCGGAAGCAACGCCGTTTGGCGATTGACGAAGATGACGGCGAGGATCAGACAAAGCGTCGCGCTTGGTTCGCCCCGCTTTTGGGTCTTGTTGTCGCTGTTCTGCTCGGTGTTGGCGGATGGCTTGGTTGGTCGTGGACGCAGAGCCAGTATTACGTGATCGGCCAGGATGGCTACGTCGTTATCTACCAGGGCATTCCGCAGTCGTTGGGACCGTGGAAGTTTTCGCACGCCGCCGAAGTCACGGATCTTTCGTTGGCTGAGTTGACCGATGCGGACCGTCAACGCCTGCAGGATCCTGTTTTGCGTTCGTCGCGCGAGAAGATCGATCAGTACATTGATCAGTTGCGTCTAAACAAGAAGAGCTTTAAGTCTGCACTGAACGCTGATAACTCTCAGTCTGACGATAGCGCTCAATCCGCGTCCTCAGGGCAGTCGGGGGCTCAATCAGGTTCGACGAATAACAGTTTGGCGGGTGGTCACTGATGGCTCTTGTGACCGTTGCTCCCGCGAAGCCTCGTCGCGTTCTTGAAATTATTCTTTTGCTGGTTGCTTTGGCAGTCGGTATTGGCGGATATGTTCTGACCAACATTAATCGCACGGGTGAGTTGCCCGGCAATCTTGCGATGCACGCCGGTATTTTGCTGGCGATTGCGATTGTTGCCGAGGTGGGGATGCATTTCCTGGCACCCTTCGCTGACCCCGTAATTCTGCCGATTGCGGTAGCGCTCACCGGCTTGGGTTTGGCGATGATTTATCGCTTGGATATGTCCTACGATGCGCTTGCTCAGGCGACCGTCGGAATGCGTCAGCTGATGTTTGTGGGCATCGCAATTGCTGTCGCCGCGTTGATTCTGATCGTGTTGAAGGACCATCGTTCGTTGCGTCGTTACACGTACACGTTCGGTGTCCTGTCCTTGATCCTGCTACTGCTCCCGATGATTCCGGGGCTCGGTGTCGAAACGTTCGGGGCACGAGTCTGGATCCGCATTGGTTCGATGTCGTTCCAGCCCGGCGAACTGGTGAAGATCACGCTGGCACTGTTCTTTGCCGGCTACTTGGTGACGAATCGTGACAATCTTGCGATTGGTGGACGTCAGTTCCTTGGAATGCGATTGCCTCGCGCCCGCGACTTGGGTCCGATTCTGGTTGTCTGGTTGATCGGTATTGCGATTCTTGTTTTGCAGCGCGATCTTGGTACCTCGCTCCTGTTCTTCAGCCTGTTCGTGGCGATGCTGTACGTGGCAACGAATCGAGTGTCGTGGCTAGTCATCGGTTTCGTCATGTTCGTGCCCGCTGTTGCGCTGACAGTCAAGGCATTCCCGCACGTCGCGAATCGTTTCTCGGTGTGGTTGAACGCGTTGGATCCCGAGGTTTATGAGCAGACGGGCGGGTCGTTCCAGCTGGTGCAGTCGCTGTTCGGTCAGGCATCGGGCGGTTTGATGGGGACCGGTTGGGGTCGTGGCTACCCACAGTTGGTTCCTCTTGCCAATTCTGACTTCATTCTTTCGTCGTTTGCCGAAGAATTGGGTTTGACCGGTTTGGTCGCAATTCTGGTGCTGTATCTGGTGCTGATTGAACGCGGTTTACGTGCCGCCATTTCCGTTCGTGACGGTTTCGGGAAGCTACTGGCAACGGGTTTGAGTTTCTCGCTGGCAATTCAGCTGTTCGTGGTGTTGGGCGGTATTACTCGCCTGATCCCGCTCACGGGTCTAACGGCGCCGTTCTTGGCAGCCGGTGGCTCGTCAATGGTGTCGTCGTGGTTGACTGTCGCGCTGTTGATTCGCGTGTCCGATGCTGCTCGTCGTCCCGCCGCCACACCTGCTCCGTGGAACTCAGGTATCCAACCGTCTGTTGCACGTGAGGTGAACGCATGAACCATCAGATTCGTCGCTTGTCCATCGTCATCTTCGCAATGTTTGCTCTGCTCGGTTTGGCTGCAACGAACAATCAGTTCCTTCAGGCTCCGTCTTTAAACGCCGACGGGCGTAATGAACGCACTATTTTGCACGCGGCGGAAACGGATCGTGGTCCGATCATTGTTGCGGGTTCGGCGATTGCGTCGTCGACGAAGATTGAGGACTCTAATCGTTTCCAGCGTTCCTATTCTCAGGGTCCGCTTTATGCTTCGGTAACCGGGTATTTCTCGTCCGCATTTTCGCAGGCAACCGGGCTTGAGTCGGCCGCTGAATCGACATTGGACGGACAGTCTCAGGCTCTTCTTGGTCAGCGTCTTCACAACCTGTTTACGGGCGCTTCTCGCCAGGGCGGTGGCTTGGTGCTGACGTTGGATCCGACCCTTCAGCAGATTGCCGCTGATCAGTTGGGTAACCGCAAGGGCGCCGTCGTGGCGTTGAATGCAAAGACCGGCGCGATTTTGGCGATGTATTCATCTCCCAGCTATGACCCGAATTCTCTGGCCGCCTTCGATTCCGAAGCGGTGAATGACGCGTATAAGGCTCTGACGGAAGATCCGAACGAGCCCCTATCGAACCGTGCGATCGCGGGTAGTCGCTATGAGCCCGGTTCGACGTTCAAGATTTTGACGTCAATCGCTCTGATCGAAAATGGTGTCGCTTCACCATCCACGAATGTGGAATCCCCCGTTTCAACAGTGCTTCCCGGAACTCAGACGACGGTGTCGAACATTGAGTCTTCGACGTGTGGCGATGGGAATCCGACGTTGGCTGAAGCGTTTGCACGATCGTGTAACACGTCGTTCATTCTTGCCTCGCAGTCGCTTTCTCACGATCAGCTTGCCGATGTGGCCTCGCGTTTCGGTTTCGGCGCGTCCCAGTCGATTCCGCTTGCTGTGACTCCTTCGGTTTTCCCTGAAACGACGGACGCGGCCCAGCTGGCGATGAGCGCTATCGGTCAGTATTCAGTTCAGGTAACGCCACTTGAAATGGCTGAGATTGCTCAGACGATCGCTAACGGTGGTCAGATGATGGCGCCCTACTTGGTGTCGCAGGTTGTAGATGCTGATTTAGCTGTCCAATCCGAGACCAACCCGACTGTGTTGCACACCCCGATTAGTGCCGATATTGCGACGCAACTGACCGAGATGATGAAGGGTGTTGTCAATCAGCCGTATGGCACGGGCACGTCCATGGCGCTCGATGGCATTTCCGTGGCGGCGAAGACTGGCACGGCGGAAACGGGCACTAACGGACGCGCGAACGCGTGGGCGGTGGGTTTTGCTCCCGCTGACGATCCGCAGATTGCCTTCGCTGTCCTTGTCGAGGGTGACGATACGGATCCAGCTCCTCACGGTGGAACCGTTGCCGGCCCAATTGCTCGTGCGCTTTTAGAGGCGGGTATCCAATGAGTTCTTCCGCAAAGTATTCAGCAGGCAAGAAGCTGGGCGGTCGTTACACGCTGCTCACGCCGATTGCTCAAGGTGGCATGGGCGAGGTCTGGAAGGCTCGCGATCAGGTGACCGGTCGCATGGTGGCCGCAAAGGTATTGCGCCAGGAGTTCTCTGGCGAAGAGTTGTCCTTGTCGCGTCTGCGTATCGAAGCGAATAATGCGATGCGTATCCAGCACCCGAATATTGCGAACGTGCAGGATTCTGGCGAGCAGGATGGTCGCGGCTGGATCGTCATGGAGCTGGTTGAAGGCAAGCCCCTCAACCACTACTTGAAGGACGGTCATCGCATTGCCACGCAGGACCTCGTCCCCGTACTGATGCAGGTCGCGATGGCGCTCGGCGCAGCGTCGGAAGCCGGGGTTGTCCACCGTGATATTAAGCCCGCGAATATTCTGGTGCGCCCCGACGGCATCGTGAAGCTGACCGATTTTGGTATTTCGCGCTCGAATAATCAGGCGGCTCTGACCGCCGCGGGAATGGTGATGGGCACGGCTCAGTACCTTCCGCCCGAGCAGGCGATGGGGGAAATCGCGACGTCGTTGGGTGATTTGTACGCCTTGGGTGTGATTGCGTACGAGGCTGCTGCCGGGCGGCGACCTTTTACTGGCAAGACGCAGGTCGATATTGCGTTCTCGCACGTGAATGATCCTGTTCCTCCCCTGCCTTCTGACGTGCCGCGCCCGCTTGCTGACGTCATTTGTCACCTCTTGGAAAAGAAGCCGGAGAAGCGCCCCGACTCTGGTGTAGCGCTGGTCCGCGAGCTGTCGAACGCGGCAAAGCAGATGGGTATTTCTGTAGCAACTCATCCGCTTCCCGACCCATTCCCAGAGGCGAAGATGGAGCCGACGCAGGTTCATCCGTCTCCCGTGGCAGCGCCGGTTCGTCACACGAAGCGTCGCAGTCTTCCCGAGGAGTTGCTGGAACGCCCAGCGGGCCTTGATACTCCAACGGATCCGCAGACCCTTACGCAACAGTCGGATTCGCAGGATCCTCAAAACGTAAACTCCCAGACGGAACACTCACAGTCGCTCTCAGGAGATGCCATGCCATCGAACAAGGGGGATGCGGACTTAGATCCAACCGCGGTGCGTCGTCGTCAGCTCAGTGAACGACTGAAGGAACGTGCTCGCGTCCGCGAAGAGGCTGACACGGCTCACGCTTCGGCATCGCCGACGCTTCCACCACCACCGGCTCCCACCGACAAACGTTCGGCCACCGATTCAGCCAAGCGCTCAGGAACGCAGGCCATAGCCTCGTCCCCCCAGACGAAGACGCACCAGCAGAAACTGTCGTCGCCACCACCCAAGCGGGTCAGGCCGAAGCCATCGAGCCAGGCGAGCGGGCAGGTCTGGTACTCCGTGTCGAAGCGGAATACGCCACCGGTGAGCACCATGCCCCCGACTCCGACTCAGTACAACAGGTCGGTGGTTGCGCCACCTGTTTCAAAGGGTCGGCGCATCATCCAAGCAATCATCATTGCCCTGATAATCATCGCGATTCTCGCGGGCGCATATTTCATTCTTCAGCACATGTTCGGGTCACTCACGTCGCTTCTCAGTGACGGGCTCCCCACCACGAAGGAGGTTCAGACATGGCAGACTCCATGGGCCGCCGTCTAGCCGGCAGGTACGAGGTTCGCTCACTGATCGGGCGCGGCGGGATGGCGGAAGTCCACCTGGGCTTCGATACGCGCCTATCACGCGTTGTCGCAATCAAGATGCTGCGCTCTGACCTGGCACGAGACTCCGTGTTCCAGGCGCGTTTCAGGCGTGAAGCGCAGTCGGCTGCTTCTTTGAACCACGCGAATATTGTGGCCGTGTACGACACGGGCGAGGAAATGCTGACCGGCCCTGAAGGTCGCGCTATCTCCGTGCCGTACATCGTGATGGAGTACGTCGAGGGGCACACGGTCAAGGAACTGCTCGCTGACGGTACTCCGGTGCCGATCAACGAGGCCGTTGCCATCGTGTCCGGCGTGTTGGGCGCGCTTGAATACTCCCATTCGCAGCATTTGGTGCACCGGGATATCAAGCCGGGCAACATCATGTTGACGAATGACGGCAAGGTGAAGGTCATGGACTTCGGTATCGCGCGTGCGATCACCGATTCGCAGGCGACGATGACGCAGACGAACGCTGTCGTTGGCACTGCCCAGTACCTGTCGCCCGAGCAGGCTCGCGGTGAGCAGGTGGACGCGCGTTCCGACTTGTACTCCACCGGCGTTGTCCTGTTTGAGTTGCTGACCGGCCGTCCGCCGTTTACCGGCGATTCGGCTGTTGCCGTTGCCTACCAGCATGTTCAGCAGTTGCCTCCCACACCGTCGTCGATCACCCCGGATGTTCCCGAGGCACTTGATCGCGTCGTGATGAAGGCTCTGGCAAAGGATCGCACAGACCGCTACACGTCAGCTGCCTCTATGCTGGCTGATTTGATGCGCGCGTCGCGCGGTGGCCACGTGAATGCTCCGGCCGTTGCAGTGTGGGAGGACACGGTTCCGATGGCTGCGGCAAATGTAGCGAATTCGCAGCCGACTCAAACCTTGCCTCCGGCAGTTGCTTCCCCGTCAAATGCGACAACGACCTTTGCGCCCGTTGCGGCGCAGGAGCTTGAGGAAGAACCGGAAAAGAAGTCGAAGAAGGGCATTATTGTCGCGCTTGTCGTTGTGGCTCTGTTGCTGATAGGCGCTATTTGGTACGCACTGTCGCATGCTTCTTCGGATAAAGAGATGGTCGCCGTCCCCGACAATCTGATCGGAATGACGCAGGCGGAGGCAAAGTCCGCGGTGGAGTCTGTTGGCTTAGTATTCGCGATTTCGAATGAGACGGTTGCCTCTGACGAGATTGAAGAAGGCAAGGTCGCTGAGACTGATCCGCCGTCGGGCAATCAGGTTGAGGTTGGTTCGACCGTGACGGCGAAGTTGTCGAGTGGCGCTGAATCCGTTGTTATTCCTGACAATCTAGTGGGTATGAGCCCAGATGCCGCGAAACAGACAATTGAGGCTCTGGGGCTTGTGTATGAGCAGACCGCTGACCCTGTTGCTTCTGCGGATGTGGAAGAAGGCAAGGTTGCTCAGGTGAACCCGTCGGTTGGTTCGAAGGTCAAAAAGGGATCGACCGTGAAGGTCAGCCTGTCGTCGGGCCCGAAGAGCGTTGAGGTTCCAGATGTTACGGGTATGACGCAGGATCAGGCGCGTGAGGCTCTGGCTGCGAAGGGCTTGACGGTTGGTTCCGTTCAGGTGTCGGATGACCCGAGCCAAAAGGAAGGTCTGGTGATTTCCACTAACCCGGCTGCTGGCACGTCGGTTAATAAGGACACGGCGGTCACGTTGACTGTGTCTTCTGGCAAGATCACGATTCCTTCAGGTTTGGTTGGTTACGACCAGGCGTATGTTGTTCAGACTTTGCAGGAACTTGGCTTACGCACATCGGTGACGGAGCAGTACTCGAACGATCTGGAAACTGGCGGTGTTCTGGCGGTGAATCCGACTGAGGGTTCTGTTGTCACCCAAGGTTCGACCGTGAACCTTACGGTGTCAAAAGGTCCGCAGCCCGCTCCGCCTAATCCAAACAATTCCGGTCAAGCAAACTCGGGTAGCTAGTGGGTAGTTGTCCGATTCGCCGTGGGTGGATTTGATTGACAAGGCCTGGCGGGGATCACATGATCCCCGCCAGGTTACGCCGAAGGGTGTTGGATCTTTCACCGCAACATCAACAGATGCAAACCTTAACTATGCGTCTCACTCATAGTGGCGTATTTCCGCTCAGCTACAACAGGCTTCAAGCTCCGCGCCCGGACGGGCGCGGCCTCGTCCCCCTTAAGCCACCCTGGTAAAATTACGCCGATTCCACGCGCCAGAACACGTTGGCAACGCGTCACAACGACACGAAGATCAAACGAACCGGCACGAACCATCCGCGCGTATGCGGAAAAGTGTCAGCCGGACGCCACCTGAAACGGCGAAAGCGTCAACGGGTGAACAGGTCAGACGGACGCTTCGCCCAACTCTAAGTATTCCTGGGCCCACGGGTAACCCCACTCAAGAAGAGCGTAGGCAACAAGGCCAATCAGAACCAACGACTCAATAACCTTCAACCATGTCGGTCCGGGAAGATGACGGAAAATCCAAGCGTACATGTGGATCAAATGTCCTTTTCAAGCAATGTTCAAGCGGAGAAAATGGGATCAGGCTGCGGGTTCGTCCGCCAGCGCACTGGGCACGCCAGTGTCCTTAGGAGTCCATGACTTGAACTTCAGGTGAACAATGAAACGCTGCGAGTTCCCGTATTCGGGGTGGCAGGTAGTCATGGTCATCCAACGTTCAGTGGGCACCTGGCTCCACGTGACATCATCAATCACGGGGGCGACGACGCGGTAGTTGTCCGGGTCATCGGCCTCAACGATTTCGCTGGTTTCCATAGTGTACGTGATGTAGTGGTTGTCGAGTTCGACAACAACGGGGTCGCCGGGGGATAGGCGGTCGATCCAGCGGAAGTTATTGCCGTAGGTGCGACGGTGGCCGGCGACAGAGAAGTTGCCGATGTCGCCGGGCTGAGCGGTGTCTTCATAGTGGCCAGCGAAACCCTGGTCTAGGACGAATGTCGACGTGGTTTCCGCCAACGGAATCTTCATCCAGTTCCACTTTGGGACATGAATAAGACCGTAGATCTGATTTGGGTCAACGCTGGTCGCCATTGACGGCGGGTCATCCGTGCGTTCCTCACCAACGTTTGTGGTAGCGGGCGCGTGCGCTTGGGCGTATGTTTCGATCGCTTGCTGGCGAGGTCCTTCAACTTTGAAAGACGTCCAGTAGAGTTGCCAGAATGCGAAGCCAATCAAAAGGATGGCGACGGTAATGAAGAGTTCACCAATCACTCCAAGAGCGACGTTGAGCGGCGAGGCCTTCTTTTGGGGTGCAATATGTGCGCCTGCCATGGAACGCCTTGTCATGTTTTAGTCCACCACCTGTGCGTACGAGTTAAATGTCTTCACGCTTGCCGCGGGAAGATGAAGGGATTTGTTCGTCTTCAGATCCCAGCCAAGGCCATACAAAGCAACGTATGCCTTGTAATTAACAATACGGGGATTTGCGTTGACCTTCTCTGTGAGCGCGTTCGGATCACCAATGGCTTCCACCACGTATGGCGGAGAAAATGACTGTCCGTCAACAAGAATCACGTTGCCAATGCATCGGATCACTGTTTGTCCGGTCACGCGTACCCCTTGGACAGTCATGGCTTCCGCGCCACCATTCCAGAGCGCGTTCATAACGTCTTCAATGTCCTGCTGGTGAATGACCAGGTCGTTCGGTGTAGCTCCGTCGGGAATCGCCTGCTGAGGTGCGTCCGTGAGCGTAATAGTCACACCTGGGCCGGTCACGGGTTGCGCTGCCAGTGAGGTAATGGACGTATCCTCGGTCTGCGTTTGGCCGGACGAGTTGGCGTATTGAGACACGATGTCGCGCAGTGCGCTCACCTCAAAATCGAGCGTTTCGACTTCATCCTGCGAGGCTCGTACCAGCGAAATCAGGTTGGTATCTCGCCCGAGGTTGTCGGCGTCATTCTTCGCCTGCGCTGAAACGGTGAACAGCAAGCCGGAAGTAGCGGTGACAATAAAAACGGATGTGACCGCGCGTGGAGACAGTGGCGCGAACTTCCGTAGCTTGCGCAGGGCCATGTGCCAGGGGCCGTCGAAGTGCGAGATGTGGGGCTTGGGTTTCATCGACGAGGCCGCCTTCTTTTTCGAACGCGACCTCGGTTCAAAGGCGGGTGGGGTCGAGGAATCGGATTTGTGTGATGCCTCGGGTGGAGTCAAATGGGGCGAATCGTCCTGATTGCGTGCCATCAATGCCTCCTTCCCGCGTTGCACTTTGGTTTGTCGTTACTTGGAAGACTACGCTAAAGGGGTTACCGTTCTGCGATGCCTTTCCGAGAAGTAGTCGGCAAGGGCACCAAAGTTCAATTGAGGAGAAACGTGGCTGAGAACAAGAAGCGCAAGAATACGAAGCACCAGGTTCCTGAAGATCAGGATCTGAACGCCTGGACCGCAGGTATTCCGCTGAGCCCCAGCTGGTGGGCACCGACTTTCATTGCCCTTCTTCTAATCGGCCTTGTGTGGCTGATGGTCTACTACATTTCTTCGGGCGTTTACCCGATTCCCGGCATCAACTGGTGGAACATGGTGATCGGCCTGGGCATCATGATGGTGGGCTTCCTGATGACGCTCCGCTGGCGATGACCTGTTGATAAAGGTTTCCCGCTAGATTTCAACAATCACAAGAGTTATCCCCAGGTGTTTCCACACCTGGGGATAAATTACATCCGTGTAACTTAGACAATCACACAGATTGTGGATAACTCGCATAAACCTCGAGATTTCAACGATTTTATCCGAGAACCTCGAAAATCACTTCGTAGGTCAAGCCAATCAGGGCAATCGCAGCAACATACATACCCACAGTTATCCACAAGGCTTGACGTTCCTGCTTTTTCGCCGTAATTCCAGGTTTTGCACGCCCTTGACGCCAATAAATCCACGTTGCCAATGCGCCCGTGGCAAGGCCACCCACGTGCCCCTGCCACGACACATTCGGGACAATAAAACCGATCAGCAAGTTCACAAGTAAGAGGCCCACGACGGCCCTCGTATCCATACCCGACTGCTTCTGCAAAACGAACATCGCACCGAACAAACCGAACACAGCACCAGACGCGCCCACGGTCACCGTCCCAAGCGACGACGGTTGAATCAAGACCCACGCCAAAACAAACAGCGACGCACCAATCGCGCTCAAAAGATACACAGACAAATACCGGGTACGCCCCAACACCTGCTCAAGCTCAATACCCACCGAGTATAAAGCCAACATATTGAACGCAATATGCATGAACCCGCTGTGAAGGAACGCAGTCGTCAAGAATCGCCACACCTGGCGGTAACCCACCGCAGGGTTAAAGAACAGCCAATTCCCCACCGACGGCAACACGAAGGACACAATGAACAACGCAACGTTGATACCAATCAGCGTGTACGTCACAACCGGCTGACCACTGGGAACACGTGGCCTGCGAACGTTCGCGCACTCCACGCACACTGAACGAACCTCGGTCCGCACCGTGCAATCAACACACATCGGACGATTGCACTTCTTGCAATAATCCACCGAACGCACACCCGGGTGACGCGGGCACTCAGGAGCCGCATACGGGTTCGAACGTTGTCCATACAAAGGCGTCGACATGCTCTATATCCTCCACACACCGCCAGAAACCAGACACAACATCCCGCTCCCGACGCTCACGAGCAACCAAAATCGCTCTTACCGTCTGAATACGCGTAGGACGGACAGGCGCACGAACCCACACGGGATTCGCTCCCCCCATCCGCCCCATAATGAAGAAAACGTAACCGATCAAGTGGAGGCGGCCTCGTCAATCAGCAACAATCACCCAAGCGGGAAACCACGCCGAACGCGAGACGCGCCAACCTCACACTCAGTCGACGATCGAAACCGACTCGATAACAACGTCATTCACCGGACGGTCATTCGCGCCCGTTGCAGTCGTTGCAATCGCGTCGACAACCTTCTTCGACTCTTCGTCCTTAACCTCACCGAAAATGGTGTGGTTGCCCAACAACCACGGGGTCGGCGCAACCGTGATGAAGAACTGCGAGCCATTCGTACCCTTGCCCATACGCTTGCCAGCATTCGCCATGGCCAGCAGGTAGGGGTTGTTGAAGTTGAGTTCCGGGTGGATCTCATCGTTAAACTGATAGCCTGGGCCACCAGTACCGGTGCCCAGCGGATCACCACCCTGAATCATGAAGCCCGAAATAACGCGGTGGAAAATCGTGCCGTCGTAAAGCGGACGCGACGTCTTCTGGCCGGTCATTGGGTCAACCCACTCGCGCTCGCCACGAGCCAGCGTGACAAAGTTATTCACCGTGTTCGGTGCGTGGTTCGGGAACAGTTCAATGTTGATATCACCCATAGAGGTGTGCAGTGTTGCTTCCATGTCTTCATCGTCCCAGAAAAGGCGCCAAAAGGCATGATCTGGAGCTATCCGATTTTGTCGCTAGGGGTGCAGATCACAAAACTTCGGTGCACAATGGGAAG
This sequence comes from Pauljensenia sp. OF14-1SRA, assembly GCF_027694595.1. Classification (NCBI taxonomy): domain Bacteria; kingdom Bacillati; phylum Actinomycetota; class Actinomycetes; order Actinomycetales; family Actinomycetaceae; genus Pauljensenia; species Pauljensenia sp. OF14-1SRA. The sequence goes on along the minus strand of NZ_JAQEVQ010000002.1, from coordinate 172,245 downwards.
ACGTGGTACAAACCGCAGCAACTATTGGAAGGATTCGGACCATGGCCAACACACCGAACTTCGACACGGAGAAGCTTCGCAACGAAGCACTCCAACTGCGCGACGCGGTCGCCGTGCACGCCGGACGGGTGGCAGTGAAAGCCACCGAACTCGCCGAACAGGGCATCGACTGGGCAGCACCTCGCGCCCAAGCAGCACTGAACGAAGCAATCGACCGCGCAACACCGCTCGTCGAAGACGTCACCGCTCGCGCCGTTGACGCAGCAGACCGCGCACGCCCCGCATTCGAAAAGGCACGCGAAGAGGTCGTCGAAGACTACATTCCGCGTATCCAGCGAGCCGTCCACGAAGGTGGCGCAGCGCTCACAGCAGACGGAGCGCCGTTGCTTGAACGCGCACGTCACGCCAGCGAAGCATCGCAGGCAGCTCTCACCACCCCGACAAAGAAGGTCATCGTGAAGAAACACCGCTTCCTCCGCGCCATCGGATGGACCGCCCTTGCAGGAACCGTCGCCGGCGCCGGCTACGTGCTCTGGAAGCGTAGCCAGCCGATCGAAGACCCGTGGGCCGAAGAATACTGGGCCGACCTGGAAACGACTGTCGACGTTCCCGCCAGCGAACCTGAAGAGGTCGAAGGCGTCGAGCAGATCGACACCGCAACCGAAGAGTGAGCTCGCGACGAAGTAAGTTCACTGAGAAGTGAGCCTCCGGCGCAACAAGATCACGGCGAAGTGAAATTCACGGGAAAGTGAACCCCTTGGAAGAGCGCAACTGAGCCTCACGATCCTCGCCATCACACGTTAAAGCTGGTGGTCATGCGATTGATGTCGCGTGACCACCAGTTTTTGTGTTTGAGAAGCATCAGTTGTGCGTTTGTGGGGCACCAGCTTTGCTCACGCGTTTCTACTGACACCTCGTCGCGCGTCACCACCTACACCCGATGCGACAAAACCACGCATTTCAGGCCAAAAGTGTCGCGTCATGTGCAGCCGGGAACAGAAAACCAGCCTTACCACAACACCACCTACACCCCACGCGACAGAAGCACGCATTTCAGGGCAAAAGTGTCGCGTCAGGTGCAGCCGGGAACAGAAAACCAGCCTTACCACAACACCAACTACACCCAACGCGACAAAACCGAGCATTTCAGGGCAAAAGTGTCGCACCAGGCGCAGTCAGGGTCACTTCGTGAAGGTCAGTCATCTCCTATCAGGGTGCGAACGACCTGGCCGACACCATCCTCATTGTTGGACGGCGCAATGTATCGGGCTTCCGCAACAACGTCAGCGTGAGCATTCGCCATGGCGAACGACCAGTCGGCGTACTTGAACATGGAGATGTCGTTGTGGAAGTCGCCGAATGCTGCAGTCTGCGCGGGCGTCACGCCAAGAGCGCTCTGCAGTGCGAGCACAGCGTCACCCTTGTCGACGCCACGAATCTGCAGGTCAGCCCAGTTAGTTCCAGACACCGCGTACTGGTGAGTGTCCGCGAAATTCGCAAGTGTTGCTTCAGCCAGCGGGCCCACCGAGTCAAGACACATGACGGCGAGCTTCACGATGTCGTCGTCGATTTCACCGGAATCGATCATGTCGATGATCTCGTGCTGGTCGGCGATTCGTTTGGTGCGGTGATAGTAGGGCAGGACGCCGTCAACAAATAGGTCGTCCGTACGTTCAACGTAGGCAAATTGCTTGCCACACATGACTAGGCCACCGTTGATTCCGGTTGCGACGGCGTCACGCACCATGTCGATGGCACGGTGGATGGTTTCGTGGTCGATGGGGCTGGATGAAACTTCCTTGCCGTCTTTCATGACGATCGCGCCGTTTTCAGCGATGACTGTCATTCCGGGGCGTCCGGGGAACATGTCGAGCAACGTCCATACTTGGCGTCCTGATGATGGGGCGAACACGATCCCACGCTCATCCATGGTGTCGAGGAGTTCAGAGAGTCTCTCAGGGAAGTTTTTGTCGTCGTCGAGCAGAGTGCCGTCCATGTCGACAGCGACAAGACGCAGGTCGCAGTCGGTAGCGAGGGATGATAGGTCGGTGGGTTCAAGCAGTGTCATGCTTCAATTGTCCCCGATTGTTGGGGACGTATCCGGCGCGAAAGCCGTTCCTGGTCTCAATTCACGCGTGAGATTGTCGACGTTTATGCGATTGTGTTCGAATTCTTGTGCTCTGACTGTGCGTGAGACTACGTCTTGCTAGCGTCGTTGGTATGAAATATGTTCGTCCTTTTGCTTCGACCTCTTCTGATTCGCGTGCCATCGCGCAGGTTGTGGTGCGTCGTTTTGCGGCGACGACGAATCTGCTGATTGCTAGCCGCTCGTTTGCGATTCTGACGTCCGCGAGCGCGTCCTCGCCATTGTGGTGCGAGGTGTACGAGGCACTGGGGTCGTTGCTCTCGGGGTTTGGCGCGCATGTCAGGTTTGTGAATTCGGTTGACGAGGCCACCGCTGACGCGGTGGTTGTACGTCCCGAAGAGGCTGACGAGCAGTCGTTAGGGCACATTAGTGTGGTGGTGGGCGTGAATGAGGCGCCCGTTGTGCGAGTGAATCCGTCGCAGGTTGGCATGTATGTGGGTGAGAAGCCTGTTGTTCGCCAGGTTCCTCCCCACGTTCAGGTTCTTGATTCGGACGGGAAGCTTCTTCGGGATCCCTATGATCCTAAGAATGATGCGAGTTATGCGCAGCGTCGTCTGGCGTGGGCGCGATCATTCATGCCGGTGACGCGTGCGACGGTCAGTGATCTTGTAGCAACGGGGGCTCTTCAGGGTCGTCATGTCGGGCTCGCGTTGGTATTGGAGCCGAAGACGGCGGTGCTCGCTCTCCTGCTGAAGGAAGCGGGCGCGACGGTCAGCGTGTTTGGGCACGCAGATGAAACTCGGGACGATGTGGCGGATCAGCTTCGCGCGGCTGGGCTTGCCGTCTTTGCGGAGTCGGGCGCGACAGCGGAGCGTGAAGAAGAGCTTGCTCGTCAGTTCCTGACCAGTGGGATCGAGTTCCTGCTCGATGATGGATCGCATCTGATCCGCATGGCGCATGACGAGACGCGCGCTCCTGACGTTCTGACTACCTTGAAGGGTGCCGCGGAAGAGACGACGTCGGGGATTCGTCCGCTTCGGGGCTTTCCGTTACGCATTCCGGTGATGGCATCGAATGATGCGCGCTCGAAGACTCTTTTCGATAACGCGTATGCGACGGGCCAGTCCTGTTTGCTGACTTCTCTGGACCTCGTTGATCCGCAGTTACAGGGGGTTCCGCTCTGGGATCAGCGTTTCGTGGTTGTGGGCTACGGCGATGTTGGCATGGGCGGTGCTCGCTTTGCCCGCGCGTGTGGCGCTCTGGTGACGGTGGTGGAGCTCGATCCGGTGCGCGAACTGCGTGCTCGCATGGATGGGTTCCAGACAGCCTCGCTTCTCGATGCCTGCGCGAACGCCGATTGGGTGATGAGCGCAACCGGCGAACGCGACACGATCACCCTCGAAGCCCTGGCTGCAATGCCCGACGCGTGCGTGGTGACGGTATCCGGTGGCGTAACCGACGAAATTGCCCTTTCAGAGGCTCTCAAAGCCGGTTGGACTTGGGCAGATAGCGATGAGCGCGCAGTCGGTCTGCTCTGCATTCCCGCGACGGCTACAGATCCTGCTCTCCCAGGTGGTGCGCAGGGGAACGAGGCCGCCCACCGCCACATCACGATCCTCGACAAGGGCGGGTGCATTAACTGCACGGCCGGCGAAGGCAACGCTATCGAAATCATGGATATGAGCTTCGCCGTCCAGGTGTCTTCACTGCGCGAACTGCTCAGGCACGAGAACCCCACACACGATCCGTTACCAGCAGGCTTGCACTCCCTGCCTGAGGATGCAGATAATCTGGTCGCACGGCGCACGCTCGACCTGCAGTGGACGACCAAACCCCAGCCAACGTCTTTCGCGAAGGAAACTCATGTCTAACGTTCAAGTCTGGTCTGCCGGACTGGTTATCCCGATTACCGCTCCGTCCGTCATGGATGGCGCTGTCGCAGTGAAAGATGGTCGCATCGAGCACGTTGGGGCGCGCGACTGGGTTCTGGAAACGCTGTCCGAGCGCGGACTGTCATATTCAGAGCGCCACTTTGATGGGGTTTTGCTTCCCGGCCTCGTGAATGCGCACACGCACCTGCAGTACACGGGAATGGCCGAAGTTGGTGCCAAGCAATACAGAGGGATGCCCGACTGGATCAGCGGGTTCAACGCCGTCTACGACACAGGCGGTTTGGATTGGAGCAAGGATGCGGCGACCGGCGCGCAGATGCTCCTCGAAGCGGGCACGACCAGCGCCGCCGACGTAGTGACCGATCCCGAAGCCGCGTCCGCACTTCACAACGCTGGCTTACACGGCGTCGCCTACTGGGAGGTCATGGACTGGACGAACGACGACTGGAAAGAGCGCGGGCCCGCAACCGTCGAGAAAGCTCTCGACGCAATGCCCACCCCTCCTGCCGTCGGCATTTCGCCACACGCCCCCTACTCGCTCGAAGCTGACCCGCTACTCGATCTGCCCGATTTGGCGCGCAGGCGCGGAGTTCGACTACACATTCACCTCGGTGAATCACACTCGGAAGCCGAATGGGCTGAAGGCCGCACGGGCGAACTCTCAGACCTCTGGCGCACCGGTGACTCGTCGTCGTTCACGGCGATGCGCGCTCGCGGTGGCGGTTTCTCGGCGACGCAGTTCGTTGACCAGCTGGGCGTTCTCGGCCCCGACTGCCACGTTGCGCACGGCGTGTACATGACGGCGGATGATCGTCGCCGTCTGCGTTCTCGTTCGACTGCCGTGGCGCTTTGCCCGCGTTCGAACCGCGTCATTGGTTTGGATGTGCCACCCGTGGCCGCCTACCTCAATGAGGGCAACATGATTGCTGTCGGCACCGACTCGCTGTCGTCATCGCCTTCGCTGGACGTCATGGAAGATGTTGCCGTCCTGTTCGATATCGCTCGCAACCAGGGGTATCGCGCGTCCGACCTGGCACGCAGGTTACTCAACGCCGCAACATTGGGGGGCGCGTGGGCCATTGGAACTGCGACGGGACCGGATCGCATCGGCCAGCTTCAAGCGGGCGCGGTGGCAGACATGTGCGTCATCGATGTCCCTGTTTCCGACATCACGGGCTCAATCGAAGACGTTGTTCGCCACGGCGCGGGTCGCCAAGTTGAAACAGTGATCGCAGGTCAGGTCAGGTTCTCGCGCGAAGGAAGCCTCCGATGACCGATCAGCTAGACGTTTCCACCGAGGCGATCGACCTCGTGAACTCTCTTTGCCTTGAGCCACACCCCGAGGGTGGCTGGTTCCGCAGAACATGGACAGCGCCCGCGGTCGTGGAAACGGAGGGTGGGCGGCGAGCGACCGCCTCCGCGATCCTGTTCCTGCTCGACCAGGGCATGGAAGCCCGCTGGCACGTCGTCCGCTCCGATGAGTTGTGGCTTTGGCATGGGCCGGGCACGCTCGAAATCCAGTTCGGCGGAACCGGGGACGCACCGTGCAGCCAACCCGAAACCATCATCTTGGGTGCACCCCAGGTTTCGACAGGGAACGAGGCTAGAACCCAGTCCGCATCGCCTTCACCTAATCAGGCCGGAACACCGCAGGTACCCACCGATGCGACGAACCCTGTTCAGGTCCTGGTGAAAGCAGGAACATGGCAGCGAACGTTCGCGCGCAACAGCGTTGCATTGGCAACGTGTGTTGTCTCACCCGAATTCACCTACGAAGACTGGAGACTCGCAGAAAACGTGTGATCTTCTTGTCACAAACGTCCGTGAAGCAAGATTGCAGACGAATCTGTACATGGTCGCCCGTAGGCTGAAGAGGTCGCGGAAAACTGCGACTGAGTTTCCATCAGGCTAACTGGAGGCATTTGATGCGCCGTTCTGTCCGTTCATTCTCCGCTCTCGCGCTGGCAACGTCTGTTGCACTGTTCCTAGGCGCATGCTCGGGTTCTGCTGACACCTCGTCGGAATCTGCCACATCGGTTACCACTCAGTCTGGTGCGCTTGAAACCGTCACCCCCGGCAAACTGACCATCGCCACCGGCGAACCGGCCTACTCCCCGTGGGTTATCGATAACGCTCCCGAATCCGGTGAAGGCTTCGAAGCAGCCGTCGCATACGCTGTCGCCGAAGAACTCGGCTACAGCAAGGAAAACGTCCAGTGGACCCGCGCAACCTTCGATTCGTCGATCGCTCCGGGCGCAAAGGACTGGGACATCAACCTTCAGCAGTTCTCCATCACGGACGAGCGCAAGGCGGCCGTTGATTTCTCCAGCCCGTACTACACGACCTCTCAGGCTATTGTTGCTATTGAAGGCTCCGCTGCCGCCTCCGCTAAGAGCATCGCAGAACTGAAAGATGTTCAGTTCGGCGTTCAAGCCGGCACCACCTCGCAGCAGTTCATCACGAACACGCTTGGTGATCAACTGTCCAAGCAGGCTTCGATCTACAACAACTCCGACGACACTCTTGCTGCCCTGCAGAATGGCCAGGTTGACGCGATCGTCGTCGACCTTCCGACCGCGTTCTACATGACCGGCGCTCAGATCGATAATGGCGTCATTGTCGGCCAGTTCGAGGCCACCTCCAATGGCGACGACTTTGGCATTGTTCTGCCAAAAGGTTCGAAGCTGACCGCAGCTGTCACCGCAGCCGTTGATTCCCTGCGTGACAAGGGCACCCTTTCTAAACTCCAGTCCAAGTGGCTCTCCGATACTGTCGCGGTCCCGCTGATCAAGTGACGTTTCGTCAACCGCAGTTTGACTGCCGGCTCGGACGATAGCCGGCACTGATAACGAAGGACAATACGTGTCCCCAGCAGTAAACACTGATGCTACCGACGTGATGGCCGGGCTCCCCGTTTCTGACGTGGAGCTCGGCCGTCGCGCGTATCGGCGTAAGCGTGCAACACGATCGATTCTGATCTCCATGGCCTCGACACTGGTCTTCGCACTGGTCATGTGGTTCGTTATCACCCGCTCTCCCGGGTGGGAACGCACGCAGGAAACCTTCTTCTCAGGCGAGCACTTCATCAAAGCGCTCCCGCAGGTTGCCGAAGGCTTGTGGCTAAACATCCGGATTCTGCTGGTGTCCGTCATCGGCGTTGCCTTCTTCGCAACGTTGCTGGCTGCGGCACGCACTTTGGGCGGCCCGATCTTCTTCCCCGTCCGATTCTTAGCGGCTGCGTACACGGATATTTTCCGCGGTGTCCCGTTCCTGGTGGTTCTCTACCTGATTGGCTTTGGTATTCCGGCACTCAACCCGACAACGCGCATCCCAGTCGCGTTCTTGGGCACGGTCGCGCTGATCCTCACCTACACGTCATATGTTGCCGAGGTCCTGCGCGCAGGTCTGGAATCGGTTCATCCGTCCCAGCGTTACGCTGCGCGTTCGCTTGGCTTGACGCATGGCCAGACTCTGCGCCACATCATCGTCCCGCAGGCAATCCGTAAGGTTACGCCGGCATTGATGAATGACTTCATTTCAATGCAGAAAGACGTCGGCCTGATCTCCGTCCTCGGCGCTGTCGACGCGATCCGCGGAGCGCAGATCTACCAAGCAATGACGTACAACTTCACCTCGTACGTCGTTGCTGGCCTGCTGTTTATCGTCATGTCATTCCCCTTCATCCGCTTGTCTGACTGGTACACGGCACGCCTGCGCCAGCGCGAACAAATGGAAGGCACCGTCTGATGAGCACCCCCACAGCCCACGTTTCTTTGAACACCGTAAGCACGCCCGTCCTTGAAGCCAAGCGCGTTGTCAAACGATTCGGCGACAACGTCGTGCTTCGCGGGCTGGACCTTGCAGTCAATTCGCACGAAGTCGTCGTCTTGCTCGGCGCATCTGGCTCCGGTAAGTCCACACTTCTGCGTTGCGCCAACCTGCTTGAACGCGTTGACGACGGCCAGATTTTCCTTGCTGGCGAAGACATCACTGATCCGTCAGTGAACGTCGACAAGGTCCGTTCACGCATTGGTGTTGTCTTCCAGCACTACAACTTGTTCCCCCACATGTCCGTTCTTGCCAACGTCACTCTGGCGGCACGCAAGGTCCACGGATGGGATCGCGAAAAGGCTGACCAGCGTGGCATGGAACTTCTCAGCCGAATTGGTTTGGAAAGCAAGGCGAAAGAATTCCCCGATCGTCTGTCCGGTGGCCAGCAACAGCGCGTCGCTATCGTCCGCGCGCTTGCCACCAACCCCGAACTACTTCTGCTGGACGAGATCACATCTGCACTTGACCCCGTTTTGGTCGGCGAAGTTCTGGACCTCGTCCGCGAAATTAAAGCGCAGGGGTCAACGATCCTCATGGCCACGCACGAAATTGGCTTCGCGCGCAACGCTGCGGACCGCGTTGTCTTCCTTGAGCACGGTCGCATCGTTGAGCAGGGAACACCCTCGCAGGTGATCGACAATCCGCAGGAAGAAGCGACTCGAGACTTCCTGTCGCGAATCCTGCACTGACGCTGTCAGGTACGTGCAGGAATAAAACACGGATAGGGCTCCGCGCCTTGGCGCGTAGCCCACAGTCATGTTCAGGACATGCGTTGGGCAAGAGCCCATAACCCCCGCTAGATAATGGACGAATCGGTGACGAACGCGGGTCCGTTATACCCGGACTTGCCAAGCACATTCAACATCGCGCTCATCAATTCGGTGTGGGACAGGAAGCCCTGTGAGTAGTCCGCGTGCACGATCTCAATTGCCGCCATGCCGTGAACGTCATGTACCGGCTGAGTGGAAAAACGAGACAGCAACAGCATTTCAGCTTCAGCCAAATCGGTCGGGGAACCGAAGAACCAGGTACGCGCTTCCTTCTTACCTTCGATCTCGCCGATATACATGTGCGTCATAATCACACGATTGCCGGCCTGGACAATGTTCTTCCCCATGCGGGTAAAGAGCGAGATCTTCGCGCCCGAATCGAAGGAGGATTCAATCAACGAGTACGCAAAGGCACCGAAACCACGAATAATCAGAGCGTCCGCCAAGTCACCTAGGACCTCGTCAGGGAAAGGCTGTTCGGTGAAGTAGATGCCCTCACCAGCGCGCTCGCGCCCAGTGTTGATATCTCCCTTGCCGAGAATCTCCATATCGTAGCCAGCATCATCCAAAGCATCTCGGACTGCTTCAATCTTGGTTTCCGGATAGGGGTGAAGTACTGCCGAGTTGGCTGAATTTCGCTCGATAAAAACGTAGGTCGGGAATCCGTAGGCGAAGCCTTCCATGTCGCACATCCTCAAGGTCGTTGTGTCACCCGCATTGTTGCGCGAGAAACTACCGTTGTTTATCTCATTCGATGTCATTGAATGAAGCGCCCCCGAAGTGCTTCAGGTGTTGCGTGGCGCTTACATCAAATCTGTTGAGATTGAATGTACTCGAAACAATGGTTTTTGTTTAGAGGTCAAACCCCTGCTTGTGGATAACTCCCAGAATGTCTGAAACATGTGCACCGCCGATACCAACTTTGGTACGAACGAGAGTAGAAAATGACTCGACGCGCTTGGACGTATCACGCAGGTCGTAGTACTCGGTGATCGTCTGGTCGTATTCAGCCAAAGCTTCTTCATACGAGTCCAAGCACGGATACGTGTTATCGGCGACCGTGACCGACAGGGGCAGACGAGGCTTGTACTGAGGCGACTGGTCGGGGTGGCCAATAAGCAAGCCGAGGACAGGGAAGGTTAGCTTCGGCAGGTTAAGGGCCTCGATAACCAGTTCCGGATTCGCGTGAATTGAGCCGAGGTAGCAAGTTCCCAAGCCCATCGATTCAGCAGCGACAACAACGTTTTGCGCGCTGAGCAGAGCGTCGTGAAGAGCGGTGAGAAGCAAGTTGACCGTGTGAAGTGGGGTGTCTTCGATCCCCGCTTCTTCGCGAATTCGCGCATTGCGGTACTGATCAGCGACAAAAACCAGAAGCTCGCCTTTCGTGCCACCAACATATGGCTGTCCGGAAGCCTGATGGAGCTTCTCACGAACCTCAGGATCCGTGATCCGCAGGATGGTGCACTGTTGAAGGAATGAAGAAGAGGCAGTCTGACGTGCAACCTCAAACAGTGTTGTCAGTTCTTCTTCGGTAAGCGCCTTGTCAGTGAAAGCTCGGATTGTCCGGTGCCCAAGCTGAATGGCGATCGTATCGTTTTCGATGGGTGCTGATGGGCGGGTATTCAGGTAAGCCATGTCCTTCTCCATGTTCTTCGAGGCTCTTACAAAGCATCTACGCTTTCGACGATGATCGGGTGATACACGCACGATGCAGGTCAAATCTATTCCGATACTTTCCGCCTGATTTTGCTGGTCTTTCCTTAATCTTTAGGTCTTGGCAATGATGAATGAAAGGTCACGTTTTAAATGGGACTCAAACGTGACCTCTGCGGATTCTCAAGAATAATGCACTCGTATGATTGAAAGATGATGAAGAAAACCTCTATTTCTCTGTGCACAATTGCTCTCGCAACCGCTCTTCTTGCAGGTTGCTCGTCAGCTTCAACCGAGACCACTGATTCTTCGGGTTCCGCTGCAACGACTCAGTCCGCTTCCGCGTCGACCCAGATGCTGACCATCGAAAAGGATCCCGCAACCATTTCCGACGCGCTGGTGACTCTTCCGATCAAGCGCGTCCTGATTATCAAGGTTGATCAGGCAGCTGCCTCAAACTGGACCGGCACCGTTGAAGATACGTCGATCGCAGAGTTTGTTGCCGGCACCGATTCCGATGCCCCGATGATCAAACCTCTGGCTGAAGGCGACACGACCGTAACACTGACCTCCCCCGAGGGTGAAACCATCACCTTCGATCTGTCGGTCACTCCAGGCGCTCGCTGAGTCGACCACCTGAACTCAATATGACTGTCCTTGGGGGCGGGTTGCCGTAGCAACCCGCCCCCAAGTTTCATATGGATACACCCACCACACCGAGCTCCACGGGGCTCATCAGCCAAAAGACACCGCACAACTCGTCGCAACGGCAACGAATACAGTCTTAGCTGAAACGACGCGGGGCCGGGGTGCGCGATGCGCCCCCGGCCCCGGCCCCGTGAATACAGAAACTAGCGGATAGCCTCCATGATTCGCACACCATCGAGAAGTGGCATGTACGGTAGCGGATCAACCTCAGCCGCAAGGACAAAACTTGTCAACTGATCACGCACAACGGCGCGCAGAGCATCCGCGTCCCACGGCTTGGAAATGTAGTGGTCCAAGCCTGCTTCGTTCAGTGCGCGGATCGTGTCATCTTGATCAGCCTGACCGGTAACCAAGACCGTGCGAGCCAGCTCGAAGCGATAGTCCTTCGTCAGCTCAATGAGGAAGTCAACGCCGGAACGACCGGGCAGCCGATGGTCTGACAAGACCAACGCCAACTGATCGTCGTCCGCCTCGATATCTTCCACCGCAGCCCACGCATCGTCCGCATCTTCGGCGACCTCAAGCCTGATCTTCGACCAGAATTCTTCAAGGTCGCGCTCAATCGCATCACGCACGTCTGCTTCGTCTTCGAGAACCAGAATTGCCAGTGTCATCGTTCTACCTCCATTGGTGTGGACGCTTCGTGGGTTGAATGGTCGGCGGGGGAATCTGCGCCGGTCTTAGAAGGATGGGCACCAGTGACACTCTCACTAGCAGAATCACCAATCAGCGGGAATCGCGCTGTCATCACCGTACGCCCTGGGCGAGATTCAACGGTGAGCTCGCCACCGTGGTCGGCAATGATCGACCGGACAATGGACATTCCCATGCCTAAGCCGAATCGAACCATGCCCGCCTTCGTGGTGAAGTGCGGTTCAAAAATCTTATCCACCAGTTCCGGCGAAATGCCAGGCCCGTTATCGCCGATGGCGACGCAGACGTGGCCATCCTCAACCCGGGTGGTGATGTCGATCTGCGCGGGGGCTTCACCGCGGGCAGGCGCACATTCTTCACCTTTCGCTCGCCGATCTTTGATAGCGTCGCGCTCATCGTCAATCGCTTCGGCAGCGTTGACCAGAATGTTGGTCCACACCTGCTGAAGCCTCGAGGGAATCCCCATGATCGGTGGAACATCTTCCTCGTCGCGGGTAACAACGATGTCACGCATCCTGTATCCGGTCAGCCGAATAACGTCATCGACTCCTTCACGCACATCGATGGGGTGCAGTTCTACCGCGTCAGGACGCGCGTACCCCTTGAGCGACTTCGTCAGATCGATGACGCGGTCAGAGGCTGCGCGAATAGAACGGAGCGATGAACCGATCCTTGAACCGGATTCGACGACATTAAGCGCCTCGTCTCCCCCGCGCGCCAAAGCTTTGGCCGTCGCAGCCTCCGTCACGCCGGCAAGCATGAGGCGACGCGCCAAGCGCCGATCTCCGCCCGCCGAAGACAAGAGCGACTTCACAATTTCGCGTTCCGTGGCCGTTGAGCGAGGAGGTGCTTCCAACGCAGAGCGCATGGACGTACGCGCTGGCTCAAGCGATGGCGACGTAGACAAAACACGGTCGACGTCTTCATTTAAGTGTTCTGCCGCGCGCGCCAGCGCAGTGATCGGATTATTCAGTTCGTGCGCTATGCCTGCCGACAGTTCGCCGAGCATCGCGAACCTCGCCTTATTGACCAATTCCGCCCTGGTGCTTCGAAGGTCTTCAAGCGTGCGCGCCAATTCTTGCTTCTGCCTCTCAAGGTCGGCGGCAAGCATCGCGTTTTCCAAGTGGAGGTCTTCGGCGCGCATCAGTCTGCGAGTCAGCGACTGAATCGCAAGCGCGGCCAGAGGGGTCGCGAGAGGCGGTTCTTCAAGCAACGCAATCGACAGCTGTTCGTGGGTCAGCCGGACAACTCGGGCCGTCGACGTTGCAGTCGCAGTGAAGAATGCGTTTTCTCGTCGAGCAAGGGAGACGAGACCAATGAGAGGGCCAGATGATGCAAGGTGCGCAAGGACTTCCCCGCCATTGGAATCGCGGTGCAGTGAAACATCGCCATCGAGCACAAGGTGGACAGCGCCAACCGGCTGGCCCTGAACGGCAAGTTCCGTTCCTGGTTCAATAACGAGGCGCGGTCTGGGACCCAGAACCTTCTCAACGCCAATAAGAAGCTCGCGAACAACATCATGCTCGCTGTGATCGAGGCCTGTCAGCAACGGACCACGTACGGCGTTCGCTGGTGGATCACCGAGAAGAAAATGGATCTCGTCATCAGTTCGACCATCTGCTTCAAGGTGGCCCACCATCGTCGAATATGACTGACCCAGAAGAAGCGGAACAGTCCAGGGAACCGAAATCACGGACGCTAAACGGTCGGACGCGGTCGCTCGTGCCAAGTCGGTGTGCTCGTCCTGATCCGTCACCACCAGCCAGCGGGTGGGCTCCAGAATTGGACGACCGTCCATTTGATCCAGCAGATCATCGATCTGAGTGACCTCGGACGTCACCAGACCTAAGACCACGTGGTCAGCCGGGCCCAGGGAGGCATCGTAAATATTCAGGTCAGCGCCAGAATCAATGCGATCCAGACAAAGATTCGGGAATGCGATCCCCATGTCCGTTGTCAGTTGGCGAGCAAGACCCTTCGAGTCATCACCGATGACGAGGATGTGGACGTGCGCACCCTGCTTGTGCCCTCCTTCGCGGACATTCGAGCGCTCCCACGGATCTTGCTTGTTCGGCACACAATTATGCTGACCCCGCGGAGCCTCGCCCCCGGGCGGAAGTGAATCAGAACCCAAGGTGACCATCTCAGATCACTCCGAGCGGACCCCACGTTAGCGGTGCAACGAAGGAGAGCAGGACGACGCCCAAGACACCAACAACGATGCCAACGATCGCCATTTCGCGAGTCGGCGTTGTCCCCGTCGAGTAGGCGATCGCGTTCGGCGGAGTCGAAATCGGAAGGCACATGCCCAGCGAGCAACCGAGTGCCAAGACGATGGCGATTTCAGCAGCCGGCGTTGAAATCGTCGCAGCCAAGCCCATACCCATCGGGATCAAGAGGTTTGCCGACGCAGAGTGTGAAATAACGTTCGAGGTCACCCAACCAACCAGGGCAAGCACGAGGAGGAGCATGATCGTCGGAATCGATCCCCACTGGATAGAGCCAAGCATCCACTTATCCAAGCCCGTGTTACCAACGCCGGAACCAAGAGCGATACCACCTGCGACCAACCACAACACAGGCCAGTCGAGGGCTCGAAGATCGTCACCGCTCATGACCTTAAAGAGCATCAGTGCAACGACAGGGAAGAAACCAACGATATTCGCCGACACACCGTGTAGCGATTCAGTCATCCAGAGCAGGATCGTCAGAAGCGAAACGACGTAGAAGATCTTCGCGTTTCGCGACGTATCAAACTTGGCCGTCATATCAATGTCGAACTGCGCATCCTTGGGAATGTAGCGCCACGAAATAAACAACCACGAGACTGCCAAAACGATCAGCATCAACGGAACAGCGGCAATCATCCAGTCAAGGAACGTCACGGAAATACCCGCAGTCTGCAGTGCGCCTAGGGCGATTGCATTCGGGGGCGTGCCGACCGGCGTTCCCATACCGCCCACGTTGGCGGCGACGGGGATCGACAGTGCAATGCCTGTTCTTGCCTTACCTTCGGGCAACGCCATGATGACCGGCATCATGACCGCGAACATCGTGGCGGTCGTTGCCGTATTCGACATGAACATACTCATCAGAGCGGTAATGAGCATGACGCCCATGACCGTCAAGCGTGGTTTGCCCAGGAATGGCCTTAACAGGACAGCTGAAAGCGCTCGGTCCACTTTATATTTCGCCGCGCCATCGGCCACCATGAAACCACCCAAGAACAGGATGATCACAGGGTTGGCGAGCGCTCCGAAGAAGACGGTGTATTTGGGTGCTTCTTCGGCGACGGGAATAATCGCATGGTCGGACACGAAAAGAACTTCGAGGAAAATCACCAGCGTCGCAGTCGCTGCCAGCGGAATCGCTTCGGTCACCCAGAGGAGGATCGCGGCAAGAAAGATGCCGAACATACGCGAGCCTTCGACTTCCAGCCCGGGAAGACGCACAAATAGGAAGGTGATGATAGCGATCGCTGCGCCAATCTGTCCGAAGAGTTTCAGCGGGCTAATCCCCTTTTCTTTCTTCGGTTTTTGGCGCGTAGTCATGTTCTGGGCAGAACGCGGATTCACTTCCACATGCGAGTGGCGTGAATGATGAAGGCGATGAGAGCGACTCATGGGATGAAGACCTCGTTGTCTTTGAAAATGCCGACCGTCACGCCGATTTTATGTTGCACATCACAGAAAATCTGCTGGTTGAACAATAATGCCGAAATTGTTAACAAATAACCGATATCCGCGGGCGTGCTCTTAGCCCACTGCGCACAAACGCCCCGTTCAAGGCACACTTAAACCATGAGTAAACGGCGCACTCCCCTAGCCCCCGCAGAAGTCGCAACCGGCGGCATTCTGGCGGGACTGTCGATTGCACTCGGACTCGCAGGAACGGTCATACCCGTGCTCTCCATCTTCTTCACAATCGGGTCAACAATCCCGATTGCGATGATCACCGCCCATATGCGCCCGCGTGCCAGCCTTGGCACCGCTCTCATCACGATCCTGATGTCATTGGCAGTTGGCGGTATCCAAAGCGCGCAGACCGTCGCGCAGGCTGTTGCCGTCGGCCTTGTTGTCGGCTACCTCGCGCGCAAAGAAGCCCACCGCGCTTTCGTTTACGGCGCGGCACTGTTGCTTGGCATCGCAGGCGGGGCCCTGACATGGCTCCTGCTTCTTGTACTTTCTGAATCGCGGAACCTCGTCCTTGAATCACTGCGCACAACGACCAACGGGTACATTGCCCTGATCGGGAAGATTCCCGCGCTGGCACCACAAACGGACGCCGTTCAGGCAATCATCAATACCTGGATTGAGCACTGGTACTACTGGATTCCACCCCTTGGAGGTCTTGGCATTTTTGTGTTGACGCTAGTTGCTCACTGGCTGACGATGAAGGTTCTACGTCGTATCACGATTACTGCGCCGTGGGATCCGTTGGTGGACACAGCAAACCGCGAGTGCACTGACGCCCCGACTACTCCCGACCCGTTCCCCATTTCATTGCGCGATGTCACCTTCACCTACCCGGGGTCTGATACTCCGGCTTTGCGGGGGATCACCCTAGATATCAGTGATGGCTTCACGGTGATCGCGGGCCCGAACGGGTCCGGCAAGTCCACCCTCTCCCTTGTCCTCGCTGGCGCGCAACCGACAAGCGGGCACGTGATTCGACCTGGTGGCGTCGGTTTGGGGGACGAGGCCGGAACTGCTGTTGTCGCTCAACGTTCTGAGTTGCAGTTCCTCGGCGACACGGTGGCCGAGGATATTGCATGGGGAATGAATGACGATGAGCGTGCTTCACTGGACCTTCCCGAGCTTCTTCACACTGTCGGTTTGGAGGGCCTTGAAGATGCTTCTCCCCGACGTTTGTCCGGCGGTCAGTTACAGCGCCTATCTTTGGCTGGCGCTCTTGCGCGTAAGCCTCGCGTGCTCATTTCCGATGAATCCACGGCGATGATTGATTCGCGTGGCAGGCGCGAACTCCTTGATGTTCTGCATGCTCTGCCCGCTTTAGGAACGTCCGTCATTCATATTACGCACGATGCAACCGAAGCAAGTAGTGCTGACAGGCTGATTCGTCTGCGCGATGGGCACATTGATGCTTCTGATGCACCCGATCTTCTTGAAGATACGTACTCGCAGTTCACACCTGTTATTGAGCGGAGCATTGCAGCTCCTCAGCCCTATCAGGGCGGGTCAATTGACCACCTGTGGGTGAAGAATGTCGGGCACGCCTACGATGTCGGATCCCCGTGGGAGAACACGGTTCTCAGTGACGTCTCATTCATTGTTTCGCCCGGTCAAGCACTACTGATCACCGGCGAGAACGGGTCAGGAAAGTCCACCTTGGCACGGATTCTCACCGGGTTGATGCGACCAACGTGGGGCGAGTGCACGCTTGGTGGCGACCCTGTTTCCCTTCGAGTGGGTGACGTTGGGTTAGCGCGACAGTTCGCGCGCCTGCAACTACAACGTCCAACGGTCGCAAAGGATATTTTGGCAGCCGCGAAAGTGGGTGCAGCTGTCGGCTCGTCCGATTCGACTCGCCGCCACCGAGGCGCCTCGTCGACTCTAGTTGATTCTGACCAGCTTGTCGCTGAAGCGTTGGCCGAAGTGGGACTGCCCGGCGACCTTGCATCGCGCAACGTTGATGATCTTTCTGGCGGTCAGATGCGTCGCGTCGCCCTGGCGGGAGTGTTAGCGTCACACCCGAAAGTGCTGGTGCTAGATGAACCTTTCGCTGGGCTTGATGTCGAATCGCGACGCTTGCTCAGTGACGTGTTGAGAAAGCGGAGAGCGGACGGGCTTGGGCTGATCGTCATTTCGCACGATACGGATGAGCTGATCGATCTGGTCGATAATCACCTGCATCTTGCCCAGGGGGTGATCCGATGACGCGCGTGCGTTCACGTAAGGCATATCGCCCCAGCGGATTCACTCTGCCCCGCCCGCTTCCATGGACGTCGCCTCTGACGCGTACCAGCCCGGAAGTCATGATTGTCTGCTGGACGGTACTCACGTCTTTGTTGCTGGTATGGCCGAAGTGGCCGACGCTTGGACTGGTCGCTATCCCCCTGATCCTGGCAACCGTGATCTCACGCGTTCCACCAAAGGCCGTTCGCATTCCCCCGCTCTGGTTCTGGTCGGGCATCATCGGCGGATTCATTGGCGCATCGATCGGCGGAGGTTTCTGGGTTTTCCTGCGACTTAGCGTGCTTGCTCTGCTCGTGTTGTGGGGAACGTACCTGCTGGCGTGGACATTCTCTACCGCGCGCCTCGCAACTGCGTTGTCACACCTGATCTATCCACTGAAGTGGATTGGCGCTCCCGTTGATGAGTGGGCTGCGATGATGGCACTCGCCCTCAAGTCGCTTCCCACTTTGGGCGATCAAGCATCCGCCGTCGTGGACACTGCGCGTCTCAGAATGGGTAACGACCTGATGCGAGCGTCTTTCACGACGCTAGTGAAAGCCGGGATCGACATCATCACAGCGTGCCTGTCGGCGGCATCGCGAAGCGCCGTCGACACGGGACGCGCAATGAGTCTTCGCGGTGGCACCCTGTTCACCCGCGAAAAAGGCAGTCAACTGAACTGGCCAGACCTCGTCGTCATCCTCATCGTTGTGGCCGACATTGCGGGAATTGTTGCAATGCACCTGCTGGTGTAATGCGCGCGTGCACGCCCCGATATTCCAACACAATTGGACGGGAAGTATCTTCCATTTGACGTGCGCCCACTTTTGCCCGTAATCTTTTCAACGCACGCGCGAGTGGCGGAATAGGCAGACGCGCACGGTTCAGGTCCGTGTCCCAGAAATGGGGTGGGGGTTCAACTCCCCCCTCGCGCACCATGTGTTTCTTAGCTGAAAAGCTATCTTCGGTAGATTTGCCGACACCCCTTAAATTCACCCTTGGGTGAAGTACACCCTCTTTTCTTCCCTCCTTTTTCATTGCACCCGAGGTTTTCCTGCGAATACAGATGGAGTTCGCAGTCGTAGGTGGCCTCATCAATCATTCACGAAATCGCCCTCCACCGGCGTGCCCTTACCACTAAAAGTGGGCGCGAAACCAATGAGATGACATGCCCCGTGAAAGTGCCCGCTATAGCGCTTTATTGGGGTTAACACCCAGGTTAATGCCCGAAATGTGTATCTTTTTCCGGGCATTAGCCCAGCTTTACTGCTCGGGGACTGTTGTATGTACTTTTACCTCAAACATGCGTGGCAGAACGTAGCTTTGCGTCAAAGATGTGATGTCAGGCTCAACAATGGAAACGTTTCCGATACTTTGCTAGATTAAATGGTGCTGGACGAGGTAAGTTCTCGGCAGCGAAACTGACACATTGCCGTGCGGGGCATGTTCAGTGCTTCGCATAGCGCTGAACAAAGGAAACCAACATGGCTCACATCGTCAAGTCTGAAATCTCCCGCGCCTCTTGGCAGACCACCGCTGATGTCACCGCTCTGGTCATCGCAGTCGCCATCCTCGCAACCCTCGGTATTGCAGGCGCCCTCACCGCAGCTTCCCCCCTCTCCGTTGTAATCGCAGCGCTGGTCGGCCTGACTGCAATCCTGTTCGTTCCCGCAACCTACGCAATCTCGCAGCAGCAGAACGAAACTCTCTGATAGGTAATTCGGGGCGCGCAAAGAGGCGCGCCCCCGCATGGTCGCGCGACGCACTGGCGTCGCGCTTTTTGTTTGCCTTCTTCCGGCTGTCCGCGTACCCCTTCTCTAGAACCACTCTTCAACTTCCCTTACACATCCTGCTTCTCCGACGCCCCGCTTCCCGCTCACGTCGCGTCGCTCGCGTAAGCAGATGCACAAGGTGCGCGAGCAGATTGCCGGTATGCCTGACGCCGATTGACGAGGCCACGCTCGCCCACAAACCTCGATTCGCAATTGGCGGCGCGCGACAGTTGGCCGGTGCTGATTAGTCTTCTCCGCGACGCGTGTAGTTAGCGAAGCGCGCCAGGTGTCCTTGGAAGAGCGCAGTGATCGTCTTCGTTGCACCCGCACGGTGTTTGACGACGTGGATTTCTGCTTCGCCCGGACGATCGTCTTCCTTGTAGTAGTCGGGGCGGTGAAGCAGCATGATGATGTCTGCGTCCTGTTCCAGTGATCCAGATTCACGCAGGTCAGACATCATGGGGCGCTTGTCGGTTCGTTCTTCAGACTTACGGTTCAACTGGGCCACTGCGACGACGGGAACGTCGATTTCTTTCGCCAGAAGCTTGAGGCTTCGCGAGATTTGAGAAACTTCCTGCTGACGCGATTCGGCTTTGCCACCGGTTGTCATCAGCTGGAGGTAGTCAACGACGACCAGTCCAAGGTTCTGTTCCTGCTTGAGTTGACGGCACTTTGAACGAATTTCCGTCATCGTGATGTTGGCGGAGTCGTCAACGTAGAGAGGAGATTGTGCGACCTTGCCGATGGTGTTGGCGACCTTGCGCCAATCGTCATCGTTCATGGTGCCTTTCTGCATCTTCGTCAGTGGTACGCCGGATTCTGCGGAGACCATACGCATGGCGATTTCTTGCTGGCTCATTTCGAGCGAGAAGATCAGTGACGTGATGTCGTGCTTGATTGACGCCGAGCGACAGAAGTCCAGTGCGAATGTGGACTTACCCATTGCCGGTCGGGCTGCAACGATAATCATCTGACCACCCTTGAGGCCCTGCGTCAGGTCATCTAAGTCGGTAAAGCCGGTGGGCACACCGAATAGGTCGTCGTTCTTTTGAATGGCTTCAAGGTGTTCAACCAGCGAATTCACCATCGTGTTCATCGACACGTAGTCGGTGGATGCACGATCGGTAGCGACGGCGAAGATTTCCTGTTGAGCCTGGTCGACAAGCTCATCAATTTCCGCGCCTTCTTCGGAGTATCCCAATTGAACGACTCGCGTTCCGGCACTGACCAAGCGTCGCATAATGGATTTTTCGCGAACGATGCGCGCGTAGTAGCCGGCGTTGGCGGCGGTAGGAACCGATGCCATCAATGTGTGCAGGTAGGGCCTGCCACCAATTTTTGTCAGAGTGCCATCGTGCTGGAGCTTGTCAGACACCGTGATAGGATCGGCAACCTGGTTTTGTCCGAAGAGTTCAACGATCGCATTGAAGATGATCTCGTGTTGCATCGAGTAGAAGTCGGATCCACGAATTTCTTCGGTGACGTCAACGATCGCGTCAACGGTCAGGAGCATGGAGCCAAGGACAGCAACTTCAGCTTCGTTGTCATGCGGTTGGACACGATCAAACTCTTCGGTCACTGCTTCTCCTTATGCCAGCCTCGTGATACTTCGGTGCCTCGCGAGCATAACCCCGCACGGGCGTTCTGCCCACTCTCAAGGTGAACTTGAATGGGGATAACGTGTGGAAAAGGTGTGGACAATACGGCGTGTTATCCACAGCACGGTGTGGACAGTGTGTGGATAGTTTTACTTGTTGAGGAATGCTACACAAGTCTTTTCGGCGCGATTTACCGATAGCATTGGTATACGTTGTCCACAGATATGTGCACAGATTGTGGAAAACAAAGTGAAGGAAAAATAGTGGACGACACGCCCAAAGGTTCATCGAACTCTCAACCCCAACTTGAGGCTTCAACGGCACTATCTTCGCCCTCCACACCACCCGACCAAAAAGCCGAAATCCCCCTCGAAAACGACGGGATTCAACCCCATAAATACCGCAGCATTACGCGGAAAATCCTCGCTTTAGCAATCCCCGCTCTCGGTTCTCTCATCGCCGAACCCCTATTTACTTTCATCGACTCGGCAATGGTGGGAAACCTGGGAACACAGCAGCTCGCAGGGCTTTCCGTGGCCTCCCAGATCCTGCAAACAGTCGTTGTTTTGTTCGTTTTTCTAGCGTATTCCACAACTTCATTAACAGCCCGGGCGCTCGGTTCGGGGGATAGAGCGCGCGCTTTTGCACAAGGCATGAACGCCACGATTTTGGCGCTAGGGCTGGGCATACTATCCACCGTTGCTGTCATTGCCAGCGCGAAGCCCCTTGTGGGTCTGTTGACCCAGGATCCCGAGGTCTCCCATCAGGCGACCATGTACCTGATCGCGTCAGCTCCCAGCCTGATCGGCACCCTGGTCGGATTCGCCGTAGTCGGAATGTTGCGCGGCCTTCAGGACACGCGCACACCGCTAATCGTCACCGCTGTCGGCACACTCGTCAACATCGCCTTGAACGCGACGCTGATGTACGGCTTCAAGTTGGGTGTCGCAGGCTCCGGTATCGGCACCTCGGTTTCATTGATCGGCATGGCGAGCGTGTATGTTGCGATCCTCTATTCGCATGCTCGAGCCGAAAAGATCACCCTTCGTCCCGACGCCTCGGGGATCGCTCACGCAGCGATCGAAGGTGCTCCCCTGATCGTCCGCGGTGTTGCTCTGCGCATCGCTGGACTCGCGACGATCTGGCCAGTGTCCCATCTCGGTGCCAGCGAAGTCGCGTCCTACCAGGTGGTCCTGACAATCTGGACTCTCGCATCTTTCATCCTTGATTCGTTGGCAATCGCTTCGCAGTCCCTCGTTGGGTTCGCGGTCGGCAAGGGATCCGCGTCCGAACTCCGTGAGCTCCTTAAAGTGCTGACCATCTGGGGTCTTGGAGTGGGCTTCATCCTGACCGTGCTCATCGCGTTCTTGTCCCCTTGGCTTCCCCTGGCATTCGGTTCGGACCCGATGATGCATGAGCTCGCGAAGTGGGGACTGCTCGCGTCCGTGCTTGGTTTCCCGTTCTGCGGTGTGGTGTTCATGCTCGACGGTGTCCTGCTCGGCGCTGGTGACAACATGTTTTTCGCGATTGCGGGTCCCCTTCAGCTGGCCGTTCTTCTGCCCGCGCTTGGAGCCGTTGAATACCTCAGGCAGGCGGGCGTGGCCTCGTCGATCATCGTCGTGGGAGTCTGGTTGGCTTACGCCCTCGTCTACCTGGGTGCGCGATTCGCGTCGAACATCTGGCGCACCTGGTTTTCCAAAGGCGGGCTCTTGCGTTCAATGCCAGCTACCTCATAGGTGATTGACGAGGCCCGGCAAAGCACTCACATCGAAGGAAGTGAGTGACACAGCACTACCTGACTCCACTAGCGCGCGGGCTCATTTTGACGGTAATCTTGATTCTTGGATTGTCGTTGCACCAGTAGCGACTTTCCACGCGTTTGCACCCCGCAAATGCACACGCATTACCCTCCTGTCACGGACCGTCCGTGACCGCAAAGACCATAGGAGGTGGGATTAACAGTGCGTAACTACGAACTGATGGTGATCCTCGATCCTTCGATCGATGAGCGCACCGTCACCCCCACGATGGAAAAGTACCTCGCACCCGTCACCGCAAACGGTGGCTCGATCGAGAACATTGACGTCTGGGGCAAGCGTCGTCTTGCATACGACATCCTCAAGCGCTCCGAAGGGATCTACGTTGTCATTAACATGACCACGACTCCCGATGTCGCGCTCGAGCTCAACCGTCGCATGGGTCTCGACGAGACCATCCTGCGCACCAAGCTCCAGCGCCCCGACGCTCACTGAGTTCAGTTCGATTTTCCACCACCGTCATTAGGAGTTGACATGGCACGAGATACCCAGATCACCATCGTCGGTAACCTCACCGCTGACCCCGAACTTCGTTTCACCAACAGTGGCCAAGCCGTTGTCGACTTCACCGTTGCTTCAACGCCCTCCCAGTACGACTCAAAGTCTGGTCAGTGGCGCGATGGCAACACCCTGTTCATGCGTTGCTCCGCATGGAACGAGTTCGCAGAGAACATCTCCGAATCGCTCCGTAAGGGCATGCGCGTCATCGTCCAGGGCAACCTGGTTCAGCGCAACTTCGAAGACCGTACGGGTGCTCAGCGCACCGTCGTTGAACTCCGCGTCGAAGAAGTTGGCCCATCCTTGCGTTGGGCCCGCGCCGAGGTGACTCGTCAGGAACGTTCCGGCTCCGGCCAGGGACGTGGCGGATACCAGGGTGGAAACCGTAACGCCGGCCAGTCCGGTGGCGGATACGGATCGAACCAAGCCAGCTACAGCGCACCTCAGGGTGGCGCGAACGATGACCCGTGGGGCACTTCCCAGGGTGACTCGTTCGGCGAACCCCCGTTCTGATCGGTGGCCCACGGGCCCACATCAGACACATAGACATCACATGAATTGGGCGGAACATTCCGTCCGGATCCAAGGAGACCATCATGGCGAAGCCTCAACTTCGCAATAAGCCCATCAAGAAAAAGGCCAACCCGCTGAAGTCGGCCAAGATCGAATCGATCGACTACAAGGACACTGCGCTTCTGCGTAAGTTCATCTCTGACCGTGGCAAGATCCGTGCACGTCGCGTCACTGGCGTTTCCGTCCAGGAGCAGCGTCGCATTGCCCGCGCAGTGAAGAACGCCCGCGAAATGGCGCTTCTGCCCTACTCGTCGACCGGCCGCTGATTCGGGGAAGGATACTTATTATGGCTACCACTAAGCTCATCCTCACCCACGATGTTGCCAACCTTGGCAACGCAGGCGAGGTCGTCGAAGTCAAGGCTGGCTTCGCACGCAACTACCTTGTTCCCCGCGGTTACGCGACCAAGTGGACGAAGGGCGCACAGTCGCAGATCGATCAGATCGCAGCTGCACGTCGTCGCCACGAAATCGCAACTGTCGATGATGCTCGCGAACTCCGCGACGTCCTTCAGGCAGCAGAGCCCGTCACCGTTTCCGGCAAGGTCGGCCAGTCCGGTCGCCTGTTCGGTGCAGTCTCGGCAGCTTCGATTGTTGACGCCGTCAAGGAACAGCTCGGTAAGACCATCGATCGTCGTCGTGTCATCATCGCAACCCCGATCAAGTCCGTTGGTCAGTACACCGTCTCAGTGAACCTCCACCAGGAAGTTTCCGCGAACCTCAAGGTCCGCGTTATCGCTGAGTGATTGGCATCCGCCAGTTGTTTACTTAACCGCTGAGTAAGTGAAGTAAACAGCCAGCACATAGCGGTGGGGCTCTACCAGTTGGTAGGGCCCCACCGCTGTTTTATCGTCTAGATGCCTGGACTACGGACTATGCGCAGGCTGCTCAGAGTTCTGCCCATGTTAACCGTTCTGACTGCCACCCTGGCTCTGTCCGGAATTGTCAGTCCCATTCTGGTTCTGCTGATCGGTTCTCGGAGGTGCAGGGGCAGGAGTCTGCCCCGGGGTCTGCCCCTGGGTTTCATTCGACTCAGTGGGCGACTGCTCCGAAGTTTCAGTCTGAGGAGTTTGCGCACCACTCTGGCTCATGGTCTGCTGATTCGACTGGCGTTTCGGTGCAACGTACCAAGAGAAGGTCTGTTGGCTGAGCGTTGACGAAATCGCCGACATGTATGTGTTCCACACGGTCACAGGCCAGTCACCACCGTGGAACTGGTCTAAGCCACCGATATTCGCCAGCGACACAGCGTTGCCTTCTTCGTCCGACTGATACATCGAAACAGCGGTCACCAATTCTGGAACGAAACCAATGAACTGGGCTGAAAGCTGGTCATTGGACGTGCCCGTCTTACCTGCAGTCGTAAAACCTGGCAGAGTGGACGATACCGTTTCAGCCGTACCACCCGAAGCGGTCACGGCTTGAAGAGCCGGCATAATTGCCGACACATCGGTTGACGAGAACGCCTGGCGAGCTTCAACGGTCGTCGTAAATATCGTGTTATCCGCTGAGTCAGCCACGGAACGAACGATGTGCGGGGTCATGCGCTGTCCGCCGTTGGCGATCGTCGCGTACGCACTCGCTAGATCAATATTGTGGGGTGATGCGAAGCCAAGCACGTTCAGCAGGCTCGAGTCCAAGCCGAGCGTGGATTCGGGAATACCGGCATCAATGGCTGCCTGCATCGTGGCAGCCGGGCCAATATCCTTGTTCAAGGCGACGAACGAGGTGTTCACCGAATACTCGGTTGCAGTGATCAGATTGATCTTGCCGTAAGACACGTTCGCATTATTTTGAACGGGTTCGGTCAGCCCGGGAAACGACTGCGGAGAAGAACCGCTGTATGTGTCGTAGACAGATCCGCCGGCTCGCGCATTTGCGATGAGCGCAAACGGTTTGAAGCTGGAGCCGGCCATCGCGATATCCTGCGTCGCAGCGTTCTGCTGACGAGCCAAGTAGTCATCGCCACCAAATTCAGCAACAATTTCACCCGTTGCAGGGTCAATGGACGACAGGGCAACGTGCATTGTTGCCGGATCCCAACCGCTGACCGACGACATCGTCTGAGCGGCTGCAACCGCCTGATCCTGCTTCGTCTGATCGATGGTGGACGTAATCTTCAAGCCACCCTCGTCGAGGCTTTCCTCCGTGAAAGCGCCCGTGGCGAGCAGTTCTTCCTTCACCTGCTGAATCAGATAGCCGTTGGGACCACTCATTGATTCAGTCTCCAAAGTTGCGGGGTCGACGGTTTCAGGGAAGGTTGCCTCATCAGCTTCCGCCTGCGAAATCCAGCCATCTTCGACCATGAGGTTGAGCACGCGCTCCCAGCGAGTCTTCGCCTGGTCTGCATCAACTGCAGGATCCCACGCGGAAGGCGCTGGGATAATGCCCGCAATCATTGCTGCTTCACTCAACGTCATTTCAGCAGCCGAATGACCGTAGTAAGCCTTTGCCGCCGCTTCGATACCGTATGCGCCACGACCGAAGTAGATCGTATTCATGTAGTTTGCCAGGACTTCGTCCTTGGACTGTTCACGATTAATCTTGATCGCCAGGACCGCTTCTTTTACTTTACCCTTGTACGACGTGGTTTCACCCGTGTAGTAGCGCTCAACGTACTGCTGAGTCAGCGTTGAACCACCCTGACGTGAACCCGTTGTGATGTTGTTGAACAGGGCGCGAGCAATACCCTTCAAATCAACGCCCGAATTGGTGTAGAACGTCCGGTCTTCCGACGCGACAATTGCCTTGCCGACATAGTCAGGAAGCGTGGTCGTATCAATGATCTCGCGGTTCACTTCACCAAGATCACCGAGCTTGGTCGTGCCATCCGAATAGTAGATGCTCGTCTTTTGAGCGAGCGCCAAGTCGGATGCGGCAGGAATCGTCGCACGTGAATACATGTAAAGGAACAGGCCCGCGCCAGCAATCACCGACAGTAAGAACGCGAAAACAATGGTCAGGCCAATACGTCGACCCCACCCGGACTTCTTTTTCGCCACGGGTTTTGATTTGGCTGACCGGCCTCGTGACTGAGCGGAAGCCGAAGACGCAGAAGCCGGACGGGCGGTGGCAGAAGTGACCGGAGCAAAATACTCCTGGCTCGCCTGCGCGCCCACCGAACGACGCTGAGGCGGTTGTGGCGCCTGCTTGGGTGGCTGCGACTGACGCTTACGGGCCTTCGCTACCGCTTCACGGTCGGCCACTTCCTGCGCGGCGCGACGCTGACGCGCATAATCAGCGCGCTTCGGCAGAGGTGAGCCCGGGTTATGACCGGTGGATTGTGCCACGGTTGAGCCTTTCGTCGGACAGTTCTACCACCAGCCTAGGCAGAAAACCTGGGAATCTGCGTGAAGAGTGACGGGGACAACCGAATCATCTTGAGTCTCACGCGAGATAATTCGCGCCCAACAAGAAAGTTGAGTGCCCCCGTCACATGGAAGATGGAATCCCTGTGCTTTTAAGCCGAGGTTGCACAGTGAAGACGCGTGGCCTAGACCTCGTAGTTCGCACTCAAACAGCAACTAGAGCGAAACTAATCCGCTGATGTTGGCACTGTCTCATCTGCCAACTCAGATTGTCGCTTCGCTTTCGCAGCAGCTTTCTTTGCTCGCTTTTGCGCAACAAGCGACTCCCAGTGCGCCTGCTGAGCCTGATATTCCGCTGCAATCTCGCGGATTTCTTCCGAAGACCACCAGTCGAGCAAAGCTGCCTTTGCCGCCTCTTCACCCATCGGGCCGTTCTCCAGACGCAACTCCATCAGGTAGTCGCGCGCGAGCTTGACCGCACGTGAGGGACGCAATCCCAGGATTTCCATAATCTGGTCACCATCCAAATCCGGGCGGATCGCATCCAACTCTTCCTGCTCGCGCAGAGCAACGATACGGTTTTCCAGATCGTCATAGGCGCTTGACAGCATCATGGCCTTACGACGATTACGCGTTGTGCAGTCAGCGCGGGTCAGACGATGAAGACGTTCAAGCTGGTCACCCGCGTCAGCAACATAGCGACGAACTGCCGAATCACTCCAGGCTACTTCCCCGTACCCGTGGAAACGCAGGTGAAGAGACACGAGCTTTTCAACCGCCTGGGTTGTCGCCTTGTCGAATTTCAGAGCGCGCATACGCTTACGCGTCATCTTCGCACCCACGATTTCGTGATGGTGGAACGAGACGGTCCCGTTCTTCTCGAAAACGCGCGTATCGGGCTTGCCCACATCGTGCATCAACGCCGCGAATCGGAGAATGAAGTCGGGGCCGGGCACTGGGCCATCCGGGCCGGTCTCCAACGCGATCGCCTGGTCGAGGACGGTCAGAGTGTGCTCGTAGACGTCCTTATGGCGATTGTGCTCGTCCACGGTTTCCACCAGCGTGGCGAGTTCCGGCAGGACAATCTTGGCAACTCCCGTGTGAACCATCAATTCGAGGCCCCGCCTAGGCCAGTGAGAAATGATCAGACGTTGCAGTTCGGCGCAAATTCGTTCTGCTGACACGATTTCAAGACGGGACGCCATTATTTCCATCGCATCCATGACATCCATGTCAACGTCGATGCCCAGTTGAGCGCTGAAACGCGCAGCACGCATGATCCGGAGCGGGTCATCGTCAAAGGACTGCTCAGCTGTCACCGGCGTACGCAGGCGCGAGGCCGCGAGGTCTTCCAAACCGTTGTGCGGGTCAACAAGCGTCATGGACGGCAGACGCATCGCCATCGCATTCACGGTGAAGTCACGACGGGTCAGGTCGCCTTCCAGAGTGTCCCCAAAGGCAACTTCTGGTTTGCGCGAACCGACCTCGTACGAATCCGTACGATACGTGGTGACCTCGACGACCAGATTCTTACGGCGTCCGCCGATCGTTCCGAATTCCTTGCCGATATCCCATACGGCGTCGCCCCACATGGCCAGGAGCTCTTCGGTCTTATCTGGGCGCGCAGACGTTGTCAGGTCAAAATCATGCGGGTCCACACCCAGAAAGGCATCGCGAACCGGACCGCCGACTAGGGCGATCTCTTCTCCTGCATCTTCAAAAACGCGTCCAAGCTCAAGAATCTCCGATGGCAAATTGGCGAAGGCATTTCGAGCATTCACCATCAGCGATGGAATATCGCGAGCAGAGATGTCCGCATATACGCGCGCGTGAGGGTGCGAGTTAGGCTGATTCGAAAGTGTGGTCTTTTCACTCATCACCCCTAAGCGTGCCATGTTTTGGCGAGAAACTGCCATTAAGAAGCGCGTGAATCTGGTGACGAGTCTGCACACAAGGGCGGTCTGTCACAAAACGTTGCCGTCGGGCAACTAAAGTGGACGTATGCCTATGCGTCCGACGAATCACAGACAGGGGGTCCCACGACCCCCGATTCGTCATACGCGCCAGCTTCATTCGTCAACATCGCATCTTCCCGTTTCATCCGAAACGTCGGCCGGTGGCATCGTCATTGACGTTGTGGATGGAATTCCCTACGCCGCGTTGATTGCCAGAAGGAATCGTTCAGGTCGCATCGAATGGTGTCTTCCGAAGGGGCACATTGAACCCGGGGAAACGGCCGAGCAGGCAGCTCTTCGTGAAGTAGCGGAAGAGACCGGTATCCACGGCCAAATTCTGACTCACCTGACCAGCATTGACTACTGGTTCTCAGGCAATGAACGCCGGGTTCATAAGGTCGTTCACCACTACCTGATGCAGTACGTTTCGGGCGAAATCACGGTTGAAAATGACCCTGATCACGAAGCGGAAGCTGCCGCATGGGTTCGTTTGAAAGATCTTCCTCACCAGCTCGCTTACCCGAATGAGCGTCGCATCGTTTCTCTGGCTCTTGATCTCCTCTATCGGGGGCAATAGATGAGGCACGGACTTTTCGCCCGTCGGCTCTTCGCCACGAGTATCCAAAGCGTCGCCCTAGCAACCGCGACCCTTGCCGGCCTTGCCATGGTTGGAAGCAGCGTGGTCGCACCGGCCTCGTTCGGCGATGAAACGGCAGGTGGAACGCAGGCAACTGTCCCGGACCTGTTTGCCAAATCGCAATCATCGAACGGCTTAACCGTGTCGATCAACCAGCTCAGCCCGAAGATTCTGACGAACGAAAGCGAGCTGGTTGTTTCGGGCACAATCACGAACACCGGTGATGAAGCGCTTTCCGCCCCTTTGCTGATGGTTTCGATGGCATTTGGTCCGGCCGATAGTATTCGTGAACTCGCTGATTCTTTGGATGCGTCGACGCGTCCTGGGCGTCTGATCAGCTACGAAGAAACCAGCGAGGACATTCCTGGCGGGCAGACCATCCCCTTCGAGGTTCATATTCCAGTTGATCGCCTCGACCTGTATTCGTCCTATGACTGGGGTCCGCGAGCCCTCGGCGTCGACGTTCTGTCGGGGGATCACAGTGGCGCGGATCGTACGATTTTTATTTGGGATTCCGGCCAGGAGGTCCAGCCGACGCAGGTGAACGCTGTTGTTCCGTGGACCGCGTCAAATTCAAGCAATACCGTGAAAGAGCGTTCGGCGATAACTGAGATTGCTCAGATTCCGGGTACGACGCTGGCTCTTGATTCGACGGTGATTCCGCGTCCAACTCGTGACACGTCGACTTCGAAGGCGGATGCTGATGGATTGTTCGCATCGAAGCTATTGGTGGCTGAACGTGAAATCATCGCGCTTCCCACGGGAGATGCCGATCCCGGCGTGGTTGCGTTGGCGGCAAACGATCAGCTGTCTGCGCTGATGTCCGCGTCGATCAAATCCTTTCCGACGTCGGTGGAAGCAGCTGGGTGGAGTGCAACCGGCGTCGCGATTGAGGGCGCGTCTGCCGACTTAGCCGAATCCAACCCGCAGAGCGCGACATCGCAGAGCTCTGACCAGTCAGGGGCTACCCAAACCCAGGGATCGCAAAGTGAGGCAAACGGTTCACATTCTCAGTCCTCGAACGAGAGTGCTGCGCAGAAGGCGTCAAAAACCCACGCGAATGCGACGATTTTGAAGAATGTGGAGTGGCCGAAAGCTGAAACGTTCAGTACGACCGGGCTGGCCTTGGCTTCCGATAAGGTGACGATCGCTCCGGGCGGTGCGTTGGATCCTGACCCCGAGGTGTCGTTTACCTCCCTTGCTCCCGTTGAAGTGAATTATTCGACGGGTGAAACGTCCACGCAGGGGGCGACAGATTCGACGGCGACTGTTCTTTCAACGAATAAAACGTTGAACGATCTGCTGAGTTGGGAAGTGTCAACGAGCTCGGACGCTCTTGATGTTGACCAGGCACTTGCTGGCGTGTCTGCGATTATTACGCGTGAGCGTCCCAGTGTGTCTCGAACGGTTGAGGTGACGGCGTCACGCACGTTGACCCCGTCTGCTTCGCTTGTTCAGCGTCTGAAGTCTTTGCTCCAACAGCGGTGGGTTGAGCCCACGTCGTTTAGCCAAATCGCGTCGTCGCAGGTGACTGACGTTGAGCGTTTCGTTGTCGGACCCGGTCAGCTGTCGGCTGAAACAAGCGCAGCGTTGACAACGCTTGGCGATGCACTGGCACAACTGAAGTCTTTTGCGGATTCAACGTCTGACCCGAAGGCGGTCAACGCGACTCTCCACGACGATATTTTGCCGACGGTGAATGCGTCGATCAGCGCCGATGAGCAGGTGACGCGCGCGTCCCAATTCAGCGCGAAGGTGTCGAACCTCCGCTCTCTGGTGTCACTGGTGCCTTCAGACACGGTGAATCTGATTAACAAGTCCGCGGATTTTCCGATCCGTGTTCGTAATGATTTGGCGTGGGACGTGAATGTGACGGTCACGATCAACCCATCCGATCCCAGGCTGAAGGTTCGCCAGTCCGCGATCACAACCATTCCTGCGCGAACAGTCACCGCGGTCAACGTTCCCGTGAATGCCATCGGTTCGGGCGATATTGAAGTGACCTACCAAATCAATACTGCCGACGGCACGCTTCTTACCATCTCGGATGACATTCTTGTCCGTATGCGTGCCGGCTGGGAAGATGCTTTTACTATCACGGTTGCGATTGCTTTTGGTCTTCTGTTTGTGATCGGCCTGGTCAGGTCGGTACGCAAGCGCCGTGCTGGGCGCGAAGAAGAGGAGAACAAATGACCGAGTCGAACTCTTCGGTTGAAGCGCCTCAGGAGCCTCGGAGCCGATCCATCCTGAGAGCCAGCGCGATCATGGCGTCGGGCACGATGGTGTCGCGAATCCTTGGGTTTGTTCGTTCGGCAATGCTTCTTGCTGCAATTGGAGCAGCCGGCGGTGGCGTATCTGCAGCCTTCCAAACGGCGAATACTTTGCCGAACACAGTCTTTAATCTTTTGGCGTCCGGCGTTTTTGATGCGGTTCTTGTTCCACAGATCGTTGGAGCACTGAAGCGAAAGCATGATGGTCAAACCTATGTGAATCGTCTGCTCACTCTTGCTGGGACGCTTCTGTTTATCGTGACGATCGTGGCGATGATTGCCGCTCCGCTGTTGGTTGTGATCACGGCAGCCGGCTACGACGCTCAAACTCGCACGTTGGCGATTCTTTTCGCTTTGCTCTGTTTGCCACAGCTGTTCTTCTACGGCCTGTACAACCTGCTGGGTGAGCTACTGAATGCGCGTGGCGTGTTCGGCCCATACATGTGGGCGCCGGTGGTGAATAACGTTGTTGGTATCGCCGGTTTGGGTGCATTCCTCTTTTTGTGGGGTGGCACCGAAGGGCGCATCAATGTCGAGGATCTTTCCGCGACACAATTCTGGCTACTGGGTGGGTCGGCGACGCTCGGCGTGATTGCTCAGGCGCTTGTCTTGTTCATTCCGATGAAACGATCGGGCGTTCATTTCAAGCCTGACTTCCATTTCCGAGGCACGTCATTTGGCTCCACGTCGAAGGTGGCCGGATGGACGTTCGCGACGCTGGGAGTCAGCCAGATTGGTGTCCTATCGACGAATAACTTGGCTGCTTTGGCCGATGCGTACGCGAAGACGCATGACGGTGTGCTCGTCGGTATTAACGCCTACGCAACCGCTTTCATGATTTTCATGGTTCCGCAGTCGCTGATCACGGTGTCGCTAACAACAGCGATCTTCACTCAAATGGCGCGGGCGGTCGCCGATGATGATGATCGTTCCGTGGCAGCGAGTTACCACCTGGGCGTCCAAACGATTACGTCCCTGACTCTGCTGGCGGCCGCGATCCTGATGGCTGGTTCCGTGCCGATGATGCAGATGGTTCTGTACTCAAAGACGAACCAGGAAGTGATCCTCGCGTATGCCTGGGTCCTTGTTGCTTTAATGCCGGGTGTGGCCTCAACGGGCATGGTCTTGATGAGTCAACGCGTTTTCTTCGCTTATGAAGACGTTAAACCAGTGTTCTTGATGGGTATTGGTCCGACCATTCTTCAGGTCATCGTCGGGTGGGGAATGTATGCGATGACGGGTGCCAAGTGGTGGGTTGTTGCCGCTGCTCTTGGTGAAACCTCGTGTCGCATTGTCCAGGGCGTGATTGCGGTGGCATGGGTGTCGCGTCGTAATTCCTACGTGGATCGTGCCTTGCTTTTGCGTTCCTACAGCGCGTTTGTGGTTTCTGCCGTGCTGGCGGCGCTGTCTTCATTCGGCGCATTAAAGCTGGTGGGAGTGCAGACCCAGACTTCATCGACCCTGCTTCGTTTTGGTGGCGCTTCGTTGAAGCTGATCATGGTTTCACTGGTCGCGTCGATTGTGTACATGGTTGTTCTGAGGCTGATTTCGCCGTCAACAAGCGCGCGCACGATCACTCCGCTACTTCAAAGGTTGCGAGTTCCACTGGTTTTGCGGCGCATCCTTGCCGCGCCAATACAGCCGAAATCAACTTCTTCAACGATAATGGACTGAGTTCTCGCACTTTTTCAACGGAGGATCCCCATGAGCACGGACGGCAAGCCCGATCACGATGAATTGTCGGATGGTACGTCCTCTGAAAACTCACCTACTCCTGCTTCGCTCAACCCTGAGTTGAGCGAAGCCGATCGCGAGACTGCTGTTGCGCTGGCCGCTGCTCTCCCCTCGTTCGACGAGATTCTGGCAGACCCTGAGTCTGATGATTCTGAAGCCGAAGATGGGGACGAGGCCGTGGTCGACTCTTTAGACGTCCAGCTTGATGAAAGCCACGATGACGATGCGGATTCACCCGAGGATGATGATGTGGTCGTTATCGATGAGCCTGAAGAGCCTGTCCTAGGCGAGCAGCCTGAAAGCATTGATCAGGATGAGGAGCGCGTCGAAGAAATCGATGATGCCTCTGATGGCGCCGACGATGCAGAGTCCGAACGGGATGAGGACGCTGAAGACGACACTGACGTAGAAGACCGTGAGTCGGGCGACGATAGTTCTGACGAATCGGAAGATGAAGAATCCGATACTGAAAGCGGCGTGGCGCTCACGGGTTTTGCTGGCCTGATCGCCACGATCAAAGCAAAGTTGTCCGCTTTGAAGACACCAGAAGCGACAGATGGCGTTGTTGAGTCTGGCGAAGACGGCGACCTCGACCAAGGCGCTCAGGACGAATCCGATGAAGATAATTCGTCCATACCTTCCGCCCCTGAAGAAGATCGGGGTAGCGACGACGAAGGCGGCCTCGTCGATAAGGAAAACGACGAGGGCGAAAAGGCTGACAAGACTGTCGCATCGAAGCACTTCACGGGCATTCCCCCGCTGGTGGCACCCGTTGACATGCCACCGGCACACGAGGCCGACGTGACGACTGACTTCCCCGGCCCGATTGTTGAGCGTCCCAAAGACCATCAGGCTCTTGTGGCCTCCGCGGGTGAAGAGGACCAGCCTCAGCGTGAACGAGGGCTGATTGATCCGACAAAGCCGACTCTTGTTTTTGCGGCTGTTTTGACTATTCTCGCTGCGATCTTCGGCACGATAGGTCTACTGAAACCCATTGGCTCGCCTGACTTGGCGCAGTCGCTCGCAGACGCACAATCGGCAAACCAAGCCCAATCCAACGAACAATCGGGAATGCAGGGAACGACTGCTCCGCTTGTTTCTTCCGTATCCGTTCTGTCTTGGTCAAACGATGACGGCGACCACCCGGACACTGCGGTCAACATGATTGACGGCGACCCATCGACCACGTGGCACTCGCGCTACTACGACACGAATTCTTTCACTGACGACAACACTGTCACCATCGTTATCAAGTTCTCTGCAGAAGCAACGGTTTCTCAGATCACGCTGAACATGGATCCGTCCACGTCCGGTGGTGAACTGGTCGTGCGCAACGTCACGGATGCCGATGCTCCTCGAAGTGGAACAGAATTGGCGCGTGGGACGTTGAGTCCTACAACGGAGATCACCCTTCCTGAACCCGTCACCACGTCGCAGATTGCTCTGTCCTTTGCAACCATGCCGACTTCGGTCGACGGTAACAACTGGGCATGGGTGAGCGAACTCAGCGTTCAGTAGCGATTCCCGCAAAGCACACTATTGGCTGATGAGATCAATAGGTGCCTGAAGCCTGGCACTCTTGGCGATCTTTTCGAAAGGTAATGATGGAATTTACAGTGATGTCTGACCTGCTGGCCGTGAACACGGTTGATACCGAGGTCGAGACCGTTTCGACCGAGCCGGCAACCCGCCCGTCTGGCGAGGTTCCCGCAGATGCAACCATTCACGATGTCATCATCGTTGGTTCTGGTCCTGCCGGTTACACGGCCGCGATTTACACGGCTCGCGCCGGCCTGAAGCCAATCGTGATCGCTGGAGCTCTCGCTGCCGGTGGCGCTCTGATGACGACGACTGAGGTTGAGAACTTCCCCGGTTTCCCCGAAGGTATTCAGGGGCCCGAGCTCATGGATAACATGCGTGAGCAGGCAGAAAAGTTCGGCGCGGACGTTCGCTACGAGGATGTCACCGCGGTGAACCTGTCAGGTGATGTGAAGGTTGTCGCCGTCGACGACGAATTGCTGTACGCGAAGGCTGTCATTCTGGCGACCGGGTCTGAGTACCGTCACATGAATGTTCCGGGCGAGGATTCGCTGTCAGGTCGCGGTGTTTCCTACTGTGCGACCTGCGACGGCTTCTTCTTCAAGGATCGTGTGCTGGCCGTTATCGGCGGTGGCGACTCTGCAATGGAAGAAGCAACGTTCCTAACGAACTTCGCCTCCAAGGTGTACGTCGTGCACCGTCGCGATGAGCTCCGCGCTTCGAAGGCGATGGCTGACCGTGCGAAGTCAAACCCGAAGATTGAGTTCGTGTGGAATTCGACCGTCGACGAGGTTCTGGGTAGCGACGAGGTCACGGGTCTGCGTTTGAAGAGCACCGTTGATGGCACGCTGTCCGACCTTGATGTCAATGGTGTGTTCGTGGCGATTGGTCACCTGCCACGCACGTCGTTCCTCGCTGCGGACGTCGCACTGGACGACGCCGGCTACATCGTGGTCGACGAACCGTCAACGCGCACCTCTGCAACAGGTGTCTTCGCCTGTGGTGACGCCGTTGATCACACCTACCGTCAGGCGATTACGGCTGCCGGCTCCGGTTGCCGCGCGGCCCTTGACGCCGAGCGTTGGCTGGCCTCGCTGGACGACTGATCATTTATCCATGATGAGTGAGCGCGTGCAACAGCGCACATCAAGGTAAAAACGAGCATTCGTCCCCTAAACTGCTCGGCTGGGCTCATACAGTTATCTGTATGAGCCCAGCTTCAGTTTCATCATCATCTGCTCCGACCCCTACGCCAGCCACGACGACTCAGTCTGGCTGGTCCGCCTCGTTGATGCGTATGTTGCCCGGCATCGCACTGTCTTTCGTTGCGGTCGGACTGGCATTGCTCATCAACCATTTTGTGCCGGCGCTGTCGGTAATGCTGGTGGCGATCATTCTGGGTGTTTTTCTGCGGAATATCGCACAGCTACCCGCGGTCCTGGATCCCGGTCTGGTTTTCACTTCCAAGCGTCTGTTGCGTGCTGGCGTTGTGCTATTGGGCCTACAGCTGGTGGTAGCCGATATCGTGGCACTGGGCGCTGGGATGATCGGTGTTGTCGTTGCGGTTGTCGTCTTGGGTATTGTGTCGACGCTTCTTGTGGGGCGAGCTCTACACCTATCGATCACGCAGACACTGCTGATCGCGGGCGGTTTCTCGATCTGCGGTGCGGCCGCTGTTGCCGCGGTTGATGGCGTTATTGAAGCTCAGGATCGCGAAGAGGTTGTCACCGCTATTGCGCAGGTCGTCATTTTTGGCACGCTGCTGATTCCGTTGATCCCGATTCTCGGCACGCTGTTCGGTTTGGATCCGCTGACCACTGGCTTGTGGGGTGGCGCGGCCACACACGAGGTCGCCCAGGTTGTCGCGATTGGCGGTGCTTTGGGAGATCCCGAGGCACTGTCTGGTGCGGTTGTTGTGAAGCTTGCTCGCGTGCTGATGCTCGCTCCCGTTATGGCGACGATCAGCATCTGGAGGCGTCAGAAGATGGCGTCGGGAGCTCAGATCCCCGGCATGGGTTCCGAGGGTGGCAAGCTTCCGCCTCTGATGCCACTGTTTGTCTTCGGATTCATCGTCATGGTCTTCGTGCGGTGGACCGGGATTGTGCCCGCGTCGTGGCTTGCGGTTCTGAAGATTATTCAGACGGCGCTACTCGCCTCGGCGATGTTCGCACTGGGCACGTCCGTGAAGCTGCGTGATTTTGCGTCCGTTGGCCCGAAGCCGTTTATTCTTGCTACCTCGACGACTG
Organism: Pauljensenia sp. OF14-1SRA; assembly: GCF_027694595.1. Taxonomy (NCBI): domain Bacteria; kingdom Bacillati; phylum Actinomycetota; class Actinomycetes; order Actinomycetales; family Actinomycetaceae; genus Pauljensenia; species Pauljensenia sp. OF14-1SRA. The sequence goes on along the minus strand of NZ_JAQEVQ010000002.1, from coordinate 134,790 downwards.
TCATTGTTGCTCTGAGTGGCTTCATCGGCGTGATGCTGGCGCACTGATTCTTCGCTTACCGTCAGCAGAGGGTCTCCACTACCGGCCCTCTTGCTGGCGTGGGGTGAGACCAATGTGGTCGCCCTCGTATATTGGTGAAAACAGCAACGGGCACACCACTGTCCTGTTCGCGCCTCGTAAAATCTGCCCGGGTAGGCTAATGCGTATGACGCTTTCTGACTTGCCACGTAAAGGCGTAGCATCCGCGCAGGGCCTCACACCCACTGACCCGTGCACCTGCGGTTCTTCCATCGCATTCGGCGCGTGTTGCTCCCCGATCCTTGACGGCGAGCCCGCACCCACCGCCGAAGCCCTCATGCGCTCGCGCTACTCCGCCTTCGTGCTGCGCAACGAAAACCATCTTTTCCGCTCGTGGCATCCGCGCACGCGCCCCGCTCCCCCCTACATCGACCCGCAGATAACATGGAACGGGCTCACCATCGTCGAAACCGTCACGGGCACCGAAAACGACCAGGACGGCATTGTCGAGTTCATCGTCGACTTCACTCACGCACGAGGCCACGACCGCCTGCATGAACGCTCCACCTTCACCAAGCGCGGTGGCCGGTGGGTCTATGTCGACGGGACGATGATGTGAACTCTCACGACACCCACACTGACCATATCGACACCGACTACATCCACCCCAAGCTCCGCGACCTTGTCCACTCAGTTGGGTTGGTCGGCTGGACGCGGATTATTGTCGGCAACTGGGCGATTCTCGGCGCAATCATCCTGGGCCTGTTCATTCACCTGAAGTCTATTGCGAACTTTGATCAGGCGGTTCTGAACTGGGTGCTCACGATCCGCATCGATGCGTTGACCGCGTTCATGAAAGCGGTGACCCACCTTTTCTCCCCGACTGTTTCCGTGATCGAAGCGGTCGTCCTCGGACTACTGATCTGGGCAGTCTCAAAGTCGTGGCGCTTCGGGCTGTTTATTCCCCTAGTGATGGCGGTGTCAGCGGTTGCAACGTCGCTGGTCAAGCTCGGTATCGAACGAGTCCGCCCACCGATTCCACAGCGCCTCGTCGTCGAACTTTCCCATTCTTTCCCCTCCGGTCACACCACCGCCGCCTCCGCTCTCGCTGTCAGTGCTGCTCTGCTTGCGTTGCACGCATGGGGAGTTTCGTCGATTGATGTCGGCATCGCAGACTCCCGCCTTTCACGGAATCGACGAGGCCGTGCCTGCCTGATCTGGATGCTCGCGATCTCATTAGTGGCGCTTGTGGCCACAACACGCATTTACCTGGCCGCGCACTGGACAACAGACATCATTGGTGGAGCGCTGATGGGATCAGGTATCGCACTGATCTTGGGAGGTCTTTTATTGACCCGCCACAGCGTTCACACACGCTAGACAGTGAACCATGTGACGACCATATGCGTAGCAGAAAAGTCATACGAGGCGACAAAAACGGCTCCCAAGAGCAAAACGTCGCCTGACACGACACAACCCGCATTCCACGTGTACGCCGTCCGGCGCCCAGTCCGCCGGCAACAAATGAAAAACCCGGCACCGAAATGTACCGGGGTATGTGTGGAGCTAACGGGACTCGAACCCGTAACCCCCTGCTTGCAAAGCAGGTGCGCTACCAATTGCGCCATAGCCCCAATGACATCAATCCTGGAAAGGATTGTCCGTCACGGACTTCCACAACTCTACATTGTCGGAGAGATCTTCGAGAATCTGTCGCACAACAATACCCGCTGCAACAGCCGTAGCCACCGCACTGAGTGCTGTGATCCATTTCTTCATTGGATCTCCGCCTTTCTTGCGATTGCGGAACGTGGGCCTAGATGGGCTCGAACCATCGACCTCAGTCTTATCAGGACTGCGCTCTAACCTACTGAGCTATAGGCCCAATCTGTGCCCTGAAGAGCACTCGATTATGTTACGCACACCCACCGTCCAACTTCAAATTGAATGGCGTGATGTAGCGCACCACACGATTATTCGTCCATCAAGGAAATCTTCACGCCACCCACCAGGGACGCGATGACGTTGTACAGCATGGCGCCAAGGGTCGAAATGGCGGTCAATAGAACAACATTCGCGACACCGGCAATGGTGGCGTAGGACAGAACCTTGGGAAGACGCAGGTAGTCAAGGAACGGGATGAACTTTTCGCCACCGATGGTCTTCATGAAGTCTTCGATGGTGGAAAAGACGTGCATACCGTCAACCATGAACCACAAGACAGCGGTTGCAATCACCATGGCAATGCCGAATGCGACGGAAAGAAGGAAGCTCACCTTCATTACCGTCCACGCATCGACTCGCGCGATAGCGATATCAACTCGACGAGGCGTGTCATTGATGGAATACATGCCGTGCGCGTCGCTCATTCGTCATTACCTTCCTGGGTGGACTCTTGCTCTGACGCTACAGCGTTATCAGCGCTTTCGTCAGCATTCGAAGAGTTTGTCGGCGTTTCATCACCTAAGCTGTCGGAGTCCTGAGATTCAGATTCGCCATCTTCATCATCAATATCGCGCTCCGGGTTCGGAGTGATCGCGATGATACGATCGTCCTCGTCCGGGCGAGCGAAGATGACGCCCATCGTGTTGCGTGCCGTTGGGCGAACGTCCGAGGCATTGACCTGAACCAGCTTGCCGGATTCGGTGATGACCATGACGTCTTCATCCGGATTGACCACAAGTGCACCAACAAGGCCACCGCGTTCATCAACGAGCTTGCCAACGCGGACACCCATCGTGCCACGGGACTTCGTTGGGTATTCCTCAACCGGAGTGCGCTTCGCGTAACCGGAGTCAGTGACGATCAACAGGTCCGTGCCCTCGCGCGGAACCTCCATGGACAGCAGTTCGTCGTCACCGCGGAATCTCATTCCACGAACGCCCGCCGTGGAGCGACCCATCGGGCGAAGCTGCTCGTCGGTGGCGACGAAGCGGACTGCCTGGCCATCACGCGAGACCAGGATCAGGTCCTGATCAGCGTTAATGACCTGTGCGGACACGAGCTCATCCGGGTTACCGGCCTCATCTTCACGCAAGTTGATGCCGATGATGCCACCGGTACGTGAGGACTCGTAGAGTTTCAGCGGAGTCTTCTTCACCAGACCGGACTTGGTTGCCAAGACAAGGTAGTCGGCGACCTCGTAGTCGCGGATAGCGAGAACCTGCGCGATGTGTTCCTCCGGCTGGAATGCCAGGAGGTTTGCAACGTGCTGGCCCTTGGCATCGCGACCGCCTTCGGGGATCTCATATGCCTTCGCACGGTACACGCGACCGAGGTTCGTGAAGAACAATAGCCAGTGGTGCGTGGTCGTGACGAAGAAGTGCTCGACAACGTCATCTCCGCGCAATTGCGTGCCACGAACACCCTTGCCACCGCGCTTTTGCGAACGGTAGTTGTCGGTGCGCGTACGCTTCGCGAAACCTTCGCGGGTGATGGTGACGACTACGTCTTCTTCGGGAATGAGGTCTTCCATCGACATTTCGCCGTCGAAGGGGACGATGCGCGTGCGACGGTCATCGCCGTACTTATCGACGATTGTCTGCAGTTCGCCCGAGATGATGGAACGCTGACGCGCCGGCGTATCGAGGATGTCCTGAAGATCGGTGACGCGCGCGGTCAGTTCGGCGTGCTCGTCCATAATCTTCTGGCGTTCCAGAGCAGCCAGACGACGCAGCTGCAGGGCGAGGATCGCGTCTGCCTGGACCTCGTCCACACCGAGCAAGTCCGTGAGGCCCTTACGTGCCTCATCGACAGTCGGCGAACGACGGATCAGCGCGATGACATCGTCGAGAGCGTCGAGTGCCTTGAGGTAGCCCTCCAAGATATGGAGGCGTTCTTGAGCCTTGCGCAGGCGGAACTGAGTGCGACGCACGATGACGGAAATCTGGTGCGTGATCCAGTGGCGAACGAAGCCGTCCAAGCTGAGCGTACGCGGAACACCGTCAACGATCGCCAGCATGTTGGCACTGAAGTTTTCCTGCAACGGAGTGCGCTTGTACAGGTTGTTGAGAACGACCTTGGCGACCGCGTCACGCTTTAAGACTATGACGAGGCGCTGGCCGGTACGACCCGAGGTTTCGTCACGGATATCCGCAATACCCTGGATCTGGCCGTCGCGAACCAGCTGAGCGATCTTGTCGGCAAGGTTGTCGGGGTTCACCTGGTAGGGAAGCTCGGTGACAACAAGGCACTGGCGTCCCTGAATTTCCTCAACGTTGACGACTGCACGCTGGGTGATGGAACCGCGACCAGTGCGGTAAGCGTCTTCGATGCCCTTGCGTCCGAGGATCGTGGCGCCGGTCGGGAAGTCCGGGCCGGGGATGCGCTTAATCAGAGCCTCAAGCAGTTCCTCGCGGGATGCTTCGGTGTTCTCGAGCGCCCACTGGATACCGTCGGCGACTTCTCGCAGGTTGTGCGGCGGGATCCTGGTCGCCATACCGACCGCGATACCTTCGGAGCCGTTAACCAACAGATTCGGGAAGCGAGACGGCAGAATGGTCGGCTCTTGGTTCTTGCCATCGTAGTTGTCCTGAAAATCGACGGATTCTTCGTCGATATCGCAGACCATTTCCATCGCCAAAGGCGCCATCTTACATTCGGTGTAACGGGGCGCTGCGGGACCGAGGTTACCCGGCGTACCGAAGTTACCCTGGCCGGCAACCAGCGGGTAGCGCAACGACCACCACTGCACCAGACGTGCAAGCGCATCGTAGATCGCGGCATCGCCGTGCGGGTGGTAGTTACCCATGACGTCGCCGACGACGCGGGACGACTTGGAGAAGGACGAAGTGGGTCGGTATCCGCCGTCGTACATCGCGTAGAGCACGCGACGGTGAACAGGCTTGAGACCGTCACGCACGTCGGGGAGGGCTCGACCGACGATGACGCTCATCGCGTAGTCGAGGTAGGAGCGCTGCATTTCTACCTGCAGGTCAACAGGCAGGATACGGTCGTAGTCGACAGCCGCGTCGGTTGTGTTGTTTAGCTCGTCGCTCACGTTTTTCCTTAAGTTTTATTGACGAGGCCGGCCTGCGGCCGGTGCGTGACTGTTAGATCAGATATCGAGGAAGCGCACGTCAGAGGCGTTGCGCTGGATGAAGGAACGACGAAGATCGACGTCGTCGCCCATGAGGATCGTGAAGATCTCATCGGCGTCGGCGGCCTCATCGAGGGTGACCTTCTTGAGGATACGGTGAGCCGGATCCATGGTGGTTTCCCAGAGCTCGTGGTCGTTCATTTCGCCCAGACCCTTGTAACGCTGAATACCACCTTCCTTGGGCAGGCGGTGATTGGCTGCCTGACCCGCTGCGAGGAGCTTGTCGCGTTCCTTATCTGAGTAAGCGAATTCGTGCTCGGCGTTCGTCCACTTGATGCGGTAGAGCGGAGGCATTGCGATGTAGGTGTGGCCCTGTTCGATCAGCGGTCGCATGTAGCGGAACAGCAGAGTAAGAAGCAGGGTTGCGATGTGCTGACCGTCGACGTCAGCGTCGGCCATGATGACGATCTTGCCGTAGCGGAGCTTTTCAAGATCGAAATCTTCACCGATACCGGTACCGAATGCCGTGATGAGCGAGCGGATCGTGTCAGAGGACAGCGCGCGATCGAGACGAGCCTTTTCAACGTTCAGGATCTTGCCTCGGATCGGCAGAATCGCCTGGTGTTCGGGGTCACGACCACCAACGGCGGAGCCACCTGCGGAGTCGCCCTCGACGATGAAGATTTCGCACTCTTCAGCCTTGCGCGAAGAGCAGTCACGAAGCTTGCCCGGCATGGACGCCGATTCAAGGACACCCTTACGGCGGGTGGCCTCGCGAGCCTTGCGGGCTGCGACGCGTGCCTGCTGCGCCTGCTGACCCTTGTTGATAATCGCCTTCGCGTCTGCGGGGTGAGCATCGAACCAGTCGGTGAGCTGGGAATATACCTGCTGCTGAACGAAGGTACGTGCCTCGGTGTTGCCGAGCTTCGTCTTCGTCTGACCTTCGAACTGCGGTTCGGTCAGCTTGATCGAAATGACGGCTGTCAGACCTTCGCGGACGTCATCGCCGGTCAGGTTGTCATCCTTCTCTTTGATGATTCCCTTGTCGCGACCGTAGCGGTTCACAATGGTTGTCAGCGCCGTGCGGAAGCCTTCTTCGTGCATACCGCCTTCGGTCGTGTTAATCGTATTCGCGAAAGTGTGGACGCTGGACGAGTAGGCCGTGGTCCACTGCATCGCGATCTCGACGCTCATCGTGCCTTCATCGTTTTCCGATTCGAAGTCGATGATGTCATTGTTAATCGTTTCGATCTTCTTCGCCGAATCCAGGTATTCGACGTAGTCACGTAGGCCGTGTTCGTACATGTAGGTAACCTGACGGTGACCGGGAACCGGATCGTCTGCGGGACCCATTTCGTCGCCGGTGATCTCGTCGCCCTCATCAACAGCGGTAGGGCGCTCATCGGTCAGCGAAATACGCAGACCCTTGTTCAAGAAGGCCATCTGCTGGAAGCGCTGACGCAGGGTCTCGAAGGAGAATTCGGTGGTTTCAAAGATATTCGGATCCGGGTAGAACGTCTGCGTTGTGCCCGTCTTAGTGGTTTCTTCGCCACGTTCAAGCTTCGTAATCGGCGTACCGCCGTTGGCAAAGGACATCCGCCACGCATAGCCCTGACGACGAACGATCGTGTCAACGCGGGTCGACAGCGCGTTCACAACCGAAATACCGACGCCGTGAAGACCACCGGACACCGCGTATCCGCCACCGCCGAATTTACCGCCGGCATGCAGGATGGTCATGACGACCTCAACCGTGGGTTTACCTTCGGTCGGGTGAATATCAACGGGAATACCTCGACCGTTGTCTTCGACGCGAAGGCCACCATCGGCAAGAATTGTTACTTCGATGTGGTCCGCATATCCAGCTAGAGCTTCGTCAACAGAGTTGTCGACGACCTCGTAGACCAGGTGGTGCAGACCGCGCTCACCGGTTGAACCAATATACATACCTGGACGCTTACGGACCGCCTCAAGCCCTTCCAGAACGGTGATGTCTGAAGCGCCGTAGCCTTCAGCCCCGTCTGTCGTCTTTTCGTTGTCAGCCACGCGGCTCCCCTCATACAAGCTGGGCATGAAAAACCCAACGATTTACCGCATCAATTCTATCAAAAATGACCATAAAACCGGGGAAGCTCACGCCGTAATAAAGGCAATGAAATATCTTTTGACCTGCGAATATAGGTATGTGACCAGTCACACCCTGACCGCGATAAGAAACAGGCAATCACCGACGCGTAAACCCGGAAAAAACACGTGTTTTTCCGGTCGCATCATCGTCACCTGATCCGGCCCCAATCAGCCGTATGTATCGCGCGGACCCCGGCCTCGTACCGACAGCGGACCCTTCTTCCACGAAGGCGCCACCGGCCCCAAAACCATAACCTGTTCCACCACGCCACTACCGACAACCTCGCTGATGCGACGCAGAATTCTGGGGAGCAGTAACTGCAGCTGTTTCGCCCACGCCGTTGACGTACAGCGCACAACAATCTTCTTGCCTTCGAAGCTTTCAATGTGCGTGTGCTCGGCAATATTCGGACCAACAATCTCGGGCCAGCGATTCGACACCGACGCAATCTGAGTCTGATTCGACCAGCCGTTATCCTTCACAAACGAACTCAGGATCGAATCAATACGCCCATACCGGTGATACGAGCGATGCATGGCCGCCATGCCCGGTGTCTTTACCCACACCTCTGGGCGATGGCGTTGAGCCTGAACAACGCCACTCAAGTCACCGGCTTCAGCCATCTTGTTGCTGAAATCAGCTTCGGCTGACGAATCTACCTGACCACGAGACATATCCACCGCGCAGTCTTCATTCGCGCCAACAAGTGCCCCCGGAGTCGGACCTTTCACTCCTTGCATGACGAACGTGGGCACGGGTGAACGCGTGAAACCTCGTGCGCGCGCATCCATCTGAGCACGTGCCAAAGCCACTGCCAGGAAGTCTTCTTCGGGCTCGTTCATTCTTGGACTTCCGAACCGTTGTCGACCGACCACGCCACTTTCACAACGTGTGCATCCAATTCGGGAGGAATATCGCCTTCAACAGCAGCGGTGATCAGCACCTGATCCGCTTTATCCATACGCGTGGTGAGTCCAGCTCGCCGTTTCGTATCAAGTTCAGCGAACACATCGTCGAGGATCAGAATCGGGGTTTCACCGTCATCAGCCAGAAGATCAAAGGCTCCAAGACGCAGAGCCAACCCCACCGACCAGGATTCACCGTGGGATGCAAAGCCCTTCACAGGCATATGTCCAAGACACAATGACAGATCATCACGGTGAGCACCCACAAGGTTCACTCCCCGCTCCATCTCTTGATCCTGAAGACGTTCTAAGGCGGCCAACAGACGCTGAGTCTGCGCCTCAACATTCTCCAAGTCGGCGCTTGTCGAATCGTCCGGGTTCGTCCCAATTTTTCGGTCGATTGACGCATTCATCGACAAAGCCAAGTGGCGAGGAGAATCGGCAACATCGTCATATGCCGTTGCCACGGGGTCAGACAATCGACGAACAAGAGATGCTCGCATTGCCGTGACCTGGCTGGACAATTCAGCGAACCGCTCATCCCACACAGACAGTGTTGAAATATCTGGGACGCGACCACGTCGCAATGCCACCTGCGCTTGCTTTATCAACGCAGCCCGCTGACGCGCCACTCTGTCAAAATCAGACTTCGTTTGCGAATACAAGGGGTGAATCTGAACCGCAATATCATCAAGAAATGCCCTGCGTACGCTGGGATCTCCGCGAATAATCTGCAAGTCCTCGGGTGCAAAGACAACCGTACGAACGAGACCCAGAATGTCTTTCGGCTTCACGTTCGTGCGATTAATTCGCGCCCGATTTGCCTTGCCACGCACGATCTCAAGCTCAAGAACCTGGGAGCGATCGTCTTCCAAGGCTGTCTTCACGCGGACAAACGCCCCAGCCGGCGGGCGCTCCTCGGCATCTAACGGAATACGAACCAGCGAGGACTCCGCAGACACCCTGTGCGAAGAAAACGTCGACAGGTACGCGATGGCCTCAATGAGGTTCGTTTTCCCCTGACCGTTAGCGCCAAGAAAGACCGTGGGACCAGCCGGTAATTCAATGACGACGTGGCCCCATGATCGAAAATCATCAAGCGCGACGTGCGAGACGCGCATGAAGATCAGGCACCGAAGCGAATCGGCATCAACAGGTAGCGGAACTGCGTCACTTCGCCTTCATCCACCTTCGACTGGCCGGTCATCACGGCAGGCTTGGTCGGGTGAGTGAAACCGAAACGAACAAAATCCGTGTCGAGAACGCCCAGTCCATCAAGCAGGAACTGCGGGTTGAACGCGGTCGCAATATCTTCACCATTCAGGTGGGCTTCAATTGCTTCGGATGCCTGAGCGTTATCGCCCTGACCGGCTTCGAGAACCAGCTGACCATCCGAGAAAGACAGGCGAACCGAAGTCTTGCGCTCTGCAACCAGCGACATACGCTTCACAGCTTCAAGCAGTTCGTGGCAGTCGCACACTGCGGTGATCGGCGTAGATTCAGGGAACAGTCCACGAACCGGCGGGTAATCGCCATCCATCATGGTCGACGTGGTCCGACGATTCGACGATGTGAAGCCAATCAACGAAGCCCCGCCCGCAACTATTTCATTGGACAGACCAATTTCGACCTTGGCACCCGACGTCATTGACTTCGAAACATCCTGAAGAATGCGAGCCTTCACTAGGGCAACCTGTTCGATCGAAGTATCAGCAGGCTCCCAATCAAGTTCACGCATTGCCAGACGGTAACGGTCAGTGGCAAGCAAGGTCATGTGTTCGCCGTCGATTTCCATTCGAACACCGGTCAGAATCGGCAGAGTGTCATCGCGCGATGCGGCAATAGAAACCTGAGAAACAGCCTGCGAAAGAACCTCGGAGTCAACGGTGCCCGCAAGCGGTGGCTGAGCCGGAAGCAACGGATATTCATCCAAAGGCATAACAGCAAGCGTGAAGTGCGAAGAACCGCATCGCATATTCACCTTCTGACCATCAAGTTCAATGGTGACTGGCTTATTCGGCAACGATTTGGAAATGTCTGCCAGCAGGCGACCTGAAACCAGAACTTCACCTTCTTCTTCCACATTGGCCGGAATACGCGAATTAGCGGAGACCTCGTAATCGAATGATGAAAGGGTCAGTTCCTCATTGGCTGCATGAATACGAACACCGGCAAGGATGGGGCTAGCAGGGCGAACAGGCAGGGCACGAGCAGTCCACGACACTGCCTCAGAAAGAACGTCCCTCGCGACGGTGAACTTCATGCCGGCCTCCAATTAAAACTCGGTCAACGTACGTACGACATATGCCTCGCCATTCTACCTGTATGCACCACAACTATTCACGTGGGAAATAATTTGTTGTCAATAACTATCGTCTGACACTTTTATCGTTGTTCGGTTGCCCGTCATTCACCGCGTCCAACGCGATAGATTCCAATTGACTCATTCAGCGTGAATCCACAAGGTGGAGCGCTCACATCTGGTTGGTTGATTTTTTTGCTACGCGTTTTTTAAAAGGAACTTTCATCATCAGTGTTGTGTACACAGTGGAAAACCGTGTTTTTCGTTGGAATATCGCCACACTGATCGTGGATAGAGTTGAGTACGATCGTGTGAATGACACAGGAGCAGTTGTGGATGAAAAATGACTGGATTTTGTCATTCACAAGTAAGCCCACTCCATCACCAACAAATGACACGTTTTCCACTGCGTCATTCACACCGAGGAAAGCTCTGATATTCGATGTGCAGTGACGGCAGGCAGGTATGGTTCCGCCCTTCGATATCTTTGAAGGGGTACAGACTTCGAATAGGGTGACCGCAACAGGTCGAGTCGTCAGTTTTCGCCTCGCGATGCCTTCTTAATCCGATTCGTCAGTTCAGTGACGTCGTTATAGACCTCGCGACGCTGTTTCATTTGTTCCAAGATCTTCTTATTCGCATGCATGACCGTCGAATGGTCACGGTCAAATGATTGACCGATCTTTGGCAAAGATAATTCGGTGAGCTCGCGACAGAGATACATGGCGATCTGACGTGCTTCGACAATCGCGCGACTGCGATCAGTTGAACAAAGCTGGTCGATAGTGACGTTGAAATACTTTGCACACTGACCCATGATCAGCGGAATAGTGATTTCAGTGTCGTCTGGGTCAGAGATATAGTCCTTCAAGGTCATCTCTGCCAACGCTAGGTCAATCTTCTCGTGGTAGAGGTTCGCATACGCGACTACGCGAAGGATTGCGCCTTCGAGCTCACGAATATTCGACGAAATACGTTCAGCAATGTACGTGAAGATTTCAGGGTCAATATCCAGATTTTCATCCGAGGTCTTCTTCTGCAAGATCGCAATACGCGTTTCCAGATCTGGTGGCTGAATGTCAACCAGCAGACCTGATCCGAAGCGCGACCTCAAACGTTCCTCAATGCCTTCGAGGTGTTTGGGCTGAACGTCCGAGGTAATGACGATCTGCTTATTGGCCTGATAGAGGGCATTAAACGTATGGAAGAAACCTTCCATCGTCTGTTCCTTCTTAGAAAGGAATTGAATGTCGTCGATCAACAGTAGGTCGAGTTCACGGTATCGACGGTGGAATTCTTCAACGGCAGAGTTATCGGGGTTGTTGACGCGAATTGCGTTGATGAATTCGTTGGTGAATTCCTCGGATGATACGTAGCGGACCTTCTGGTTTGGGTAGAGCGACAGAGTGTAGTGGCCGATTGCTTGCAGAAGGTGTGTTTTTCCCAGTCCGGATTCGCCGTAGATAAACAGCGGGTTGAAGTCAGTTCCCGGAGATTCCGAAACGGCAACTGCTGCCGCGTGAGCGAAGCGGTTCGACGGACCAATAACGAAGGTATCGAATGTGTGTTTCGGGTTCAGCCTGGCTGACGAGGTATCGAGTTCGCGACCGGTTGATTGAGGTGCAACGTATGAGAATCGCTTGGGATCGGGCTCTTCAAACGAAGAATCTGGGAAGTCATTGATGGCTTCAACACCTTCGAGCTGCCGAAGTCGTTCTTCTGCCGACGGGTACGAAAAGCTCTGTGCATAGGTGGGTGTATCGCCGGCGTGGTGGTGCCCCGCGCTGAGTATCTCATTGGTAGTTGGTTGATTATCTTCGGTTGACGAGGCCGCCCCCACATTCTTCGCCTGGTGCTCTGTTTCGTTGGTGGTTTCTGGCAGTTCCATGTCCGGATCAACGGTGATGGCGATCCTGATGCGTTTTCCAAAGGTCTGAGATAGAGCGTCCGTGACGCTCGACGATGAGCGTTCAATCCAGTTCTTCGTGAAGTCATTGGGAACGGACAGAAGGATTGTGCCTTCGATATTGCCCAAAGGACGTGTGGATTGAAGAAATCCCATGCCTGCTGGACCAAGATCTGTCTTGGCAAGTAACTCCAATGCTTGTGTCCAAGCAGCATTCAACGATGGAGTTTCCACAATCGATCCTTTAAATAGTGCGAAGTTGCGTGAGGTCTATCACCGAATTATGCCCCTCATTGAGCAGTGGCGACGTCGCTACTCTACTTGTCTTGTGGATGATTCACAGCCTGTGGATGAAGTTGTGGATAAAAACCTTTAAATCACATATATGTAGTTACAAAAGTGTCAGCGCGTAGTTCTGCCAAAGAATCGACGTTCACGCTAACGAAAAGAAATTCGTGTGATTTTCATTTGTGGAAAAGTTATCCCCAAGGTATTCCACAGTTGTGGATACGGGGACTTCGTCACAGACAGCGCCCTCACATTGACTGATACAACCCGAACTTCTAATCTGAATATCTGTCTGTGCCCACGCAAATGGGCGCGCAAGAGGTTCCTGCGCACAACGGGTGCGGTGGAATCTGAATCAATACAACCGATAAGGTGAGTGCCAGCGGTGCTGGTGCTCGCCGCCAAGGAGAACAGCTGTGACCACCAAGCGGACTTTCCAGCCCAATAACCGCCGTCGTGCCAAGACGCACGGTTTCCGTCTGCGCATGAGCACCCGCGCCGGCCGCGCCATTCTGGCATCGCGTCGCCGCAAGGGTCGCGCAAAGCTGTCTGCCTGAGACTGCACTGGTGTTGCCTCGCGCACACCGGATGGTCGATCCAGACGATTTCCGCTTAACCTTTCGACAGGGTAAACGGGCCGGAGATCGAGTCCTGATTGTCCACGCTCGAACCGACGAGGGTCAGTTGAATTCCCTCGTCGGTTTCGTCGTACCCAAAAAGGAAATCAAACTGGCCACGGGACGCAACCGTGTGAAACGACAGCTCCGGCACCTCATGCGCGATCGGCTCGACACTCTGCCCGACGGTTCACGCATCGTCGTTCGAGCAAGCTCCCAGGCCCTCGGCTGTACATCAGACGAGCTCGCTACACACCTAGACTCGGCTCTTCACCGCGCCTGGAAGAAGTGGGACGCTCGATGAGTGCGTGGCCTCGTGAGCTAGTAAGGCGAATCTTCACTTACCCGATTCGTTTCTACCAGCGGTACATTTCACTCAGAATCGCACCACGATGTCGATATGCACCCACCTGCTCGGCGTATGCGCTCCAAGCCATCGAAATCCACGGAGTTGTCAAAGGCATCATCCTTGGCACCTGGCGACTCCTTCGATGCAACCCTTGGAGCCACGGCGGAGTCGACCACGTCCCCGAAGTTGGACACTGGAAACCAGAGCCATGGGTACCACCAGACGATTGGGCCGGTAACGCAACCGACATCGTGCGACCCGCCCCCATGGGCATGAGCGACGAATATGCTTCGTTCACCACCCCCCAGAATTTCCCGGCATCCGCCGGACGACCGAAGGACGCTTCCAGCGTCCGCACTTCTTGAAGGAGCGCGCATGTTTGACAAGATCCTTCACCCCTTCGCCGTAGCGGTGGCGTGGGTATGGGTGAAGATCCACGATTTCCTCGAGCTGATCGGATTCTCATCCGGTTCGGGCGTAGCCTGGGTGATTTCAATCGTCCTGCTGACCCTGATCGTTCGTATCATGATCGTGCCGCTGTTCCTCAAGCAGATTAAGAGCTCGCGCGCCATGCAGGCTGTCCAGCCTGAAATGCAGCGCATCCAAGCCAAGTACAAGGGCAAGACCGACCAGCTGTCACGTCAGAAGCAGGCCGAAGAAACTCAGGCTCTCTACAAGAAGTACAAGGTCAGCCCCTTTGCTTCCTGTCTGCCACTGCTGGTCCAGATGCCGATCCTGTTCGCCATGTACCGCGCCATCTACGCGGTTAAGGACCTAGCAGCAGGCACCTACAAGTACGCCGGCATCGAAACCGATCATCTCGGTCCGATCACCCAGGCAGTCGCATCCGACATCAACGGCTCGACTGTTTTCGGTGTCCCGCTGTCGCACACCATTACTTCCGGTGATGGCACTGTTGCCGTCGCCGTCTTCGTCATCGCGATTATCGTGATGGTTGGCCTGCAGTTCTACTCCATGCGCATGTCTATGGTTCGCAACATGCCACCGGCAATGGATCCGAACAACCCGATGGTTCAGTCTCAGAAGTCCATGCTCTACGTCATGCCACTGATGTTCGTGTTCTCCGGCGCCTTCTTCCAGATGGGCGTTCTGGTCTACATGCTGACCGGTTCTTTCTGGGCACTCGGTCAGTCCTTCTGGACGATCAAGGTCATGCCGACCCCCGGCTCGCCGGCCTATAAGGAGCTCGTCGCACACCGCGAAGCTCGCTACGCCGAATGGGCAAAGCCCTTCTTCGCTTCCTACGACGAAGCCCGCTCTGCCCTGCCCGCAACTGCTGACAACGCCGAGGTTATCGCTCTGAACGAGAAGACCTTCGCTGAAGCAGCCTCGAAGGCCAAGGCTCAGAAGGTCGCCACCGACTTCCCTGAAACCATGAGCGCCGGCGAAAAGGTCTCTGTCCTGCGCAACCTGTCCATGCAGGAATGGACCACGCTTCCCGACGAAATGTGGATGCGTGGCGTCAAGGATGCAACCGCGAAGGCTGATGAACGTCGCGCCCAGCAGAAAAAACGCGAGCAGGCTAAGAAGATGTCCCGCGAACAGCGCAAGGCACAGTCCGAACGCGATCGTGCTCGCGAAGATCGCAAAGCCGCTGTCTTAGACACTTCCGGCCTGTCAGCCGATGAGCTCGAGCGCCGTCGTCAAGAGCGTCGCAAGGCCCGCCGCCAGTCCAATAAGAAGAAGCGCTAAGGGATACGAAGCTCGGCCCGTTTGCAGATACCCAGTTCTGTCCGGGTGGCCGACCTCGTGAATAGCGCATCGCACCCAAGCTGAAAATAAAGGGAGAACCACATGAGTGAGAAGACCAAGTCCACGATTGAGCGCCTCGAAGAAGAGGGCGAACTCGCAGCCGACTACCTGGAAGAGCTGCTGGATATCGCTGACTTCGATGGCGACATTGAGATCGACGTTGAGAATGATCGCGCAAGCGTCGAGATTATCTCCGAAGAGTCCGGTACACTCGAACGCCTGGTCGGTGAAGACGGCGAGGTCCTCGACGCACTTCAGGAACTGACCCGTCTGGCAGTTCAGACCGAAACCGGTGAACGTTCGCGCCTGATGCTCGACATTGCTGGCTTCCGCGCCAACCGCAAGGCTGAACTGCAGGATGTCACGATGGAAGCAATCGCACGCCTGCGCGCCACCGGCAAGGCTCAGAAGCTCGACCCGATGAACCCCTTCGAGCGCAAGGTCTGCCACGACGTTGTCGCCACCGAGGGCCTGCATTCCGAGTCCGAGGGTTCCGAACCCCACCGTTGCGTTGTCATCCTTCCCGCCGATGAATCCGACGAGGGTGAAGAGAGCGACGCCGAGTGAGCAAACTTGATATTTCAGCTGGTCAGGGCGAGTTTCTTGACCCGCTGAAGCGCAAGGTTGGCGATCCGTTTATCCCGGAACAGCCCACCGATGAGGTACGCGAATTCTTCGGACCGGCTTTTTCGGACGTCGAAGAATACGTCCACATGCTCGAAGAAGAAGGCGAAATTCGAGGACTTGTTGGTCCGCGTGAAATGCCTCGACTGTGGTCGCGTCACGCTGTCAATGCAGCAGCCGTTCTCGATTTCCTTCCCCGCACGGGGCAGATTCTTGACATCGGTTCGGGCGCGGGACTTCCCGGTATCATCATCGCGATCTGCCGTCCTGAATTGGATGTCCACCTTGCTGAACCCATGCAGCGTCGTTGCGAGTGGTTGAGCGATGTCATTGACCACCTAGCATTGGACAATGTCACTCTGCATCAGGTGCGCGCCGAAGAACTGCGTGGCAAAGGACAGGCTGACGCGATTACCGCACGCGCGGTCGCCAATATGTCGAAACTGATCCGCATGACAACGAAGCTCATTGCTCCGGGCGGATCACTGGTCGCTTTGAAGGGGCGCCGTGCACCCATCGAAGTTGATGAGGCAGCCAAGGAATTGAAGAGCCATCATTTGCGCGCTCAAATCCACGAGGTTCCTTCCATCATGGAAGAAGAATCTACGTACGTGGTTGTCTGTAAGCGCCAGAAGTAGGCTCTGGGTGTGCCACCGTCGTTAACGCTGTGAAGCTTCGGTTCTCGACACGTGGGCTATGACGCCTAGCGTCTGTCGTTCAATTTACCTATGGTCGCCCGTAGACTTTCATAGGGTGTTCGCCTAGAACTCGTTCTAGGGCGCGCATTCGTCGATAGCAGTTTCAAGAGAGGATCTCAGATGAGTTCAGGTAAGCGGAGTGATACTCCCCTGCTTTCTCAGATCGAACAGAATATGCGCGATCGTCAGATCCTGGATGCTGCTACCTTCGGTCGCCCCTCGAAGACTCGCGTCATCGCTGTCGCTAATCAAAAGGGTGGCGTTGGAAAGACAACATCTGCCGTTAACATTGCTGCCGGTCTTGCATTGGGTGGCCTGTCGGTTGTCCTCATCGATGCCGATGCTCAGGGCAATGCATCAAGTGCGCTCGGCATTGAACACCCCGCAGGAACACCGTCTACGTACGATGTTCTGATTGGTGGCACTCCCTTGGCCGAGGTCCTTCAGCCATGCCCCGATATTGAAGGGCTTTTAGTGTGCCCGGCGACGATTGATTTGTCAGGCGCAGAGATCGAACTGGTTGATTTACCGTCCCGCGAATTTCGCCTGGCCGACGCGGTCAAGCATTTCCTTGCAACGGCGCGCGATGTTGATGTCGTCTTGATCGACTGTCCCCCATCGCTCGGTCTTGTCACCCTGAATGTCATGGTTGCCGCCCACGAGGTCATGATTCCGATTCAGACCGAGTACTACGCTCTTGAAGGACTCTCACAACTCTGGAGCACTATTGACCGCATTGCCTCTGACCTGAATCCGAAGCTCCACGTTTCCACGATGCTTCTGACAATGGTGGATAAGCGAACGCGACTCAGCGAAGAGGTTGAAGCCGAGGTTCGTACCCACTTCCCCGCTTTGACGTTGCAGACGGTCATTCCCCGCTCCGTTCGTATTTCCGAGGCTCCTTCATACGGTCAGACCGTCGTTACCTACGACCCGCGTAACACCGGTGCACTTGCGTATCGCAAGGCCGCTTTAGAGCTCAGTCTGCGTCTTGCTCAGCAGAGCTAACCAGGGATTTTTCGGGGTAGTTTTTGTTCGCCTGCTCCGCTTCGGCGTTATCAAATAGCCTTTGACCTGCGATAATAATAGTTATTCTATGTGTGGCGGGTGTTGGCCTTAGAAATTGTTTCACGTGAAACAATCACGTTGTAGCGTGTATCGTTGCGCACTTTTGGATGCCTCTGCTTCCAATGTTTCACGTGAAACATTGGCGATGATTACCTGTTCTCTGCTTGTATGAAGAACGCTATTCATATGTGCCAATTGCTCACTGCACCTTTCTGCAACCCTGTGTCACGAGATATGCACGTTGATGTTTCACGTGAAACAATGAAGTCTAAACTCGTCACGGAGGTTAATGATGGCAGAGAAGAAATCGACCGCAGGTGGCCGTCACTCAGCATTGGGTAAAGGGCTCGGTGCTCTGATTCCAAATCAGATTGATACTCAATCGACTGAGTCGTCATCCCCCAGTGTTCCATCAAATCCTCTCGATGTGTTCTTCCCCGCTCGTCCGGCTGGCCAAGCTCCTTCAGTGGCGCGTACACGCGGAGGTTCAGCAGCGTCTCTTCTGAATCCGAAGACAACAAAGTCCGCTCCAAAGACGACGAAAAAAGCATCTTCACGGGCTAAAAAGGGTGAGGTGTCCACGTCTGTTTCGCCAGCAGAAAGCCTTGAGGAAAACGTAAAAACGCGTTTGAGTGCCACGAAAGCGCGTTCAGCTCAGTCGAAATCGGAGCTACGTAGTCTGTCCCCCATTGCTGATGCTTTCGATAAACACGGTGCTCAGGAATCGAATCAGCAGCTGGCTCAGCATGACGTGTCGTCTGATGAAGCGAATGTTTCACGTGAAACATTGGACAACCTCGTTCCGGTTCCAGGTGCAACATTCGCTGAAATTCCGCACGATCTAATCGTTCCGAATACCAGGCAACCTCGTGAAGTTTTCGATGAAGATGATCTTGCCGAACTTCGCGACTCGATTCGTGAGGTCGGTGTTCTTCAACCGATCGTTGTGCGTCCGATTAACTTTGACGCTCCGATGAGTGAGCGAATGCAGGAGTTTCTTGCAGAGAAGCCGAATGCTCGTTTTGAACTCATCATGGGTGAAAGGCGTCTTCGTGCGTCCGAACTAGCTGGTCTTGAGACAGTTCCGGCAATTATTCGCCAAACGGAAGACTCTGATCTTTTGCGCGATGCGCTCTTGGAAAACCTTCATCGTGCGCAATTGAATCCGCTGGAAGAAGCATCTGCATACCAGCAGCTGATGGCCGACTTCGGCACAACTCAGGAAGAGCTTTCGAAGAGAATCGCACGCTCTCGTCCGCAAATTGCGAACACAATGCGACTGTTGAAACTACCACCATCGGTTCAAAGCAAGGTTGCCGCGCAGACTATTTCTGCTGGTCATGCGCGTGCATTGCTCGCATTGAATAGCCCTGAAGAGATGGAATCTCTTGCGCAACGTATTATTGCTGAGGGCCTTTCGGTACGCACAACTGAAGAACTGATTCGCTTGGGACGGGTGAAAGCTCAGACGGGTTCCACGCGCAGGCGCGAAAAGATTGTGTCTGCTCTTGGGCAGTCGGTGATTAGCTCTTTGTCAGATCTCTATGAAACTCGTGTGACGATCACGGAAGGTGCCCGCAAAGGCAAGATCGTGATTGAGTTTGCTGGCGAAGAAGATCTCCAACGTATTGCGAACCTGATCGCAGAACAGAAGCGGTAACGTTTCCGGCGTTGTCCTGCTTGGAATACGTTGGCCTCGGGTCGTCGTTGCCTGGATCGGTAGTGCGCACCAAGTCCGTAAAGAATGCATAATCGGCTCCTTTGAAAACCCTATAAAGCCGTGTTTTCGCTTGAATTGCGCGGTTTCTGACGGGTGTTCACTATGTGGCGTGTCTTTCGACACGAAAGTGGTTAAACGGAAGTCAATCGGAAACAATAGAGACACCATCACAAGCATTAGGGGGCCACATGTCGCAACAGCAGACACCACATGTCGCCCTATTTGACGTTGGTGGAGTACTGGTCGAATCTCATCCTGAGCCTCGGCGTGTAGCTGAGATCCTCGGACAGACCGACGATGCTTTTGTTTCCCTTGTTGACCAAGCAATGTGGGCACACCGTGCCAGCTACGACGAGGGGTGCTCGGATCGCGAATTCTGGGATCGCGTAGCAGGCGACTGCGGTGCACCACGGATCACCGATGATCAGATTGCTCAGTTGGTTGCGTATGATTCGATTCGAATGCACGACGCCGTCGAACAGGCCGTTCAGATTATTCGTGAACTGGAAGAAAACGGCATCGTCTTAGGCATTCTTTCAAACGCGCCTTTCGCTATTGCTGAAGAAATCCGCGTCACCGCCTGGGCACAGCACTTTGATGACTTCGTATTCTCTTGCGAGGTTGGTTCCGCGAAGCCTCATCGCTCGATCTACCGTGAAGCTATCGAACGTTTTGATGTGGACGCTGAAGATGCTGTTTTTATCGACGACCGCAAGAAGAATGTTCGTGCCGCAGAGCTTCTGGGAATGAAGGGCCTGCTCTGGGAAAATGCATCCCAGGCGCGTGCGGATCTTCATGCTCTGGGGATGCTGAAGTAATCTTCAATGTGTTGCGGGATTCCAACGCTTAGCGCCGGGGTCATTCGATCTCTTCCCAATTCTTCACGAGCATTTCTGTTGATAAGCTCGTCATTGTTTCACGTGAAACATCGTCAAATACTCCAGTGGCCGGACCGCGCATTGGGATGCGCAATCCGGCCACTGATTGAAGTGAAACCCTATTCGGTCTGGCCGGCCTCGTCGTCATAGGAAGCGGAAGGGTCGACCTTGTCTTCGATGCCCCGAACGTGACGGTCAGCGGCAACGAACTCAACGATGCGCGTGCACAGTTCAGCGAAGGAACCGTCAGCGTCGGCGGCCTGGGGGAGTAGCGACGTATCCGTCATACCCGGCGTGACATTAGCATCGATGAACCAGCAGGTGCCTTCGTCATCGACAACGAAGTCGATACGCGACAGGTCGCGCAGACCGAGGATCGTGTGTGCCTCGACGGCTGCTTGGCGTAGAACATCGAGCTGTTCCTCGGTGAAGCGGGCGGGCACAAAGTACTCGGTTTCGTCCGTTGTGTAACGCGCCGCGTAGTCGTAGCGACCACCGTCGGTTGAAATCTCAACCGGAGGGAGAGCCACAGGACCGTCTTCTAGATCGACAACGGAAACTGCGATGTCACGGCCTTGGATGAGTTCCTCGACCATGATGTGCTCACCGTAGGCGAAGGCATCGACCATCGCGCTACGGAGTTCGCCAGGGTCATGAACTGCGGAGAGGCCAAGAGCAGAACCGCCGTCGGTCGGCTTGATGATGACGGGGAACTGAGTCTGTGACTCGATAGCATCGAGAACCTGGGAGGCACCGATTTGGCGGAAGAGGATCTGGGGGAGTGAAACCCAGCCGGGTGTTACCAAGCCAGCCGAGCCGAGCAAGGACTTAGCTGTCGGCTTGTTCGACGCGAGCATCGCCTGCACGGATGAGGAGCCGACGAAGGGGATGCCGATTGCCTCGAGCAAAGTCTGCAAAGAACCGTCTTCGCCGATGGAGCCGTGGACGACGGGCCAGATGACGTCGGGTGCGAACTCGTCAATGACGCTGGTCAGCTGGTGATCAACGTCGGCAACGCGCACGGTATAGCCGGCCTGGGTGAGGATGTTTGCGACTCGGCGTCCGGAGCGGACCGAGACGTCGCGCTCGTGTGTGAGGCCGCCAGCAATGATGAGGACCTTTAATGCCACGGGATTACTCCTTAGTAATAGTGGTATGCCGATGTGTGGGTGCGCGATGATGCGCCGAAGTATTTATACGGGTCAGAGTGCGTTTGGTGCGGGTGCTACGCCCGGGCCAACTTCATCGATGTTCTGACGGTGGAAGCCGGCACCGAACATGTCGACCAGTTCCTTCTCTGCGTTCACGACGGTGGCAAGTCGCCTGACGCCCTCGCGAATACGCTCGGGAGTCGGGTAGCAGAAGGAGAGGCGCATGTGGTCTGCGCCTTCGCCGTTGTAGTAGAACGCGGTGCCTGACACGTAGGCAACCTGGGCGCGAACTGCGCGAGGGAGCATGGACTTAGCGTCGAGGCCCTCGGGGAGTGTGACCCATGTGTAGAAGCCGCCGTCGGGATGGGTCCACTCGCAGTCGGGCATGAATTCCTCGAGGGCGTCCATCATGGCCTGGCAACGTTCGGCGTACATGGCGCGGAACGTCTTGACCTGCGAATACCAGTCATAGCTGGACAGGTAGTCGGCGATTGCCATCTGACCGATCATCGAGGGGGAGAGGATTGCGGATTCGGATGCGAGAACCAGCTTGTCGCGGATGGCGTGTGGCGCGTAGGCCCAGCCGATGCGGAAGCCCGGGGCGAACATCTTCGAGAAGGAGCCGAGGTAGACGACGCCTTCGGGGGAGAAGCTCTTCAGTGCCGGCATGGGGTCGGAGTGGAAGCCGAGCAGACCGTAGGGGTTGTCTTCCATGATGAGGACGCCTTCGCGCATGCAGATCTCGGTGATTTGCGGGCGACGTTCCAGCGACAGGGTGACACCCATCGGGTTGTGGAAGTTCGGGATGGTGTAGAGCATCTTGATGGTGCGACCCGATGCGCGGACCTCGCGGATGACGCGTTCCAGTTCGGCAGGGATGATGCCCTTGTCGTCCATGGGGACGTGCGCGATATCGGCCTGACGGGCACGGAACACGCCAAGTGCACCAACGTACGATGGTGCTTCACACAGAATGACGTCGCCCGGATCGATGAAGAGTTCGGTCATCAGGTCGAGAGCCTGCTGCGACCCGGTGGTGATGACAACGTCGTCGGGATCAGCGCCGACGATTCCGTCGTAGCTCATGACTTCGGTGATGCGCTCGCGCAGAACTTCCCAGCCTTGGCCTGAGCCGTACTGCATGGCCTGGGCACCGTGCGCTGAGATCAGGCGCTTCGCTGATTCAGCGAGCTGGTCGAGGGGGAGGTCCTTCAGGTTCGGCATTCCACCGGCAAGGGAGACAACTTCAGGTCGTGAGACGACGGAGAACAGTGCACGAATCTCGGAAGCTCGCAGGTTGTGAGCTCGCTCTGCGTAGGCGTTAAACCACGGGTCGAGTCGGTTTCCCTGCTGATTGCTGTCCGGATTCTGCGTTTGCGTGCTCACTGGACCTTCCTTCTCTTGGTTTGGTGGCTCACCGCGTGGATGCGGTGTGCCAGCGTTGTATGGTCGTGACCGAGGCAACACTTGTTCTTAGTCTGCCACTATTTAGTGCCACATAGTGAATAGGGTGGGCGGTTATGGACAAACGGAGAGTGGAGCGTCGCTGAGAAGCTAAGCGCCACGAGTACCAAGGATGATCATCAAGGATGAGGGGTACGAGGCCGCGCCCACCAATGAGGCGCACAGCTTCAGCAGGCGCGGCAGCCTCGTTCTTCTTTCTGCTGAAGGTGAGCACGCCGAAGCGGATTTCATAACGAAATGATTCCGACGGAGAAAAACATGATAAGTGGATGACAGAACGCAAACGTTTGCGCTAGCATCATCTCATCCGGCGTTAAACGTGAGCATCGTCGCCCATAAATACGCTCTTAACCCCTCAACCTCTTTACCAAGGTGATTCCATGAGCATCGCAGTCATCGGTTCGAACAACACTGATCTGATCACGTACATCACCCGCATGCCCGTCGAAGGCGAAACCATCGAAGCGCTGGACTTCGAGATCGGATTCGGCGGAAAAGGATCAAACCAAGCAATCGCAGCCGCAAAACTCGGCACCAAAGTCACGATGGTGACCTGCGTTGGTGACGATGCATTCGGTGAGACCTACCTGCAGAACTACCGAAACAACGGCATCGACACCTCGTTCGTGAAGCAGGTTCACGGAACATCCGGCGTCGCCCCGATCTTCGTTGACCAGGATTCACATAACTCCATCATCATCGTCAAGGGTGCGAACAAAAGCCTGACCCCAAAGGACCTTGAAGAGGCCACCGACGCGATCAGCGAATGCTCACTGATTGTTCTTCAGCTGGAAATCGCGTTCGAAACTGTGAAGGCCGCAATCGCTTTGGGTAACCGTCTTGGTATTCCGGTTCTTCTTAACCCCGCGCCCGCAACGAAGGAACTCGACTTGGCGCTCGCGGCGAAGTGCCAGTACGTCATGCCCAACGAGACGGAGCTCGAGCTACTGACCGGACTGCCGACGTCCACCGACGATGAGGTTCGTGTTGCAGCGCAGGTCCTTTTGGATGCCGGATGCACAAACGTTATCGTCACGCTCGGGTCTCGAGGAGTCCGGTGGCTCTCCGCTGACGGGGGAGACGTTCGTTTGGAGCAATTCCCGGCGAAGGCGATTGACACAACCGGAGCGGGCGATGCCTTCATTGGGTGTTTCTCGCACTGCCTGTCTGAGGGGCTCAACGAAACCGAAGCCCTGGAACTGGCAAACGCATACGCGGCACTGTCGGTGACGGGTCGCGGTGCTCAGAAGTCCTACCGTGACGCGCAAGAATTCTCTGCCTGGCTTTCTGAGGCCGGGTCGGACCTGGCAACATCGCGGGTATTTAGGCTTTGATAACGATTGCACAACATCACGTGAAGAAGCTTGCTCCGCGTGTGCTGTGCAACATACCATCTAGCATGTTCGTACGAACGATCAGATGGATAGCTGTCTATTTGGTCGATCATTCGCGCATGTCATACCGCTAATGGTGGCGGTGTGATGCAACGAAACGATCCACGCACCTCGTGTGCAACGATCCTCATCAATGTGGATGTGAATCTCAAGGAGTCAACATGAAGTCTCGTATTGTAGCCGCTAGTGCAATCGTTCTCACTTCAGCACTTGCACTTGCAGCGTGCTCTGGTGGTGCGGGTGACACTGCAGCCTCCGGCGCAGCAAGCGGATCGGGTGACGGCGACTACACGATCGCCATCGTTCCTAAGGACGCCACTAACCCGTGGTTCGTCCGTATGGAGGCCGGCGTTCAGAAGTACGCAGCCGACACAGGCATGAATGTGTTCCAGAAGGGCCCATCGGAAACTGACGCCACCATGCAGGCGCAGGTTATCCAGGACCTCATTGCGCAGGGCGTTGACGCAATCGGCGTCGTTCCGGTTGATCCGGGCGCAATTGAGCCCGCCCTCAAGGAAGCAAGGGATGCAGGCATCGTTGTTGTGACACACGAAGGTGCGTCGCAGGAAAACACGATGTACGACATTGAAGCCTTCAACAATGCCAAGTACGGCGCATTCATCATGGACAACCTCGCACAAGCCATGGGTGAAGAAGGCATCTACACCACGATGGTCGGCCACGTGACGAACGCTTCCCACAACGAATGGGCTGACGGTGCAGTTGCACGTCAGAAGGAGGCCTACCCGAACATGACCCTGCTCGAGGCAGAACCTCGTGTTGAGTCTCAAGACAACGGCGAAACCGCCTACCAGGTCGCCAAGGAAGTTCTCAAGAAGTACCCCGAGGTTAAGGGCATCCTGGGCACCTCCTCGTTTGACGCTCCCGGCGTTGCACGCGCAATTGACGAACTTGGCCTGAAGGACAAGGTCTTCACCGCAGGTACCGGTATGCCGGCAGCCAATAAGGAAATCCTCGATAAGGGCCTCGTTGCAGCGCTGACCCTGTGGGATCCGGCAGATGCTGGCTACGCAATGGCGGCACTCGCCACCAAGATCCTGAACGGTGAAGAGATCACTGACGGTGTCAACCTGGGCGTCAAGGGCTACGAAGAGATGCACTTCTCTGAGGGCTCCGACAAGGTCCTGGAAGGCAACGGCTGGATCCAGATCACCAAGGACAACGTCGATAGCTTCGGCTTCTGATAGCTCCTCGGCATCGGTGCTGGGCATCTTTGCCCAGCACCGATGCTGTTGAAGCACTGAAATCGCGATCGCGTATCTCTATGCGCTCAATGCGGGCTGGAAGGAATCGATTTATGACAACGCCGCTTATTTCAGTGAAGAACATCAACAAGTCTTTTGCTGGTGTGCATGCTCTTCACGACATCAATCTTGACATCGCTCCCGGTGAAATCCACTGTCTTGCCGGCGAGAATGGCTGCGGAAAATCAACGCTTATTAAAGTTATTTCTGGTGTCCACGAGCCAGACTCGGGAACCATCGAAATTAACGGAAAATCTTGGACCAAGATGACGCCGCTCGAAGCGATCGACGCGGGTGTCCAGGTCATCTATCAGGACTTCTCCGTCTTCCCGAACCTGTCGGTTATGGAAAACCTTGCTATGACGACGGAGGTCGCGGCCGGACGAAAGCTCGTCAATTGGAAGCGATTGAGAAAGATCGCTGAAGAAGCAGTTGCCAAGATCGGTTTCAATGTCGACCTTGATGCGCGCGTTGGTGATCTTTCGGTTGCCGACAAGCAGCTGGTCGCCATCTGCCGTGCACTCATGTCAGACGCCAAGCTCATTATCATGGACGAGCCCACAACGGCACTGACGAAGAACGAGGTCAACGCCCTCTTCAAGATCATCTCCGATCTGAAAGCACGCGGTATTGCGATCCTCTTCGTTTCGCACAAGCTCGAAGAAGTTTTCGAAATCTCCGAACGCTTCACGATCCTGCGCTCCGGCGAAAAGGTCATCACCTGCGATTCATCCGAACTCGACCGTCACAAGTTCGCTAAGTACATGACGGGCAAGGAATTCGACGAAACTCGCTTCGAAGCGTCAACCTTGACTGAAAACCCCGTCCTTGAGGTCAAGGATCTAGGCTCAGAAGGGGCTTTCGAAGGCGTGAATTTTTCGCTCCACGGTGGCGAAATTCTGGGTATTACGGGTCTGCTCGGGTCTGGCCGTACCGAACTCGCTCTTGCACTGTTCGGCGCCCTGCCCACGAACGCCGGATCGATCACCATCAACGGCAAGACCGTCACCCTGAAGTCCATCCAAGACGCGATCGATGCCGGTATCGCACTGGTCCCCGAAGACCGACTGACAGAAGGTCTCTTCCTGTCACGCTCCATCGGCGAAAACATCGTCATCTCAGAAATGGACGAATTCGCTGGTGCACTCGGTGTTCTCGATAAGAAGCGCATTGCCGAAGAAGAGAAGCGTTGGGTCAAGGACCTCGAGGTCGCAACCCCCGATCCTGACAACGCGGTCTCCACTCTCTCCGGCGGTAATCAGCAGAAGGTCGTTCTTGCCAAGTGGCTTGCAACAAAACCGGATGTCCTGATCCTCAACGGTCCGACGGTCGGCGTTGATATCGGTTCCAAGTACACGATTCACTCCATCCTTCAACGTCTCGCACGCGAAGGCATGGCCATCGTCATCATCTCTGACGACATCGCGGAAGTTCTGACGAACTGCTCGAAGGTCCTCATCATGCGTGCTGGCCGAATCCGTGAATCCATCGACCCCGCCCAGACATCCGAAGCCGAACTCGGCGAACTGATGTCGCGTGACGTTGCTACCCAAGGAGCGTGATGAACATGACGTCTCTTAAAACAAAGATCCTGCGAGCCAACGAATTCTGGGTTTTCCTGGTTATCGTTGCCCTCGCACTCGTCATCCAGGCACGAAGCGGCCAGTTCTTCACGGCAAACAACCTTGTTGACCTGGCAAACGCAATGGTCGTCCCCGGACTCTTCGCCGTCGCCGCCCACCTTGTTCTGGTTTCCGGTGGCATCGACGTGTCCTTCCCGGCCCTCGCATCGCTTGCCGTTTACGCAACCACGCGCTTCCTTGTCGATCAGGGATTCAACGGACCGGTCATCGTCCCCTTCCTGATGGCAATGCTCCTTGGTGCACTGCTTGGTGCCTTCAACGGTATCTTCACCTCATGGCTGACCGTTCCCACACTGATCATCACGCTCGGTACCTCGAACGTCTTCTCCGGTGTCATGCAGGGCGCACTGAACTCTGTGCAGATCCCGAACATCCCCGAATCCATGAAGAACTTCGGCGCTAGCTCACTGTTTACGGTGACGAACACGCAATCCGGACTTCAGTCCGCGATGCCGACCAGCTTCCTCATCTTCGTGGTTGTCCTGGCCATCGCCTACTTCATCACCCGATACACGATGTTCGGTCGTGGTATCTTCGCCATCGGTGGCGATGAATCCGCAGCAGAACGAGCAGGCTTCAAGGTCCGTCGCACCAAGTTCTGGCTCTACGTCATGGTTGGTGTCATCGCCGCACTCGCGGGCATGGTTCGTACGACCTCCATGGGTCAGATGCACCCGACCAACCTGCTTGGTATGGAAATGATGGTCATTGCGGCCGTCGTCCTTGGTGGAACCGCCATTACCGGTGGTACCGGCTCCCTGACCGGCGTCGTGCTTGGCACCCTGCTGATCGTCATTGTTCAGAACTCCATGATTCTGACCGGTATTCCCACCTTCTGGCAGGGCTTCGCGCTCGGCCTGCTGATCATCGTTGGTACCGGCGTTTCAGCAATCCAGGTTGCTCGTAGCCGCAAGCAACGAGCCTCGATTCTGTGAAAGGAGAGCGTGAAATGACTACTGAATCCGTAAAGAAGCGTTCTTTCGCACTCCCGTCCTTCATGACGAAGGATGCCTACATGACGAGGCTCGTCATCGTCTTCGCTCTGCTACTTATCTTCTTCGCCGTGATTCGCCCGGGCCCCTTCTTCGCCCTGCGTACCTGGCAGTCGATGGCAATCCAGTTCCCTGAATTCGGTCTGATGGCCCTGGGCGTCATGCTGACCATGTTCACCGCAGGCATCGACCTTTCGGTCGTGGCAATCGCAAACGTGACATCAATTAGCGCAGCCCTTGTCCTGCGAGCAATGCTCACCGGCGACGGTGGCGGCCAAGCAGGTCTCGCTGTCGTGATCGCACTGGTCATCGCACTGCTTGTTGGCACAATTTGCGGTGCCATCAACGGCATTCTCGTCTCCATGCTGAAGATTCCGCCAATCCTCGCAACATTGGGCACACTCGAACTCTTCGGTGGCGTCGCCATCATCTTGACTGAAGGCAAGCCCGTTTCAGGCGTGCCCGACGCATTCGGTTCGGTATTCGCAGCCCGTCTGGGCGGCCTTATCCCCATGCCGCTTGTCATCTTCATCATCTGCTGCGTCATCGTCGGCCTGATCCTCACCCTGACCGGCTTTGGCACCAAGATCCTGATGATCGGCACGAACGAAACCGCGGCACGTTTTGCCGGTCTGAAGATCACCAGCCTGCTGATGCGCACCTACATCCTGTCGGGCATCATGGCAGCCGTCGCAGGCATCGTCATGCTGGCGAATTACAATTCCGCGAAGGCTGACTACGGAGCAAGCTACACACTGCTGACCGTTCTGATCGTCGTCCTCGGTGGCGTGAACCCCAACGGTGGCCGTGGTCGAATTGCCGGCGTCGTCATGGCGATCCTCGTGCTGCAGGTCCTGTCTTCGGGTCTCAACATGTTCCCGAATATCTCCAATTTCTACCGACCCCTCATCTGGGGTGGCGTCCTGCTGTTCGTTATCAGCATGAATGAACTCAACGGCAAGAACCCCTTTAAGGGCCTCCTTGCGGGAAGGAAGAAGTAATGAAGACCGTACGAAGCAAGCACGTTGTCGTCGGCGCCGACTTCGCTGGTTTCCCTCTGAAGGAGGCCGTGAAGAAGCACCTTCAGGATCGTGGGTGGACCGTCACCGACATTACGCCGGACCTTGATAAGACTCCCATGTATCACCGAGTCGGTTTTGCTCTGGGTGCGAAGATCGCCGAAGGTGAATTCGAGCGAGCACTGGCATTCTGTGGCACCGGCATGGGTATCCACATCGCAGCCTCAAAGGTTCCGCACGTTCATGCAGCCGTCTGTGAATCCGTTGCGTCAGCTCGCCGCGCAGCTGCCGCGAACAGCGCAAACCTGCTGGCCATGGGCGCTTTCTACGTCGCTGAACGTAAGGGCATGGCCATGGCGGATGCATTCCTCGAGTCGGAGCTGGGCACCGGCTACGAAGATTGGGAAGGCTTCTACGCCTACCACCGCATCGGCTTTGACGAGTGCGAGAACTTCGACTACGAGGCCTACAAGGCAAACGGTTTCGAGGTTGTTAACCCGCAGTCGGCAGTGCTGGCAGACGAACCGAAGGGTCTTGCGTACTGAAGATACGCAGATCCTGACGGTTTGAACAACATCTGAACTGAAATCGGCGGGTCCATCATGACAGTGGTGGGCCCGCCGATTGCTGTATAGGTCACGGTGCTACGGTGTTGCGAGGCCGGTAAGAGTATGCCGATAAGGTCGCGGACGAGAGTGCTCAGAAAGTGGTGGTCTAAAACTCTGGGCTTTTTAACCCTTGGGCCTTTTCAGCCTCGGGATTGTGTACAGCTGCGGACCGTTTAAAATTCTGGGATCGTCGACTGCCGGATGACCAGCTCACCTTTAACCAAGGTGCGCTTGGGCACCTCAGAGTCCGACTCGTCAAGGAGAAGCTCTACACCTTGGCGTGCAATTTCCGCAAGAGGTTGGCGTAGCGTGGTCACTGATGGGCGCATCAGTTCGGCGAACTGAATATCGTCAAAGCCGGTGACCATGATGTCCTCGGGAATACCAAAGCCACGATGACGGAGCTCTGTAATTGCGCCGATGGCAAGAAGATCATTCAGGCATACGATCGCGTCCCAGCGATTTCCCCCGTTGATTAACGTTGAAACTGCGCTACGTGCCGATTCGACGGAATGGTTGCATTCAAGGACATCGCTGTCTGCAAGTTCCATCCCGAACTCGGGAGCAACGCGTCGTGCTTCGGTCACGCGCTTAACAGACGATAGATCAGAGCCCGTATTCGACAGCATTGCGATGCGATGCGCTCCGCGTTCCTTCAGGTGTCCTAAGACTTCGCGAACGCCGTGCGCATCGTCAACGCCAACGAATGGGATGTGAGGCAAAGAGACTGCCCTGTCGAGCTGGACGGTTGGCACCAAGGCTGCCGTGCGCTCAAGGGAGGGCGTTGAGAAAGATTCGTGACAGGGCACGATGATCAGACCGTCTACCGAACCCCCTTCGAATGAGCGAAGCTTCAAGTCTTCCGTAGTGACAGACATTTCCGCATCGGAAATGAGCAATGAGAGCCCGCGCTGGGATAAGTGGTGCTCGACTTGAACAACGAGGTCCGTGTAGAACGGGTTGGAGATCGAAGGGACGAGCATGCCGATCTGCTTCGTTTTGGCAAGGCGAAGAGACCTGGCGACCGGGTTCACTC
This sequence comes from Pauljensenia sp. OF14-1SRA, assembly GCF_027694595.1. Taxonomy (NCBI): domain Bacteria; kingdom Bacillati; phylum Actinomycetota; class Actinomycetes; order Actinomycetales; family Actinomycetaceae; genus Pauljensenia; species Pauljensenia sp. OF14-1SRA. The sequence continues at coordinate 103,906 of NZ_JAQEVQ010000002.1, read as the reverse complement.
GGTAGCCAAGTTTGCGTGCGACCTCTCGAACGTGGTCGCGCGTTTGCGCACCGATGAGCTCGGAACCGCGTCCTAGAGCACGTGAAGCTGTGGAAACTGAAACGCCTGCCACTTGAGCGACGTCAACAAGGCGTGGGCGGGGTTTCTCATCTCCGATCATGGATACAGATTAACCCGCACATTGGGTGAAATTGCGCCGGCACCCTGAATGAAAACCGTGATGTTCCGCGGAGTTTGTCATGCTGTCCATGCCATGGGGTCATCGACCAAGCGCTGCAGAATTCGATATGCCGCTCCGCGCGAGTCAAGACCTTGGGAATCTCGGATTACTTCGAGTTTTGGCTGGGACCAGGCGTATTGAAGAACGCGGGTTTCGATTTCCTTTTCAGCTGCGGGCACAAGCCATTCGCTCAGTTCAGCGACAATTCCGCCGAGCAGAACCAGTGGGATGTCCGCAGAGTTGATGACGGCTGAAAGCGCTCGACCAAGGGCTGCGCCGCCTTCTTCGAGGGCTTCACGTGCTTGCTTCGAACCGTTTTCGGCTGCTGTGCGAATGTCTTCAACGGTTGCGTGGCGATCAAGTCCGGAGCGCTCAGCGAGGGCGCGCAGACCGAGGTATGCCTCGAGGCAACCGGTAGCCCCGCACGAGCAGAGGGGACCGGAGGGGTCTGCGCAGATGTGGCCGATTTCGCCGGACCACCCGCGTGCTCCGCTGAGCGGACGATGGTCGACAATAATGCCGGCGCCGATGCCAACTTCGCCCGATATGTAGACGAATGACGCGGGCCCCGAGGGAACGCCGGGAAGCGGGTGTGCGACAGCGAAGGCGGCCAGGTCGGCTTCGTTGGCAACGATTGCGGGGTAGAGGTCCGATAGGGGAGTGAGTAGCTTCTCTAGGGGGATATCGCGCCATCCCAAGTTGGGTGCGAGTGCCAGTCGGTCGGGGGATACGAGGCCTGGAAGAGCCAACCCACTGCCGAGGTAAAATGCTCCATCGGGAAGATGTTCCTCGACGAGAGCGTGTGCCATGTCGGCCAGTGAGGTCATCACTTCGACGTGATCGGAGTTCGCAAAGTCGCCTTCGATGCGATTTCGCGCAATTTCGTCGCCACCTAGATCAATGATGACAGCATCAAGGGCGGAAATATTGACTTCGAGACCCAGTGCGACCGCCCTTCCTGGGGCTGGTGTGAGTCGATTGGCTGGGCGGCCTCGTCCGCCGATGGATGGTTCAAGTTCGAGAACGAGACCCGCGTTGATGAGTTCATCGACGAGGCGCGAGATGGTGGCACGCGTAATGCCTGTTGCTTGAGAAATGCCTGATCGGGAGATCTCTCCGGGTGCGGCAAGGATGTGTCGCAGGGCGAGGGAGAGGTTCATTGCACGCAGGCTTTCAGCCTTCACGCCCGCCATTGCGCGCTCTGATGGGCGCCGGGGTGCTCGCTGGGAAACCGACGTGTGTCGACGAATTGCTGCTGCCATGCTCTTGACTCTAGTACATAGCACAAACTATGTTTTGTTATGTAACAAAAGCGATCGTAATCGATCTCTGAATCTCTGAGAGGCAACCATGTCTGAGAATCTCTGGAACATCGACAAGATCCCTTTCGTCGGAACATCGTCGCTCCGTCAGGGTCTTGGCTTCCGCTACTACGACGCCGAACGAGTGGTCGCCGGCAAGACCATGCGCGAATGGCTGCGCTTCGGTGTTGCCTACTGGCACTCTTTCCAGGCCGAACTCGTCGACCCCTTCGGTGAGGGCACAGCGCAGCGCCCCTTCGATGGCAAGTACTCCAAGCCGCTCGATCTGGCACTCGCCAAGGTCGACTACGCCTTCGACTTCTACAAGGCACTGGGCGTTGACTACTTCTGCTTCCATGACCGCGACATCGCTCCCGAAGGCGACACCCTGCGCGAAACCAACGCAAACCTCGACAAGGTTGTCGACGCGATCGAAGCAAAGCAGAAGGAAACCGGCGTCAAGCTACTGTGGAACACCTCTTCACTGTTCACCAACCGCCGCTTCGTTTCCGGCGCAGCAACCTCGCCGTTCTCGGAGATCTACTCCTACGCCGGCGCACAGCTGAAGCATTCCCTGGAAATCGCGAAGCGCCTGGGCGCAGAGAACTACGTGTTCTGGGGCGGTCGCGAAGGTTACGAGAACCTGTGGAACACCGACCTCAAGCGCGAGCAGGACCACATCGCAACAATGTTCCAGATGTGCGTTGACTACGCCAAGGAAATCGGTCTCGAAGCTCAGTTCATGCTCGAGCCGAAGCCGAAGGAGCCGACGAGCCACCAGTACGATTTCGACGCAGCAACCACCATCGCCTTCCTCCAGACCTACGGCCTGCAGGATCACTTCAAGCTGAACCTTGAAGGCAACCACGCCAACCTCGCTGGCCACACCTACCAGCACGAAATCCGCGTGGCACGCGAAGCTGGCATGCTCGGTTCTCTCGATGCCAACCAGGGCGACAAGCTCATCGGTTGGGACATCGACGAATTCCCGTCAGACCTCTACGAGACCACCGCAGTCATGTGGGAGGTTCTCGCAGAAGGCCAGATCGGCCCGCACGGTGGTCTGAACTTCGACGCCAAGCCGCGCCGTACCTCGTTCACCGCTGAGGACCTGTTCCGCGCCCACGTTGTTGGCATGGACTCCTACGCAGCCGGCCTGTTGGTCGCAGCCCGCATGCACGAAGAAGGACTTATCGAAGACCTCGTCTCCGAGCGCTACTCGTCCTTCGATTCGGGCATCGGTGCGACGGTCGAAGATGGCACAGCCTCCCTCGCCTCGCTGGAAGCACACTCACTCGACATTCCGCAGGCTGACCTAGTTGCAGCCACAAAGTCGGACCACCTCGAGTCTGTGAAGGCTACGATTAACAACTACATTGTCGATACTTTGGGCCGCGCCTGATCGACACTATCCTTACGGGCGGTCGCCAGCTTTTGGTGACCGCCCGTTTGGGTACTTTCGCTTCCTTCGCTTGGAAAAGTGGCATCGGTGCCACTTCGAAAAGCCCTTACTTTTGGAGCAATATGAGCACTCTTCGCCCCTACGTTGCCGGTGTTGATACGTCGACCCAGTCCTGCAAGGTTGTCATCTACGACCCCGCTACGTCCGCCATCGTTCGCCAAGGCAAGGCCTCACACCCGGATGGCACCGAAGTTGATCCCGAAAAATGGTGGGATGCCTTCGAGGAGGCCCTTGAACGTGCAGGCGGTCTGGACGATGTGGCTGCCCTGTCCGTCGGTGGTCAGCAGCACGGCATGGTCTGCCTGGATAAGGAAGGCAACGTCATCCGTCCTGCCCTGCTGTGGAACGACACGCGTTCGGCTGGTGCTGCGCGCGACCTCATTCGCGAACGCGGCACCGATGACCGCGACGATGCCAGCTCCGAGGGCGCCGCATGGTGGGCCGAGGCCACGGGTTCCGTTCCCGTCGCATCGTTGACCGTCACCAAGTTGCGTTGGCTCGCCGATAACGAGCCCGAGAACGTCGCCAAGATCGCCGCAATCTGCCTTCCGCACGATTATCTGACCTGGCGCATCATGGGCAAGCCCGCGTTGGACCAGCTGGCAACCGACCGTTCCGACGCGTCGGGCACCGGCTACATGGCTCGCGAGACCCCGACGTACCGTCGCGATATTCTCGCCTCTGCGCTTCGTATCGACGAGGCCACGGCTGCCTCTATCATTCTTCCGACCATTGCTGGTCCGTGGGACGTGGTCGGTTACGGTGACCCTGAGCGCGGTTGGGGAGACATTGTCCTTGGCCCTGGCGCTGGTGATAACGCTGCCTCTGCGCTGGGCGTTGACTTGGAGCCGGGCAGTGCCCTGCTGTCTCTCGGCACCTCTGGTGTGGTCGCAGCAGTGTCGGCAACATCCGTTGCTGATCCGTCCGGTCTGGTGACGGGATTCTCCGATGCATCGGGCAACTGGCTACCGTTGGCGTGCACCCTCAATGCGTCGCGCATCATCGACGCGATGATGAAGGTGACCGGCCTGGACTATAAGGAGTTCGACGAGTACGCCCTCTCTGTCCCGGATGCCGGAGGCCTCGAGCTGATCCCCTACTTCGAAGGCGAACGCACCCCGAACCTGCCCGATGCGACGGCGGAGCTCCGTGGCATGACGTTGGCTAACTCCGACCGCGCGCACGTTGCTCGCGCCACGGTCGAAGGTCTGCTCAACCTCATGCGCTACGCGCTCGATGCCATGCGTGCGCTTGGCGTGCCGTTGAACAAGGTGCTCATTGTCGGTGGTGGCGTGAAGTCGACGGCCGTTCAGGCGTTGGCCTCGCAGTTCCTCGACGCTGAAGTCGAATTGCCCGCACCGGGAGAGTACGTCGCCCTCGGTATGGCGAAGCAGGCTGTCCGGGTGCTCGCCGAGACCGAGTGAATCGTCAAGGAGTCGAATGACCTCGAGTGAAGGAGGGGGGCTGCACGCATACGCGGCCCTCCTCCGCCGTCCGCATGTCGCCCGCTTCCTCCTCGGCGGGGTCATCATCCAGTTCCCCTACGCGATGGTGAACATGGCCCTCCTCATCGGAGCGCGCGACGTCTACGGCTCCTACTCGAGCGCCGGCGTCGCCACGGCGGTGATGTCGATCGCCGGCGCCGTCATCGGGCCCACTATCGGCCGCCTCATCGACCGGCACGGACAGTCGCGCATCGCCTCGCTCGTCGGCGCCTTCTGGATCGCCTCGATCCTCGGCCTCGGTCTTGTCCTCGTCCTCGGCCTGCCCTACTGGGCGCTCCTCCTCGTCGTCGTTATGCTCGGCGCGAGCGTGCCCGGAGGCTCCCTCATCCGTGCGAGGTGGCGGGTCGCCCTGCGCTCCGAGCCCGGCTCGATGCCCCTTGCCCTCTCACTCACCTCGGTCGCAGAAGAATCGATGTGGGTCCTCTCAACACCGATCGCGACCTCGCTCGCCACCCTCGTCCACCCCCTCGCGGCGCTCGCCTTCGGGATCGGGACGATCCTCATCGGCCTGCGCATGCTCGCCGATCGGACCTTCCAGCCCGAGCCCCTCCGCGCCGCCTCGCGTTCGCGCCCGCTTCCCCTCGACGAGGCCGCGCCACCCTCGGCCGAGGAGGCGGACAGCGCCCCCCACGGTGACCCCGGCGCCGTCGGTGCCCGGGAGGTGGCGCGGCGGGCGAAGGCGCCTGAGGAGACCCTGTGGACGGGAACCTTCGTCGTCCTCCTCGCCGTCCTCGTCTTCTACGGGGCCTTCCAGTCGACGACCGAGATCGCGATCGTCGCCTTCGCGCAGGAGCGCGGCATGCAGGCCTGGGCGGGCTCGGTGAGCGCCTGCTTCTCCGCGGGCTCGATGATCGGCGCGCTCGTCTACGGGATGCGCCGCTGGCCGGGTGCGCTGTGGGCGCGCGGCGAGGCCGGGGTCCCCTACTCCCTCGCCGACGCCTGTCAGGATCACCTCCTCGGTCTCGCGATCGAGGAATCCGCGCGCACCGGCCGCGAGGTCGTCACCGAGATCGAGGCCTGGGCGACGGGGGTCTGAGCTCCCGTCAGATGGCGCCGACCCGCCTCGCATGGCCATCGAGGAGGGCGGTCTGCGCGGCCCAGTCGAAGCCCTTTTCGAGAGCGGCGAGCTGTGCGCGGTAGAGAGCGCGATCCTCGCTCTCATCGGCGTCGCCGAAAAGAGCATCCTCGATGTGGGCGCGGGCCCTTTCGTCGGACCATTCGGATTCTGCGGCGAGCCGGGCGGTGCCGACGGCCGCTGCCAATGAGAGGTAGGAGTGAGGGGATCCCTGCTCGGCCGCGAGGCGATAGGCGCCGAGGATGCGATCCTCGGGGGCGAGCTTGCGGATCGGGTCTCGGCCGACGCGCTCGACGGTATCGCCGAGCGCCCGATTGCCGAAGCGGGCGATGAGGTCATCGATGTGGCGGGCGAGCGCGGACTGCGTCATCGCCGCGCGGACGAGGGCGCGGATCTCCGGGTCGCCGATCGCGTGCCAGATGTACTCGTAGCCGCGGCGCTCTCCGAGGTAGGCGCACATGCAGTGCCCCATGTTGTGGAGGAACAGCTTGTGGTCGGAGTAGAAGGCGAAGGGGACGTCCCGCACAGGGAAGAGTCCCTCGACTTGGGGCTCGGGGCCTTTGAGGGCGTTCGCGTCATAGGGGAGAACCCGATAGGGCTCGACGCGAATGAGGGTTGCGGGCTGTCCGGGTTCGGGGGGCGCGGCGGGGATCATGCGGCCGATCGAGGTCTCCGCGAGCCCAAGACGCTCGTCGAGCCTGGCGGCGTCGACCGTCGTCCTCGCCGTCGCCAGCCTCACCGCCTGCTCCTCGCAGCGCGCCAGTTCCAGCTCCTCCGCGACCGAGTCGGGCGCCTCTGGCACGTCCGCCAGCGCCTCGGATACTCTCGTCGGCATCGTGATGCCGACGAAGTCTCTCGAGCGCTGGAACCGTGACGGAGCGCACCTCGAGGAGGTGCTGAAGAAGGCGGGATACCAGACGACCCTCCAGTACGCCGACAACAAGGTCGACCAGCAGATCACCCAGCTGGAGAACATGATCACGCAGGGCGCGAAGGTCCTCGTCGTCGGCTCGATTGACGGCACCGCCCTCGGCCCGGTTCTCGACAAGGCGCATGCGGCCGGCATCAAGGTCATCGCCTACGACCGTCTCCTCAACGACACCGACTCCGTCGACTACTACGTCACCTTCAACAACTACAAGGTCGGCCAGCTCCAGGGCCAGTTCATCAAGGACCAGATCGCGAACATGAAGACGCCGGTCACCCTTGAGCCCTTCGCTGGATCGCCCGACGACAACAACGCGAAGTACTTCTTCTCGGGAGCCTGGGACATCCTCCTCCCGATGATCCAGGACGGCACCATCACGGTCCCGTCCGGCAAGGATCCGAAGAGCGATGACGAGTGGCAGTCGATCGGCATCCTCGGCTGGGGCTCCGATAAGGCCCAGGCTGAGATGGAAAACCGCCTCAACTCCTTCTACTCCGACGGTTCGAAGGTCGGCATCGTCCTCTCCCCGAACGACTCGCTCGCCCTCGGCATCGCCCAGGCCCTCGAGGGCGCGGGCTACACGCCCGGCGATGAGTACCCGCTTCTCACCGGCCAGGACTGCGACGCCGCCAACGTGAAGAACCTCGTCGCCGGCAAGCAGTCGATGGACATCTTCAAGAACACCGAGAAGCTCGGCGATGAGACCGCGAAGATGGTCGACGAGATCCTCTCCGGCAAGGAGGTCGAGGTCAACGACACCAAGACCTATGACAACGGCAAGAAGGTCGTTCCCACCTACCTCCTCACCCCGGAGATCGTGACGAAGGACAACGCCAAGGAGATCCTCGTCGACTCGGGCTACTACAAGGCTTCGGACATCGGTCTCTGATCGATCCGGCCTGACATGGGGGTTTCGGGGCGCCCGTCTGCGGGTGCCCCGAAACCCCTCAACCTGAAATCGGAAAGGGGTGCCGGATGGCACAAACACCCGAACGCAGGGTGATCCTCGAGATGGACAACATCACGAAGACCTTCCCCGGCGTCAAGGCCCTCTCGGACGTCACCTTCGACGTCAGGGAGCACGAGATCCACGCCATCTGCGGTGAGAACGGTGCGGGCAAGTCGACCCTCATGAAGGTCCTTTCGGGAGTGCATCCGCACGGCTCATACAGCGGGCGGATCGTCGTCGAGGGGAAGGAGGCGTCGTACAAGAACGTCAAGGTGCTGATCCTCGACGAGCCGACCGCCGCACTCAACGACGACGACTCCCAGAAGCTCCTCGATCTCATCGTCGGGCTCAAGGAGTCCGGCATCTCGTGCGTGATCATCAGCCACAAGCTCTCCGAGATCCGGCAGGTCGCCGACCGCGTGACGGTCATCCGCGACGGCCAGACGATCACGACCCACGACATGCACGGCGACGTGGAGGTCACCGAGGGCCTCCTCATCCGCGACATGGTCGGCCGGTCGATGGACAACCGCTTCCCCGACCACGTCTCGAAGATCGGCGAGGAGGTCATGCGCGTCGAGAACTGGGCAGTGACCAGCCCGATCACCGGCCGTCGAGCCCTCCACGACGTGAGCTTCAACGTCCGCGCCGGGGAGATCGTCGGCATCGCCGGCCGCATGGGTGCCGGTCGCACCGAGCTTGCCATGAGCCTCTTCGGCAAGTCATGGGGCATCTACGAGCACGGCGACCTCTACCTTCACGACAAGAAGGTGGCGCTCAACTCCGTGCGCCAGGCCATCGACGCCGGTATCGCCTACGCCTCCGAGGACCGCAAGCGCTACGGCCTCAACCTCATCGGCGCGATCAAGCACAACATGACCGTGGCCTCGATGAACAGGATCACGAAGGCGGGCGTCATCTCGGACCTCACCGAGTATGAGCTCGCCGAGGACCAGCGCAAGAAGATGCGGACCAAGGCCGAGTCGGTCGACGTCAAGGTCGGCACCCTGTCCGGTGGCAACCAGCAGAAGGTCGTCCTTTCGAAGTGGCTCCTCACTGAGCCCGACGTGCTGATCCTCGACGAGCCCACCCGCGGCATCGACGTCGGCGCGAAGTACGAGATCTACACCCTCATCAACGAGCTCGCCGACGCCGGTAAGGCAGTCGTCGTCATCTCGTCCGAGCTCGTTGAGCTCATCGGTCTGTGCGACCGGATCTACACACTGAGTTTTGGGCGCATCACGGGCGAGGTCGCGAAGGCCGACGCCACGCAGGAAGTCCTGATGTCCCACATGATGCAAGAGAGCTGAAGGAGCGATCCCAGTGTCTACTCAAGAAATCACCGCCGAAACGAAGGAGAAGGCGGCAAAGTCCTCGTGGCTCAAGCGGATCGACTTCGGTCAGTACGGCATCATGCTCGCACTGGTCGTCGTCATGATCTTCTTCGAGGCCATGACCGGAGGGCGCCTCCTGCGATCCGATAACGTCGCATCGCTCATCCAGCAGAACGCCTACGTCATCATCATGGCGATCGGCATGCTGATGATCATCGTCGCGGGCCACATCGACCTCTCGGTCGGCTCCCTCATCGCGTTCATCGGTGGCTTCCTCGGAATCGCCATGGCGAAGTGGGACATTCCGTGGGTCGTCGCGGTGCTCCTCGCCCTAGTTATCGGTCTCGTCGTCGGCGCGTGGCAGGGCTTCTGGGTAGCCTTCGTCGGCATCCCAGGCTTCATCGTCACCCTCGCAGGTATGCTCCTCTTCCGCGGTCTAGCGATCGTCATGGTCCCGCAGACGATCGCCCCGCTCCCCAGCGGATTCGTGAAGATCGCGAACGGAGGGATCCTCGGCTGGTTCGGCTTCGCGGGAGTCCTCGACGTCTTCACCCTCGTCGTTGGCGTCCTGCTGGCGGCCATGTTCGTCTTCTCGCAGCTCCGTCGCCGCGCTTCGCTCATCAAGCACGGCCTCGAACCTGAGCCGATGTGGCTCGCCATCACGAAGATGGTCGTCATCGTAGCGTTCATCCTCGTGTTCACGTACATCCTCGCGGGTGCGGCGATCGGCTTCCCCTTCGTCCTCGTGATTTGTGGCGTCCTCGTCGTCGTTTACACCTTCGTCCTCAACAAGACGACCTTTGGTCGCTACATCTATGCGGTCGGCGGCAACCGCGAGGCTGCCCGCCTCTCGGGTATCTCCGTCGAGTCCGTCAACTTCTGGATGTTCGTCAACATGGGATTCCTCGCCGCGGTTGGCGCGATTGTCACGACGTCCCGCGCGGGCGCCGCAGTTTCCGCGGCTGGCCAGAACTACGAGATGGACGTCATCGCCGCCTGCTTCATCGGCGGCGCGGCGGTCTGGGGCGGCATCGGCCGCATCTCCGGAACGATCATCGGCGCGCTCTTCATGGGAGTCCTCAACATGGGCCTCTCGATCATGTCGGTCGACTCGGCCTGGCAGCAGGCGATCAAGGGCCTCGTCCTCCTCGGCGCGGTCGCCTTCGATCAGCTCAATAAGTCGCGCGCGGCTCGAACGGTCTAGTTGTACTTCCCCGTGAGGTTGTGAACGCGTTGTGCGGGGGTTTGGCCTTTGATGCCGGTGTGGGGTCGGTGGTGATTGTAGGTGTGGAGCCAGTGCGTGTAGGCGGCTTCGCGTTCGGTTTCGCTGGTGTAGGGGCGCGCGTAGGCCCATTCGGCGAGCAGGGTCCGGTTGAAGCGTTCGACCTTCCCGTTCGTTTGGGGGCGGTAGGGCCTGGTGTACCGGTGTTTCACCGCGTCTGTGAGCGCCCTGTTGAACACGTGCGACCGGTAGCAGGACCCGTTGTCGGTGAGCACTTCGCGCACACTGATCCCCGCTTCGGAGAAGAAAGCAGCCGCCCGCTTCCAAAAGCCCGCGGCCGTCGCCTTGGTCTCATCGTCGAGGATCTCGGAGTAGACCAGACGCGAGTAATCGTCGACCGCGTGGTGCAGGTACCGGTAGCCGCGCGCCCCTGAGGCTCCTGTCCTCGCGGCCCTGTCGCGGGCCGCACCCGCGGCGCGGTCCTGGGCCGATCCGCGACCGTGAACACGCCAGCCCCCGCCGTCGGGGATGCGGCCGAGCTTCTTGATGTCCACATGGACCAGATCACCCGGACGGGGCCTCTCGTAGCGCACCGGCCGGGGTTTGCGCACCGCGAGCCCTGTGGCCCGGTCGACGTGCGCGAGGAGCGGCATGTGGTAGCGGTTCAGGACCCGCCCGACCGTGGAGCGGGCCAAATGCAGGTGGTAGGCGATGCAGGCCCCAGTGGCGAGTGAAACGCAAGGCGATGATGCGCCGCTCGACGCGCTTGGGCAGGCGGGTGGGGCAGTGATTGGGGCGGGAGGACCGGTCGGAAAGGGGCGCGCCCGCCCGATACCGGTCCACCCACCGCTTGACCGTTGCCGGCGAGCATCCGAACCGTTCGGCGGCCCGGCGCATCGGCCACCCCTCATCAACCACCAAGGACGCCAGGCGGCGCCTTCCCTCCGGCGTCAACGGTGCATTAGCGTGTGTCACGAAGGCCTCCTTGTACAGGTTGCGAGTGTGGTAACCCACATCCTGCCAAGGAGGCCTTCACCTATCCACGCCGTTCACAACCTCCCGAGGAAGTACAGCTAGCCGGACCTGATCTTTACCGGCTCGTACTCTCGGCGTGGCTCGGCGGGCACGAGGGGTGTCGAGTGTGCGTTCCGGAGCGTGGGCGCGCGCGGATCGGCGGGGAGCTCCCACGGCCGCTCAGATTCTTGACGCGGGCTCAGGCGAATTCCGCTCCAAGATATCGAGGGCGACTTCATCTGTCGTGATGAGCGCGGAGATCACCCCGGATCGAGCGATCGACTCGATGGCTCGCGCCTTCCCGGGCAGGGGAAGAGCTCACCTGCTTTCTATTTCCGTTTCGAGTTGGGAAAAGGTTGAAGCGCAGCCGACACGGGACGCGTCGTTTCGGCCCAGTGCTGATACATTGCTCAGTTTCGTTGGTACGCGGTCTTCGTGATGGGATCCATGTCCAGGAGTGCTTCAGCGACCTCCGTTGTCGTCACAAGGTGGGTCGCCAAGCCCGATGAACACACGGAATGGATCGCGTGGACCTTCTCGATCTGTCCGGCGACAGCGACCACCATCGGAGTGGCGAGAAGCTGTTCGACGCTGACGGAGAGTCTGCATTCGTTGATCGGGGTATCCACATAGCGGCCCTTCGTGTCGAAGAAGAGACCGCCGAAGTCTGCGCAGGCGCCTTTGGAATCAAGGTCGAGCTGATCGGCAGTGCTGATGTGCTGAGCCAGTTGAGTCACGCGCGGACGCCATGACCCCACCGACAGGAAGGCCATATCGAGCTTCTCGTAGAGTGCGAGAACCTCGGTGACGGCCGGTTCTTGACGCAGGGCATGAACCACTGTTGCCGATGCGGAGAACAGGGGAGCAATTAGCGCTTTCGCGGTGGATCCGGAGCGACGGCTGATCGCTCCGATGATTTCGATCGGGGACTTCGATGGATCGTTGCCGACGACGCCGGTGAGTTGCACGAACTCCGTCGAGGGGAGCTCTCCCAGGTAGTCGGCGATCGGTAGCAGTGTTCGTCCCCAGGAGAATCCCACCCGTTGACCCATGCGCAAATGGGTCGTGAGGATCTCTGCGGCTGTCGCGCCGAGTGCCTGACGTTCTTTGACGATGTCGGACGAGGGGGGGACGAGTCGAACATGGGAGATGCCGAGATGCCCTTCGAGAGCGCTCGTGAGATCGGTCCTTTGTTCGTTGGGCGTGCGAATCGTGATGCGGACGATTCCTCGTTCGCAGGCCTCTTGAAGATGGCGAGCCACCTTGAAGCGCGAGATTCCGTAGTGGGCGGCGATCTCCACCTTGCTCATGTTGTCGAGGTAGAAGCTGCGTGCGATTCGAGCGAGGAGACCTTCGCGGTCGGGCTCTGTCGAGGGGGATACGTCGTCATAGGTCTCCATTGTCGCCGGCCCCTCTCCATAGATGCTCATATGAGCATATAAGAGAAGTGTTGCATTCACAAGTGAGTGGAGCTATCTTTAGTTCATCTGAGCGTAATGTAGCGCTCAAATGAGCAACTCTCGGAGGTGTGGCGATGTCGCGCATTGGCTGCGGAGTCGATTTCGGAACGGAGTCTGCCCGGGCTCTCCTGCTCGATCTCGAGACCGGAGACGAGATCGGAAGCGCCGTGTCCATGTACACCCACGGCGTCATGGATCGCGAACTGTGGGTCACAGGTGAGCCTCTCCCCCCTCAATGGGCGCTTCAGGACCCGGATGACTGGATGGATGCCCTCGCTGATTCGATTCAGGGCGCGGTTCGCGAGGCAGGCGTCGACGGCTCGGACATCGTTTCTTTGGGCATCGACACCACCGCGTGCACCGTCGTGCCCGCAAGGCGTGATCTGACCCCGCTTTCTCGTCTCGATGACCTACGAAAGAACCCCTGGGCCTGGGCGAGGCTGTGGAAGGATCATGCCTCCCAGGATTGCGCAGAGGACCTCAATAGGCGCTTCGCCGATACCCCGGATTTCCTTGAAGACTACGGAGGAGCGCTATCCCCCGAATGGATGCTGCCGAAGGCTCTGCTCATCCTGCGGTGTGCACCTGAAGTCTGGGATCGCGCGGAGCTTCTCATCGAACAGGAGGACTGGATCGTTTCACAGCTCGTCGGGCATGAAGTCCGAGGTCGGCACGTTGCTGGATACAAAGGGTCTTATCGCGTCGAAAGCGGGGGATACCCGGAAGCGACGGTCCTCGACGATGTCGAAGCAGGATTCTCAGGAGTCCTGGGGAGGCTCGGGCGTGACTTCCTCGATCCCGGCGACTTCGCGGGCGGACTCACGGGTGAATGGGCGGAGCGCCTCGGTCTGCGAACCGGCCTCCCCATCGCCATCGGCAATATGGATGCCCATGTCGCGCTGCTCGGCGTCGGTTGCACGAAACCCGGAACGCTCGTCGCAGTCATGGGAACCAGCGTGTGCGACCTCGTCATGCACGAGCGTCACGAAAGAGTCGCAGGAATCCAAGGTGTTGTTCGTGACGGCATCATTCCGGGTCACTGGGCGTATGAGGCGGGGCAGGCGGGCGTGGGCGACGCTTTCAGCTGGTTCGTCGACGTGCTGCGTTTGGCGCAGGTCGGCGGCGAGCCCGTTTCCCGTTCATCCCTATTCGCCCACCTGGAAGCCGAAGCGGAGAAGCTGGCGCCGGCCTCGACAGGCGTCGTCGCCCTTGACTGGTTGAACGGCAATCGGTCCGTCCTCATCAATGCGGATCTGTCCGGTGTCTTCGCGGGAATCACATTGACGACAAGCGTCGTCGATCTGTATCGCGCCCTCCTCGAGGGAGTGGCTTTCGGTCAACAGGTGATACTCGAAGCCTTCGAGGAATGCGGCATTGCGATCGAGCGGATCATCGCGTGCGGAGGACTGTCGAAGAAGAGCCCCCTCCTCATGCAGATCCTCGCAGATGTCACAGGGCGCGAGATCGAAGTCAGCGCATCCGCCAATACGCCGGCGCTCGGAGCGGCCCTCCACGGGGCCCTCGCCGCAGGTCTGATCGAGGACTGGGATCGAGCTGCGGCACTCGTCAGCGCTCCGTCTCGGATCTACACGCCCGATACCGAAGCGGTCGCGGCGTATGAACGGCTGCGCCAGAGCTGGCGCAGCGTGCATGACTGGTTCGGGGTCGAACACCCCGAACTCATGAAGGAGTGGAGGACTCTCCATCGTCAAGGGCGCGAGTGACAGTCGCTTCCACACAACACAGGTGAAAGGATAACCATGACTACGAAGAGGAAAGGCGCCGTCGCCTTCGTCTCCTTGGCGGCACTCGTCGCCTTGTCAGCATGCTCGACCACGGGCGCCCGTACCGCCGATTCAGGTGCGGAGTCCGGGGCGCCCGCCGCTTCGAGCGGGGACCGGAACATCGTCAACGTCGTGAAGCTGTCCGGCGGAGACTGGTTCAACCGAATGCAGGTCGGTAACGAAGAATACGCGGAAGAGCACGGCATCAGCGTCACTCAGACCGCCGGTGATGACGCCTCCGAGGAGAAGCAGATCGCGATCATCAACGATCTCATCGCCCAGAAGCCGTCCGCGATGACGATCGTCCCGAACTCCCCCGAATCCCTCGAGAACGTTATTCAGCGCGCGAAGCAGGCGGGGATCGTCATCGTCACGGGCGAAGCCGCCGGCATGAACGGCGTCGACGCCGACGTCGAGGCATTCGTCAACCAGGACTACGGCGCCCATCAGCTTGATCAGCTCGCCACCTGCATGGGCGATGCCGGTGGGCAATACGCACACTTCGTCGGCTCGCTCACCGTCAAGTCGCACAACGAATGGGCCGATGGAGCCACCGAGCACCTCAAGGACTACCCGAACATCACGAGCATCGGGGAGAGGGTCTCTTCGGATGAATCCCAGGAGACCGCCTATCAGCGGACCAAGGAGATTCTGGCGCGCTATCCCGACATCAAGGGCTTCATCGGTTCGGCGTCCACCGATGTCGCTGGTATCGGTCGTGCCATTCAGGAAGCTGGGAAGCAGGATCAGACTTGCGTCGTCGGCACCTCGACTCCGGCGATCGTCGGCTCCCTCATTGATGACGGTTCGGTCGATGTGATCACCGGATGGGATCCCGCCCTCCAGGGCAAGGCGATGCTCGCAGCCGCCGAGATCATTCTCGATGGAGGATCAATCGTGGACGGCGCCGATCTGGGGGTTCCGGGCTACGAGAAGGTCACGCAGGACAAGGAGTCACCGACGACCTTCTACGGCAACGCCTGGATCGACATCACCAAGGAAACGACCAAGGACTACCCGTTCTGACGGGCGTCCTTGAGCGGGGTCGGGGCGGTGCCAGCACTGCCCCGACCCTCGATGAAGGGGGGTAGGCATGTCTCAAGCCGTTCTCGAGGCCAAGGGCATCACGAAGAGATACGGGGGTGTCACTGCACTCGACGACGTATCGATCGCGATTCGCAGGGGGGAGGTCCTCTGCCTCGCCGGAACCAACGGATGCGGGAAGTCGACGCTCATCAAGATACTGTCAGGAGTTGAGCATCCGAGCGAAGGGCGCGTTCTCCTGGACGGCGCGGATGTTACCGGCCTTGGCGCGCTCGACGCGATACGCCTCGGAATCCAAGTGATTTTCCAAGACATGTCGGTCTTTCCCAACCTCACCGTCGCCGAGAACATTTGCTTCGGCGAACGGGTTGCGGAGGGGAGACGCACTCGCCAGCCTCGGATCGATCACGAGACGGCGAAGAGGGTTCTGAACGAACTCGGTGTCGAAATGGATCTGGATGCTGAGCTCAAGGACCTCACTGTTGCCGACCGGCAGATCGTCGCGATCGCTCGCGCTCTCGCCCGCGACGTCAAGGTCCTCTTCATGGATGAGCCGACGACTGCCCTGACCTGGAAAGAGGTTCAGGTCCTCTTCGGCATCGTCGCCAAACTGCGTGACCAGGGAGTCGCCATCGTCTTCGTCTCTCATAAGACTGATGAGGTGCTTTCCGTTTCGGATCGGATCGTCGTGATGCGCAACGGAAAAGTCGTGGCGGACAGTCCGAGTGATCGATTCACGCCCGACCTGCTCGCAGAGTCGCTTCTCGGTTATGTCGCGACTGAGGAACGCCGCGTCAGCGCGTTGGCTCCCGACGAACCGGAAGTCTTGAGTGTCGATTCGTTGAGTGCCCATCGTCTCTTTGAAGACGTCTCCTTCCACGTCAAGAAGGGGGAGATCGTCGGTATCACCGGTCTGCTCGGCTCAGGTCGTTCCGAAATCGCTGAAGCTGTCGTCGGCAAGATTCGTACGGATCGAGGAAGCGTGAGCGTAGGAGGGGAGGTAGTCCGATTCCGAGGCTCAGCCGCAGCTCTCGATGCAGGGATCGCCTACGTTCCGCCGGATCGTTTGACCCAAGGAGTCTTCCTGAAGCAGTCGATCCTCAATAATGTCATCGCCTCGACTCTTGCGTCGCTCTCCTCCGCACTGGGTTGGATCCGCTGGAACCGTGCGCGCGAGCTCGTGGACCAACAGATCGAGGAGCTCGGTATCAAAGTCGGATCGCCGAAGGACCCCGTCTCGTCCCTCTCCGGAGGGAATCAGCAGAAGGTCGTTCTCGCGAAGTGCTTCGCGACGAACCCGAGGGTCCTCATTCTCAACGGTCCGACAGTCGGAGTCGACATCGGCGCCAAAGCCACAATCATGGACATTCTCCGGGAACGCGCGGCTTCGGGAATGGGCGTCCTACTCATATCGGATGACATCCCCGAGCTCGTTTCGGTCTGTCACCGTGTTCTCGTCATGCGACGCGGACGGCTCGTCGATGAACTCGCCGGAGATGAGGTCACGACGGACCGCGTCGAGGAGGTGTTTCAAGCAGAATGAAGTCAGGCTTCAGCATTCGTTCCCTGCGGGGCAGGAACAACGAGGGGATTCTTCTTCTCGTCATTATCGTGATCCTCGTCGGCATGGCGGTGATCTCACCCGGACAGATGAGTCTCTCTTTCGCAGGGGACATCATCAGGTCGGGAATCGTCACGATGGCCCTCGCCCTGGGGCTCCTCCCCGTCATCATCTCGGGTGGAATGGACGTCTCCTTCACGGCGATCGCCGTCTTCTCCGGTTACACGGTGGTCACCGTGATGAATTCCAGCGGAGTGGACGGCCGAGTCTGGCCGTTCCTCGCCGCTGCAGGTCTGGGCGGAGTGCTCGGTCTCCTCAATGCGCTTCTCGTCGCTCGTTATCGCATTGAGACGCTCGTCGCGACTCTCGGCACTCAGGTCATTATCCGAGGAGCGCTCCTCGCCTTCATCGGATCCACTTACCTGGCGACATTACCGACACTGTTCGATTCCGTCGGAGCCACGAGTGTGCTGAGCCTAGGGGGATCCCCTATCAACGTCACCGTTCTCGTCGTGCTCGGCGTCGCGGCGCTCGTCGCCCTCCTCTTGAGTCGAACGACATTCGGGCGCTCGATCTACGCCATCGGCGGGGATCGGGAAGCGGCACGCAGGATCGGCATCCAAGTCGCACGCGTACAAGTGGGGATCTACGTTCTTGCGGGCGTGCTGGCGGGCCTCGGCGGCATGGTCCACATGGTCGTGTCGCGCCACGCATCGCCGTTCGAACTTGTTGGAACGGAGATGAACGTCATCGCCGCCGTCGTGATCGGTGGTGCTCTTGATTCCGGGGGCCGCGGGTCCGTATGGGGAACCTTCCTGGGTGTTCTCCTCATCTCCTTGACGCAGAACTCGCTCGTACGTCTCGGGGTATCGAGCTACTGGCAGAGCTTCGTCATTGGCTTCGTCATTCTCCTGGGCGTAGCGGTTCAGGCGCGGTCTGCGCTTCTTGCCGTTCGTCGCCCGCAGATCCTCGAGGAGGCAGGTGCGTAATGCTCACCTCTCAAGTTCTTCACCGCATGCCGCGTTTCGGCTACTCCGCCGGGCTCCTGGGAGTGGCCGGGGTTCTCGCGATCGCATTTTCATTGGCGGCTCCGGCGGCCTTCTTTTCGTCGCTGAATCTCGCTTCCATCGCCTACGCGGTGCCGGAGATCGCATTGATGGCTCTCGCGATCTCAGTGGCGATGACTACTGCAGGGATCGACCTGTCGACGGTGACCGTCGCGAATCTATCGGCTCTGCTCGTCCTCTTCCTGTCTGATGCGCTGGTCGATGCGGAATTCCCATCGATTGTTGCGACTCTGATCGCCGTCGGTGCGGCGCTCGTCGTCGGGGTAGTCGCAGGAGCGATCAATGGTCTCTTGGTTGCGAAAGTGAGAATCGCTCCGATTCTCGCCACATTGGCAACCCAGCAGATCTTCCTCGGTCTCGCCATCGCTTTGACGAAGGGAAAGCCCCTTTACGGGGGCACCCCTGAACTCGATGTTCTCGGAATAGGAACTCTGGCGGGCATTCCCTTCCTGTTCTGGGCATTCCTCGTCGTCGTCGTCTTCGTCGCCCTGCTCATGGGGCGCACCTCCTTCGGCGTACGGGCAGTGATGCTCGGCGAGAATCCCGTAGCCACTGACTATTCGGGAATCTCCAGGGTAGGTGTGACCGTGCAGACCTATGTCCTGTGCGGGGTCCTTTCGTCGCTCGCAGGAGTGTTCATGGCCGCTAGAACAGCTTCAGCCTCTGCGGGCTACGGCGGCTCCTATCTCATGCTTGCGATCACTATCGCCGTTCTCGGCGGCGTTAATCCCTTCGGCGGACGAGTGGCGATTCCCGGTGCCGCTATCGCCGCCGTCATCCTCCAGATGATCTCCTCCGGGCTCAATGCACTCGGCTATTCGGCGTACATCTATCAGATCGTCCAAGGCCTGATTCTCGTGTCCGTCTTCGTCGTCCAGTGGGAGGTGAAGCACCGAGCTGAACGTGTTTCGCGGGACAAGGGACGACACGGGGTCCCGCGCAATCGAGTCGCCGCTTTTGCATGAAGGAGTGAACGACAGCTGAGAGTCGGGCCGTATCAATCGCACGGCCTCTACTCAGGTCGGGCATGAGCCCGACCAATCGTGTTCTGGCCGTGATGGGTCGGGGAAAGGAGTCGGACATGAGTGCCGATAAGGAACTACTTGAAGCGTGCCGATCGTTGATCATGCGAGAAGCCGAAGATGTTGCGCACACGGCGGCGAGCCTCGATGAGGACTTCGTCGCGGTGGCAGAGGCGATTCTTTCAACGGAGGGGAAAGTGGTGTGCACGGGATCGGGCACTTCAGGCACGATCGCTCGGCGCATGGCTCATCTCTTCAATGTCACCGGCACGCCTGCGCTGTACCAGAATCCCGCAGACGGTCTCCACGGCAGTCTGGGGGTCGTAACAGGGAGAGACCTCGTCATCGCGATCTCCAAGGGCGGAGAATCCGACGAGCTATCGGAATTCGTCGATCGCTCGAAGCATCGGGGCGCGAAGATCGTTGTTCTCACGTGCTACCCGGAGTCGACCCTGGAGCGAATGGCTGATCTCGTGTGCGTTACCCCGTTCATGTCGGGGGATCCGGAAGGCGTGCTCGCCATGGGGTCGACTCTGTCCAACTGTGCATGGGGGGATGCGATGGCGATGTACGTTCGCGGGCGTCGCGGCTTCGGTTGGGAGGAAGTGCTCTACCTGCACCCCAGCGGCAAGGTCGGCAAGGATACCGAGGAGACGCTTGCGCGCCTGTCTCAACAGGAGTGAGTGCTGACCGGAAAATACTCAGCGATGGGGGCGGTCCGCGTCGGCGGACCGCCCCCATCAATATTCGAATTGCCCTCAATGAATCGATGAGAATCCTGATGTTGAACCTGACTCGTGCAACTTAAGTGACCCATATCTATGGTGTGGAGTCGATGTGGAGGCTGGTGAGAATTCTTTGGGCGGTGTTGTTGTGGTGCAGGCTGTGGGGCATGCGTTTGGTTCATGGTGAAGCGCCCCGGGTTTTGTTCCTCGGTTGTTGTGAGAGGATTTCGCATGCCAAGGAACTATCCGAGAGAGTTTCAGGATCGGGCTGTACGCCTTGTTGAGGATCGGCTTCGGGATGATCCTGGAGTGTCTGAGACAAGCGTGATTGCTGATACGGCGATGAAGTTGGGAACGTCGAGGGAGTCACTTCGACGGTGGGTAATGCGGGCGCGCGTGGATGCGGGAGTTCGTCCTGGGGTTTCCACTGAGGAAAGCGTCGAACTCAAGCGCTTGCGTCGGGAGAACGCAGAGCTACGGCGGACGAACGAGATTTTGAAGTTGGCGTCGGCTTTTTTCGCGTCCGAACTCGACCCCCAACGTCGGAAATGATTGCCTTCATTGACGCATATCGTGATCGTTTCAGTGTTGAGTTCATCTGTCAGACGTTGAACCGTGAGCGCGCGGGCGGTTTTCTGTCCTCGCGGATCTGGTCAACCGCCAGTTCACAGCTGATCGGCCGAATCGTCTGTGGGTCGCGGACATGACGTACGTGCGAACGAAGGTCGGGTTTGTGTACACCGCGTTCGTGACCGATGTGTTTTCCCGCAAGATCGTGGGCTGGTCCACGCGCTCGTCCATGAAGACCGAAGCTTTGCCGCTCGAAGCCCCAGAGTCAACTCACTCAATAGAATTCGTCCAACTCACGCAACGAAAGCCGTCCAACTCACGCAACGAAAGCCGTCCAACTCACGCAATCACTTACACTGTTCCTCAAGATTCAGGGAAAGGTAAGTAGATGGCGGACTACATTCCTCGCTTCGTCGATCAACAGCTTCGTCGATCGCTAGAAACCAGCGGAGCCGTCCTCATCGCCGGACCCAAGTGGTGTGGTAAGACCTCGACCGCTCGGGAAGCCGCCGCATCGGTCGTCTACTTGCAGGATCCCGACACCTCGAGCTCTTACCGGCAGCTGGCGGAGGTGAAGCCATCCGCGCTCCTCGAGGGGCCTATTCCTCGGCTGATCGACGAATGGCAGATGGCCCCTCAACTCTGGGACGCGGTGCGCTTTTGCGTCGACCGTCGCGGTGAAGCGGGCCAGTTCATCCTCACGGGGTCTTCGACGCCCTCGATCATGGGAGCCCACTCGGGAGTCGGCAGAATCGAGCGGTTCGTCATGCGTACGATGAGTCTGGCGGAGGCTGGCGACTCGAGTGGGGAGATCTCCCTGAGGGCTCTATTCGATGGCGAGGGCGACGTCGTGGCCATCGCCCCGCTCGACGTCGAAAGGATTGTCGAACTTCTGTGTAGGGGAGGGTGGCCTCAGGCAGTCACTGCGGCGACTGCTGATGTCGGGCGGCGTGCACGCACCTATGTCGAGGGGCTCATCGGTTCGGATGCTGCGCGCATGGATGGCGTGAACCGCAATGCGACTCGAATGCGCGCCCTTATGAGGGCGTATGCTCGGCGTGTCTCGACCGAGGCGGCGCAGACGACGATCGCGGCCGACCTCGCGGTCAATGATGAGGCGATGTCGCCGAACACCGTGAGTGACTATCTCGATGCTCTCACTCGCGCGTATGTGATCGAGGACCTCGCCGCATGGAATCCAGCGCTACGCTCGAAAACCGCCGTGCGTACGAGTCCGACCCGTCACTTCTCGGATCCGTCGATCGGAGTGGCGCTCATGCGCGCGACTCCCGCGGCGCTGCTGAAGGACATGGAGACCTTCGGCCTCCAGTTCGAATCCCTGTGCGTTCACGACCTTCGGGTGTACGCGGAATACAACGACGGCGAAGTATTCCACTATCGCGATAAAACGGGACTTGAAGCCGATGCGGTGATCGTCCTTGCCGATGGGCGTTGGGCCCCGATCGAAGTGAAGCTCGGCGGTTCGCAAATCGATGAGGCGGCGAAGCATCTGTCCGCCCTACGCGATCGCGTTGACACGCAGCGGATGGGCGAGCCGTCATTCCTCGCCGTGCTTACCGCAGGTCGAACCGCATATCGAAGGGACGACGGTGTCCTCGTCGTCCCTCTCGCGTGCCTGACTGCATGACTGTTGCCTCCTTCCGTTGCGTGTTCGATGCCGGAAGACCCGGGGTATGAAGCGTCTCAGCCGATCCGCTCGGCCGCGATCCGGTGCCGGACCTCGTAGGTCCGCCCGGCCTCGAAGTCGACGGCGGTCGAGTATCCGGCCTTCGCCAGTGGGTTGTCGCCGGCAGAGACGCCCTGTCCAAAGTCGAAGGCCGAGGTGATTGGCTCGACCCCGAGGCAGAGGTTCGTCCCGCCCCAGGGCAGCCCCTTGCGCCCGCGGTTGGACATCCACAGCATCGCGCTCTTGAGATACGTCGGATCCCATTCGACGCCGACGCGGTACCCCTCCGCCTCGTTGACGAGGACGACCCGAGGCTCCTTCGGCCCGGCGATGAGGACGATCTCGTCGACCTCGACGCCGAGCGGGACCCGAGTGAGGTCGATGGTCGATCCGTCGGAGCGGGGAGCGGCGGCGAGATCCTCGAAGACAGCGCCGACCTCGAGGACGGAGGTGCCCGAATCGATGGGGAGCGCCCAGTAGGCGTCGCACTCCGGGGCCTCGATGCGCGCCGCGCCCTCGTCCTCGGGAAGTCGGAGGATCGGGTGGAGGCCGAGCGGCAGTCGGCAGTCCTTGCGCACCGTGATCGAGTCGACGAACTCGACGGCGCCTTCGGCGCAGGTCACGCGCCGTTCAATGCGCGTGATCGGGGAGTTCCCGGGGTAGTCGAGGGCGAGGAGCGCGGTGTCATCGCCGACCTCGACGGGCGTCCATTCGAGGTTCGAGGATGGGCCGTGGATCCACTCGGAGGGGCCCGTGTAGCCGTCGCGCTACTCTTCGGGGAGGTCGACTGCGGCTTCGGGGGCGGCGCCGAAGGGGAGGCAGGCGAAATCGCCGCGGAGTCGGTCGAGGATCGGTGCTTCCGGGAACCCCTCCCATGTCGCCGTGTACGAGGGCGAGAACTCCGCGTCGGTCCCGGCCTCGAACATCGCGGTCGTCATCGCGCCCTGCAGCTGGATGGTCGCGCGAACCTTCCCGGTGCCGATCTTCACGTCCATGTGCGACTCCTTCGTCACGAATTGAAAACTGTTGACAAATTGTCGGGCAAGCGCACCCGCGATGCCCCCGGCCGACTAGCGTGAAAGTGAACGCGCGAGAGCAAGGAGGCCCCGTGAGATTCATCCTCGCATCCGATTCCTTCAAAGAGAATATGACGGCGCTCGAGGCCACGGAGGCGATGCGGCTCGGCGTCCGCGACGTCCATCCCGACGCGGACTGCGTCCTCGTCCCGATGTCTGACGGGGGAGAGGGATTCATCGACGCGGTCGCTACCGCCTGGGGCGCCGACCGCGTCGAGATCGAGTCGGTCGACGCCCTCGGACGGCCGATTCGCTCCGCCTACGCGCTCGCGGGCATCGAGCTCGTGGCGCCCGAGGACCGGAACGTCGCCGCCTCGAACACCTTCGGTCTGGGCGTCCTCATCCGCGACGCCCTCGGGCGGGGCGCGAAGGAGATCCTCATCGGCATCGGGGGTTCGGCGACGAACGACGCGGGCGCGGGAATCCTCGGACTCGACATCCCCAAGGAGTCCCAGACCCTCACCGTCTTTGGTGCGGCCGACGCCCTCGACCCGGCTTCGCAGACCTGGGAGTTCATGCCCGAAACCCGGATCTCGGACGAGGCCTCCTTCCAGGCGCGCTGGAACGACAAGAGGGTCGTCGTGCGCGTGCGCGCCGAGGATGCCGACGTGCAGGCCACGGACGCCGTGAAGCTCACGACCGCTGACGGATCCTTCCGGATCCCGCGCTCCGGCGGTGAAGTCGACGGCCGTTCAGGCCCTGGCAGCAGACATGCTGGATGCCGTTGTGGAACTGCCTGAGCCCGGCGAATACGTTGCTCTCGGTGCAGCGAAGCAGGCGGCGAAGGTTCTGGCGTCCCACTCGCTGGACTCAATGCATTGAGGTTTTTCTATGGGAGGTTTTGCAGGTCTTGATTCTGCGTACTTTCTGCGCGTCTATGTCGCGTTTCTGTTTCCCGTTTGGGCAACGCAGGCACGACATGTTGCTGTGATGCTAATGAGGACAGCGTCAGCTCTCAGTATTGATTGCTTACAAACTGTCAAGTTCTTGAAGAGTGGGACATTAGACCTAATTTTACGCAAGTAAAGGATTGGTCAAAAACTTGTTTTTCCTGATGGCGCAGTTTTTGTTATCAAGTTGTAGCTTGAAAATGTTTGCAGGGTGTTGTGTTTGTCTCTTTATCCAAGTATGTTTTCTTTTGTAACAAAACAAGTGCTTTGTGATCCTTGATCACGAAATGCGCTAGCCCAAGGTCGCAAAGTAGCGACGATTCGCGATCTGACGTGAAGCAACGTGGAATTGAGAACGGGGGAGACAGTGAAGTTCACCAACGGATACTGGCTGAAGAAGGATGGATGGAACGTTCAGCATCCTCGTGAGATCCAAAGCATCGTCCCTGTCGGTAATGGAGTTCGTGTCTTCGCGCCGACGCGTCATATTGCATTTAAAGGTGCGGAACTAGACGGAAGTCAGCTGACAATTACTCTTGAGCCAGCGGGTGAGGGAATTCTTCGTGTCCGTTTAGAGCACTTCCGTGGTTATTGCGAGTTGGCTCCGAATTTTGCCCTTGCTCCTCTCGAAGGTGATGGAACCGTCGCCATTGATTCAGCGAAGAAGAGTGCTGTTGTTACGTCTGGCTTACTGCGTGCAGAAATTGGCGGTGAAGACCATTTCGAGCTCCGGTTCTATGATGGAGATCGTGAGATTACATCATCGATCCTGAAGTCGATGGGAATTGCTATATCCCCCGAGGGTGAGAAGTTCATTCATGAACAGTTAGTCATCCAACCAGGCGAATCAATTTTTGGTCTTGGTGAACATTTTGGACCTGTCGTAAAAAATGGGCAGGTTGTTGATATGTGGAATGCGGACGGTGGAACCGCTTCCGAACAGGCCTATAAGAATGTACCTTTCTATTTTTCTGATCGTGGCTATGGTGTTTTTGTTAACCACCCCGAAAAGGTCTCTTACGAAATTGGATCCGAAGTTAACACGCGTGTTCAGTTCTCTGTCCCAGGTAACGTGCTTGAGTACTTTGTTATTGCTGGACCGACGCCGAAGGATGTTCTTCGTCGATACACATCGATGACGGGACGTGCTCCACAGGTCCCTGCATGGAGCTACGGACTTTGGCTTTCGACGTCCTTCAAGACAGACTATTCGGAAGAAACAGTTAACGGCTTGCTGGATCAGATGGAAGAACGTGGCATCCCGATGAGCGTTCTTCACTTTGACTGCTATTGGATGCGTCCCAGTCATTGGTGTGATTTCGTCTGGGATCCCGAACTTTTCACTCATCCTGAAGAGATGCTTACGCGTTACCACAACCGTGGTATCAAAATTTGCGTTTGGATTAACCCATACATCGCACAGCAGTCTCACCTCTTTGAAGAGGGGAAAGAACATGGTTATCTTCTTCATGCGCTTGACGGTTCTGTAAGGCAGTGGGACCACTGGCAATCTGGAATGGGATGGGTTGACTTTACAAACCCTGAAGCGACCATCTGGTACAAGAATGAGCTGAAGAAGCTACTGCGTCAGGGCGTTGATTGCTTTAAGACGGATTTCGGTGAACGGGTACCTACTGACGTCATCTGGTTTGACGGCTCGGATCCGCAACGGATGCACAATTACTACACGTACCTTTACAACCAGGCGGTGTATGAAGCAATTGCTGAAGAACGTGGCGAAGAAGAGGCAATCGTTTTTGCCCGGAGTGGAACCGCAGGATCGCAGTCATTCCCAGTTCATTGGGGTGGCGATTCTGAGCCGACATTTGTGTCGATGGGTGAAACTCTGAGAGGTGGCTTGTCTCTCGGAATGTCTGGTTTCGGATACTGGAGTCACGATATGGGTGGTTTCGAAGGCAAGCCGGATCCGAAAGTATTCATCCGATGGTTCCCGTTTGGAATGTTGTCTTCGCATTCACGATTGCACGGTTCAGATTCGTACCGGACACCGTGGATCTATGGCAATGAAGCAGTTAGAACGGCGCAACGTTTCGTCGCTCTAAAGAATCGCTTGATGCCCTATGTGCTTCAGGTTGCTCGTGAAGTTACCTCTGACGGAATTCCTGTCATGAGGCACATGATTCTTGAACATCCGAAGGACCGTACGTCAGCCCATGTGGATACCCAATATTATTTCGGATCCAAGATGATTGTTGCACCCGTTTTTTCTCAATCAGACGAGGTTGAATACTATCTGCCGACGGATGGTTGGACGAACCTTCTCGACGGTTCACGTCGTGAGCGTGCCGGATGGTACTCAGAAACACACGCATTGGATTCGCTTCCGATCATGATTCCTGACGGAACGGTACTTCCGCTGGGTGAGCACTCAGAACAGACCGTCTACAACTGGGCAGATAACGTATGTCTGTATTTGTTCGGGCTGGTTCCAGGCGAACAAACGGTAACTGTTCCATCGTTAGAGAGCGATGTTACGTTCAACGTCACTGTTACAGAATCGAAGGTCACTATTACTTCTGATTCCGGTTTTCCTTGGTCTGTTCAGGTAGTTGCGCCACTCAAGAGTATTGAGATCGCAACTGGCTCTCAGGAACCTATGAATTTCACTGACCTTGCGTCGGGAGAACGCATCATCGCCGATGCGAACGCTGTTGAGTTCACCTATTCGTTGATCGTGGCGAAGTGAATTGATCAGAAACCACAACACACAGAGATGAGATTTCAAAGGAGAGACGACATGTCGATGTCACGTAACATGCGAAAGAATGTGGCCGTTGTCAGCGCGCTGACTTTGGCGGGAGCACTCGCAGCATGTTCAACAGGTTCGGGAGATTCCGCCACAAGTGGTTCGAGCGATGCCAGCGGTGATCGGGTTACGATCGAAGTCTGGGACTACGAGGGTCAGGGCGTATCCAATGACGCAATGAACGCTGCGGTTGCAGCATTCGAAGCAGCAAATCCGGGCATTAAGGTCAATCGCACCTCGTTCGCATTTGGCGACCTGTCAAAGTCAATTGTCCAAGGTGGCGTTGGTGGCGAGGTCCCAGATGTCGCGATTATCGATACCGTTGACAATCAGAATTTTGCTTCCCTTGGTCTGCTTGCGGACATCACTGATGCCACTGCAGATATGAAGGACGAATTCTATGAGGGTCCTTGGAGTTCCACCCAGCTTGATGGCAAGACTTATGGTCTGCCAATGAATTCGAATAACCTTGCTCTCTTCTACAACAAGACGATGTTTGAAGCTGCAGGAATCACTGCTGCTCCGACCACATGGGATGAACTGGCGACTACAGCTAAGGCTCTGGCTACCGACGGCAAGGCTGGCCTTGCGATTTCTGGTGTGAAGAACGAACAGGGAACCTTCCAAGTTCTTCCGTTCGTTTGGCAGACCGGTGGTGACGTTGAGAACTATGACGTTGCTGGCGCCGAGGCGTTGACCTATCTGAAGGGTCTGATTGACTCTGGTGCAGTGAGCTCGGCAGTTGCTAACTACACGCAGGAAGATGCACGTACCCAATTCACTACCAGCCAAACTGCAATGATGGTGAATGGTCCGTGGGAAATATCCAACCTTGCTGACGTTGACTTCGAGTGGGATGTTGCTCCTCTGCCGGTTGGTAAGGAAGCAGCAACTGGTATGGGTGGTGAAAACATCGTCCTATTCCAAGAAGCAAAGAACGCTGAAGCTGGTCTGAAGTTCGTTGAGTTCATGGCTTCTCATGATGGTGTTCAGACCTTCTGTGACGTTTCGGGTCAGCTTTCTCCGCGCCCCGACCTTGATGGAAAGCTCAAGCTTTCATCCGATCCGAAGATGCAGGTCTTCGAGAAGCAGATGGAGATCACCCACGCGCGTGCCTACGGTGCTCAGTACGCAAAAATCTCTGAGGCGATCCAGCTGTCCATTCAGGAAGCTTTGACGGGTGCTAAGACTCCGGATGCTGCGGCAAAGGATGCATTCGCTACGATCCAGCCACTGTTGCCGACTGAGTGAAATCATGACAGCAACGCTCAGCTCTGATGTTGAGCAGCATGAGAAGCCGAGGCGACGCAAGCGTTCTCAGAACGAGATTCGCACTCGCCGTCTCGGCCTTCTCTTGGCTGCTCCAGCAATCGTTTATGTACTGGTTTTCCTCGCGTTTCCGCTGCTCTATAACTTGTTCTTGAGTGTTACGGACGCCAACGGGGCGAACCTGATTTCTCAGACGTTCTCTTTTAACAATTTTGAGAATTACTCTGTCGTTATCAATGACCCGGCTTTTTGGAATGCGCTGAAACTGTCCGTCATCTTCACGGTGTCGTGTCTCTTCTTCCAGTACACGATCGGTTTCGCTTTGGCGTTGTTCTTCCGCCGTCCGTTCCCGGGCAATGGAATTATCCGTGCTCTTCTGCTTGTGGGATGGATTTTGCCCCCTGTTGTTACAGGCACCATTTTCAAGTGGATTTTTGACTCGGATTACGGTGTCCTCAACTACTTCTTGTTATCCATGGGGATCATCGATGAACCAGTGAAATGGTTGACTGTCGGGTCAACTGCGATGTTCGCTGTTGTTGTTGCCAACCTATGGATCGGCATCCCGTTCAATCTGCTTCTGCTTCTTTCGGGATTGCATACCATCGACGATGGTCTGTACGAAGCTGCTGCGGTGGATGGTGCAAGCAAGTGGCGTCAGTTTGTTTCAATTACCTTCCCCTTGATGCAACCAGTTTCAATCTCTGTTTTGTTGCTTGGTGTGATTAACACATACAAGGTCTTTGACCTTATCTACACCATGACAAAGGGTGGTCCTGTTGATTCGACGACGACGTTGCCGATTTACTCTTACCTCGAGACATTCAAGGTCTTTGAATTCGGAAACGGTGCGGCTGCTTCTGCGTTGACGTTGCTTCTTCCACTGGCTTTGTCCTGGTTCTATGTGAAGAGCTTGAACGAGGAGGATCTCAAGTGAGTTTAGTGAATAAGAAGTTTCGGCGCACCCAAGTCTTGAAGTCAGTATGCGGTTGGCTGATTGCGATTGTCTATCTTTTCCCGGTGTATTGGATGATCAATACAGCATTGAAGACTGGGCAAGAGATGTTCCAGAATCCGCCGACGATGTATCCCCACAATCTGTATCTTGGTTCGTTTCAGTCCGTGTTTTCTGGTCAGTACGGCATCGGAACAGCATTTGTTAACTCACTGATAATTTCAGTGTCTGTGTTGGCTCTGACGTTGCTGATTGCAGTTCCTGTTTCTTACGCAGTGGCTCGAATGCGCGGTGTGATTACAACCTCGATGATGGTCATGCTGACGGTGGTTCAGTTGCTTCCTGCCATTGCAATCTCGATTCCGATGTTCGTGATGTTCCGTCAGGTTGGACTGAATAACACGTTCTACTCGATTGTGCTTGCTGACATTTCTGTGACGCTACCGTTTGCAGTGATCTTGTTGCGCCCTTACTTTAAGCAGTTCCCGTATGAGGTTGAAGAGGCAGCCAAGCTTGATGGTCTGAGCACTATCCAGACGATCGTCCGGATTATCATTCCTACGATTCGACCGGGCATCATCATGATTTCGTCTTTCGCTTTTCTTATGGCGTGGGGTGAATTCACATTTGCCTTGACACTCTCGACGAAGCAGGAGATCCAGCCGTTGACGGTTGCATTGAATCGAATCATTGGTCAATATGGTACGAACTGGAATGATCTGATGGCAGTAGCCACAATCATTGCTTTACCTGTTCTGATCCTGTTCATTCTGTTGCAACGCTACATTGTTGCGGGTCTTGCAGGTGGTGCAACCAAGGGCTGACAGAGCGCGAGGTGTAACTCTCGATTGTCCATACGGCGCGAGGCTTCAAGTGAGAGCTTGAAGCCTCGCCCTTTTGCTTGTGTTGAGTCAAATGCAGGTCGGATATCTGCTAAACAGGTGTGAGGAATCGTTTCCCCCCATTGTCGATGTTTGCCAAAGACGGTGCACCACGGGGGATTGCACACGCAGGAGTACACATGTCGACCTTCTTCGACCTTGACCGGGACCAGTTGGAAACCTATCGCCCCGATAGTTTCGAGCCCGAAGACTTCGATGAATTTTGGGCGGTGACTCTTGAAGAGAATCCTTTCGACCCGCGTTCCGTTCAGCTCGAAGAGGTCACCGATCTGGTGGTGAAGACTCACCGCGTCTTCGACGTGACCTTCGGCGGGTACGCGGGCGATCCGATCAAGGCGTGGCTAACAGTTCCCGCAACGGCTCAGCCCGGCGAAGAATTGCCCACCATTGTCGAGTTCCGCGGATACGGCGGTGGACGAGGCCTCCCGTACGAGCACCTCGGCTGGGCGGGCGCGGGCTTTGCGCACCTAGTTATGGACAATCGTGGCCAAGGTGGAAACTGGGGGACAGGGGCGGACACCGTCGATCCGCATCCTCTGGGCGTTGGCCAGTTCGGACTCATGACACGCGGAATCGAAGACCCTCACGACTACTACTTCCGTCGGATCTATATCGACGCGCACCACGCGGTTGAGGCTGCTGCGCACCTTCCGCACTGCGACGAGAAGCGGATCATTGTCACCGGGCAAAGTCAGGGTGGCACGCTGTCCGTTGTGGCCGGCGTTCTGAACCCGCGTGTTTTGGCTACGATGCCCGACGTTGCGTGGATGGCCGACTTCCGCCGTGCGGTCGGATTAAGCGAACACACGCCCTATCAGGAAGTCGTCCGCTACCTGTCCGTGTTCCGTGGCCGTGACGAGATGGTGTTTGAGACCCTCGCCTACTTCGACATTGTGTCGCTGGGGAAGCGTGCGACGATTCCCGCGTTGTTCTCGACTGGGCTCATGGATATCTGTTGCCCGCCGTCGACGGTGTATGCCGCGAAGAACTGGTGGGGTGAAAAGCTGGTTGAGGCTGGCAGACAGCGACCGAGTGCCCAGATTGATGCACACGCATTCAACGAGCATGAGGGTGGTGGCCTGTATCAGTGGCACCGTCAGGTGTTGTGGGTGAAAGACTTCTTGGGGGAATTCTGAGTGACGCTAAGGGGCAACCGCGCTGAGAAAACAACGGTGCCCCTACTACGAGGCCTCAGATGCGTTCGGCACTGATGCGGTGAGTAATCGTGTAGGTCTGACCTGCCTTCAAATCGATCGCGGTAGCATATCCGGCTTCCGTGAGAGGGCTGGTCGATGCCGAAACCCCTTCACCGAAGTCGAATGCCGAGGTAATCGGTTCGACGCCCAGACAGAGGTTGGTTCCTCCCCACGGAGCACCCTTACGACCGTGGTTGGAGATCCAGAACATGACGTTATTCAACAGGGTGCGATCCCATTCAAGGGTGGCCTTGTATCCTTCAGCATCGTTGATCAGGGTGACCCGCCCGTCCTTGGGGCCCGCGGTTAGAACGATTTCGTCAACCTCTTCGGTTAGGGGAAGGTGAGTCAGATCGATCGTGCCACCGTCGGCTCGAGGTGCCTTGGCAAGGTCGCTGAAACGCGCACCACGTTCAAGAACCGTCGTTCCCGAGTCGGCTGGGAAAGCCCAGAATCCATCGGCTTCGCCGAGCTCGATGTGAGCATCTCCCGGGTTCTCAGGAAGATGGAAGATGGGATGCAGACCAAGTGGCAGGCGAGCATCGGCGCGCATGATGATCGAGTCTTCGAATTCAACAGCACCTTCAACGCAGGTCACGCGACGCTCCACGCGCTTCACCGGGTCGTCGTCGGCGTAGTCCAGGCTGAGTACGGCAGAATCGGATTCCAGCGCCTCGACGTTCCAACGCAGGTTTGCGGAGGGGCCGTGGATCCAGGGGCTGGCACCGTTGTGACCATTACGCCATCCCTCGGGCAGTTCTTCAGCAGTTTCGGGTGCGGCGCCGAAGGGGACGCAGAGGAAGTCGCCACGAAGCTTGTCCAAAATCGGGGCCTCGGGGAAACCTTCCCACGTGGCAACGTATGAGGGAGTGAACTCTTTATCCGTTCCTGCCTCAAAAAGTGCGGTCGTCATCGCGCCCTGAATTTGGATAGTTGCGCGAACTTTACCGGTGCCGATCGAAACGCTCATCTGGACTCCTTCGTCAGTTTTCTTTAGGACAGTTCCTGTTCTCAGCCTAGTCAATTCCGCTCTCACAACAGGCAATACACGTTATTGTTAGTTGTTAACAGTAATGATGCTGTTTGTCCGTACTACCCCAGTGCTGGCACCTGCTCACCCAAGGAAACGCCGTGAAATTCGTCCTCGCACCCGACTCTTTCAAAGAGAACATGACTGCATTGGAAGCAGTAACGGCAATGGAAAAGGGAATCCATGACGTGTACCCCGATGCCGACTGTGTGCGCGTCCCCATGTCCGACGGTGGTGAAGGCTTCATTGAAGCCGTTGCAACCGCGTGGGGAGCTCGCCGAATCACGATCGACAGCGTGGATGCCCTGGGCAGACCGATTCAATCCGAATACGCGCTCGCGGACGGGCGAGCCGTCCTTGATGTTGCGTCGTGTGCGGGAATTGAACTGGTCGCTCCCCACGAACGTAATGTCGCCGAATCCAATACTGCTGGCCTCGGCATGATCATTCGCGACGCCCTGTCGCGT
Source organism: Pauljensenia sp. OF14-1SRA (assembly GCF_027694595.1). Lineage (NCBI taxonomy): Bacteria > Bacillati > Actinomycetota > Actinomycetes > Actinomycetales > Actinomycetaceae > Pauljensenia > Pauljensenia sp. OF14-1SRA. The sequence continues at coordinate 71,424 of NZ_JAQEVQ010000002.1, read as the reverse complement.
GGCGCACGCGAACTGCTGATCGGCATCGGTGGGTCCGCCACAAATGACGCTGGCATTGGAATGCTTGTTGAGCTCGGTGCGCGTCTTCTCGATGTGGATGGTGCAGAGCTTGCTCCGAAGCTAGAAAATCTCGCCCAAGTAGCGAGCGTTGACACGTCTGCCTTGGGCGCGTTGCTGGATGGAGTGAGCATCAAGGTCGCTTGCGACGTGACCAACCCGCTGAACGGGCCTGAAGGCGCCACCGCAGTCTTTGGCCCGCAAAAGGGAGTCCAGTCTGAACAGGTCGAATTCTTCGATTCCCTCCATCTGCATTTCGTCACCGCCAGTGGTCATGGAGACGACGCGCTTCTGCCGGGCTCGGGCGCCGCGGGTGGCCTTGGTTTTGCGCTACGTGCCTTCCTCCATGCGGAGTTGACGCCTGGAATTAACCTCGTCGCCGACGCGGTCGGATTAGCCGATGTGGTGCAGGGAGCCGACTGGGTGTTCACAGGCGAAGGCTCGGTCGACTCTCAGACGATCAACGGCAAGACCCCCGCTGGCGTCACAGCGGTCGCGCGCGCCGCCGGTGTCCCCGTCATGATCTTCGCCGGCCGAATTAAAGAAGGTGCTGAAATCCTGCTTGAGCACGGCGTTTCCAAGATTGTGAAGGTCGGCGATCCGGCTGAGCCGCTCGAAGAAGCGCTGAAGAACGGTCAAAAGAACCTGCGCGCCGCGGTTGTGAGTGCGCTGAACGCTGAGTGATTCGGGTTTCGTAAGGAGTACGACTCAGTAGAGATCCCGGCCTCATGAATTGGGTACGAGGCCGGGATCTTCTGCCATCTTTCACCTCGGATCTGGCCTGAGTGTCGGGGTGTTTGGCCGGTGGTGGCTTTTAATTGTGTGAGACGACGTTTTTCCAGTTGAAAGCCTGTTTGTATCGCCTATATGACCGCGTGCTCGGCGTGAAGCTCGAGGTTCGGCGAGTACCTCGTTGCCGGGTGCGTACTTCAATTCCTGTTGATGTTCCGTCATTAAATCCGTAAAATATTACGTACTTACTTCAAGGGGGGCAGGTATGTCGACGGTGATAATGGCACGACCGACGTTCAGTGTGGATCAAATGATTAGCGCAACGGATGCTTCTAAGAAATTCGCAGAGGTTCGCCGGCGTGCAAAAAATGGAGCTCAATTCGTGACCGACCATAATGCTGTCGATTCCGTCATTCTGTCGTACGAAGACTACGAATCAATGTACGCGGAGCTGGAAAAGCTACGTGAAATAGTCTTCTTGCAACGCGTCGCCACACGGTTGGGGCTAGGGGATATTGATCTGAATCGTCGTCGACTCAGCATGCGCGAGGGAATGGGTGAGGACCTCTATCGCGAATTCCAGTCCTATGACGCTGACATGATCCCAGATGAAGAACTCTTCGAATGAGTGAGCGTTTCACCTTAGCTTTCTACAACAAGGAAAGCGCTAAAGAATACGCGAATCTCGACGGGTCGCAACGGGTCCTTGTAGGTGTGGCGTTGAAGAAGCTTGCTCAGCGTGCTGACCAGTTGGGGACTCCGCTTGAAAAAGAATTGGCGGGATGTCGCAAGCTGAAGTGGGGCAAAGCCGGTCTCCGAATGGTTTACCGCATCGTTGATGAAACAACCGTTGAGATTGTTGAAATCATCGCCATTGGCCGGCGCGACAAAGAACGTGTCTATCGACAGGCTGGCCGTAGATTGGCGCTTCCGCCTGAGCACATCGGACTACGCGGAAGATAGGGGCTCAGTAGAGATCCCGGCCTCGTGAATTGGGTACGAGGCCGGGATCTTCTGCCATCTTTCACCTCGGATCTGGCCCGAGCGTTGGGGCTGAAAGTGCTGGTGGGAGCTCAGTGCCCGTGTTCGAGCGAGAATTCTTCCTCGAACTCTTCCAATGAAACCCCCTTCGTTTCGGGCACGATGTAAATGTAGAAGAGCAGGGAAATCACGTTGATGGCACCGAAGACCGCGTAGGTTTTCGCAGCTCCCAAATGGGCGATCATCACCGGGAACACCCAGGTAACAACCGCGTTCATCAGCCAGCCACACCCGACCGCGAAGCCTTGGGCGACGCCACGGATGCGGGCGGGGAAGATCTCGGATACGAGAACCCAGTTGACCGTGCCCGACTGCTTCGCAAACACGAACAGGGACACCAGAATGACGACCAGCCAGGGCAGGAAGACAGGGATCGTCGAATCGATGGTGCCATCGAGGCGCGTATACGGGGTGATGCCGACGGCGAACACGATAGCCAGAGAGAACAGGAAGAACGTTACGCCGCTCTCCTGGTAAATACCGACGGTACGACGCTTCAGGCGTGCGACCAGCCAGAGGCCAAAAGCGGCGCCGATCGTGGCGACCGCGCCCGTAATGACGTTGATCGTGATGGCATCGGCGGACGAGAAACCGGCGGCATGCAGGATCTTCGGCAGGTAGTACATTGCCGTGTTGATGCCGGTCAGCTGGTCGAAACACGCCAGCCCGATACCGATGAACACCAAGCGACGTGTCCACTTCACCTTGAAGGTGCGACGCAATGACCAGCGACCTTCTTCATCGATCTTTTGGTGAAGATCGATCATCTGGCGAACTTCAGAGGCGACGTCATCGTGTTCGGGGTTACGGATGCGCTTCAGTGAGCCGATGGCTTCGGCGTAGTGGAGGTTCGCGGCGTACCAGCGTCCAGATTCAGGCATCATGCGCATACCGATCCAGAGGGCGATTGCCGGGATCGTAGCCAGGACAAGCATCCAGCGCCAGGCCGAACCGTTGCCGTCCGAAACGGCGAGGTTCGCGACCTGAGATGCCTGATCCCACGAGTACCAGGAGCCGGCATTGAGCGTGCCTGTTGCATCCGACGCGACCTGCACTTGCGGGCCACCGTGAGCGCGCGAGAGCATTGCGTTCATCGAGTAGGCGAGCAGTTGACCAAAAACGATCATGAACTGGTCAAGCGCAACCAGCTGACCTCGTACGCGCGTGGGCGCAGATTCGGACAGGTAAATCGGGACGGTTGCCGAGGCCCCGCCGACTGCCCAGCCGAGGATGAAGCGGAAGAAATACAGGATCCAAACGTTCGGTGACAGAGTGCAACCGAGTGTGCCGATCACGAAGATGGCGGCGAGGATCAGAATGTTGTGGCGGCGTCCGTAGCGGTCAGAGAGACGACCGCCGATGATTGCGCCGAAGGCCGCACCGATTGCGAGGAATGCGCCGACTAGGCCTTCTTCGAACTCGTTGATTGCAAGACCACCCGCGTCGGTGGGCATGTACATGTAGGGCAGGGCGCCGGCGATGACGCCGGTGTCGTAGCCGAAGAGTAGGGATCCAAAAGTGGCGATTGTCGCCAGTAGCGCGATTTTGCGCGGTTTACCGGATGCTGGCGTGTTCTCAACCAGCGTGCGGAGTTCAGCTTCGGAAAGACGAGCGTTCTTTCCGTGAGGAGCGCTTGAAGTCATACCCCTATCTTGCACGAATGAACACGTTAAATCACCTGACCTGCGCATACTTCCGGGAAAGTATGGGGTAGCCACGCGTTGTTGTCTGAGAAGTGGCGACTAGTGGAAGGGGGGTGGAAAACAATGACTGTTAGCCGATGACACGCGGTGACGTGGCGGTATGGATCGCAGTGTTATACCTGCTCAGGCACCATTGAGATCGCGCCACATGGGCACTCTTCAGCACACACACCGCACCCCTTGCAGTAGTCGTACTTGAACTCGTACGTGCCGGGCTTGATCTTTGTGATCGCATTGTCCGGGCAGACACCGAAGCAGTTGTCACATCCGAAGCAGTTGCCACACGACATGCAACGACGTGCCTCAAAGACGGCTGATTCTTCATCCAGGCCCTGAACGACCTCGTCGAACGTGGAGGCGCGACGAGGCCCTTCAAGCTTTTCGCGCACCTGGTGCGGCGCGTCCGAGTAGTACCACGTGGTCATACGGCTCAACGATGCATCGCCGGGCTTTTCGGCTGGCGTGTATGTGGCGCCTCGTAAATAGGCGTCAATGTAGCGCGATGCCTTCTTGCCATGGCCGATCGCAACCGTGACCGTGCGCTCGGAAGGAACCATGTCGCCACCAGCGAAAACGCCCTGGATACCGGTCATCATCTGATCGTTAACGGTGACGACACCATCCTTGATTTCGATGTCGGCCGCATTTTCAATCAGCGACAGATCTGCCTCCTGGCCCAGAGCCATGATCAGCGAATCGGCGCCGAGTTCCTCGAACTCGCCGGTCGGCTGCGGGAAGCCACTTTCGTCCAGCTCCATCTTTTCGATCGTCAGCTTCTCGCCGTCAACATGCTTCACGGTCGAGAGCCAGCGCATCATGATGCCCTCTTCCTCGGCCTCGGCAACTTCCAAGTCGTGAGCGGGCATGCGGTCGCGGGTACGGCGGTAGACGATGATTGCCTCGCTGGCACCCAGGCGCTTCGCCGTGCGGGCAACGTCGACAGCTGTGTTGCCGCCACCGTAGACGACGACTCGACGGCCGAGCATCGGCTTCTCACCGGTTTCAACGTCTTCAAGAACCGAAACGGCGTCCATGATCTTCGCCGATTCACCAGCGGGAATGTAGGCGCGCTTACCGATGTGAGCGCCGACAGCCAAGAAGATCGCGTCCCAGTTGCCGACCTCATCGTCGATGTTTTCCACCTTCGCATTGAACTCGAAAGTGACGCCCATGTCTTTGATGCGCTTGATTTCCGCTTCGAGGATATGACGAGGCAACCGGTAGGACGGGATACCAAAACGCATCATGCCACCGGCCATCGGGCCCGCTTCCTTGATATGCACGCGGTGGCCAGCCATGCGCAGATGGTAGGCAGCCGACAAACCGGAGGGGCCGGCGCCAACGATCAGCACGGACTTCCCCGAATCGGGAGCGGTCACTGGAACCGTCCACCCTTCAGCGATTGCCTTGTCGCCAAGGAAGCGCTCGATCGCGTTAATACCAACGGCCTCGTCAACCTGCACGCGGTTACATGCGGTCTGACACGGGTGGTAGCAGACGCGACCCATCGTTGCGGGTAGTGGGTTGTTGACCATGATTTCGCGCCATGCGCCCTCGTAGTCGCCTTCTTCAGCGTGGTAGAGCCACTGCTGAATGTTCTCGCCAGCGGGGCATGCGACGTTACACGGAGGAAGAAGGTGAACGTACATGGGGCGTTCAGTACGCCATGAACCGGTTTCGTTTGCCAGCGACGACCCTACGTTCAGTGTGATCGCGAAGGGCTGAGTTTCAATCGTCATTGTCTGGTCCTCTTCCTTACTTGCCGGTCTCGTCGTCTGTGAAGCGACCCTCGGGATCTTCGGGTGCGCGCAGGACGCGGTCGAGAACGTCTTCGTCTAGCTGATCTGCGTCGATCAAGCCGTAGCGACGGATATTTCGGTCAGCAATCGCCTGCAGGCGTGTAAGAGTTTCAGGATCGCCCCCGCCCTTGAACAGGTGGGCAAAGCGACGTTGCGGGCGCAGGTACTCTTCGACGGGAGTGGGACGGCGGATCTTTGTCACTGACGTGATTTCGCCACCCTCTGCTTCGAAGACGGGGAAGAGTCCCGTTTGCGTTGCCAGTCGTGCGAGTTTCACGGTGATATTCGAGGCCGCGCCCCAGCCGAGTGGGCAGGGGACGAGGACATGAATGTAGCGGGCACCGTGGTAGCTCATCGCCTTGTTGACCTTGTATTCCAGGTCGCGAAGGTCAGCGACCGTGGCCGTGGCAACGTAGGGAATCTCGTGTGCCATGGCGATGCGAGCCATGTCTTTGCCCTGACCGAAACGGTTGCCGGGGTTTTCGCCAACAGGCTGAGTCGTCGCGGTGCGAGCGGTTGGAGGCGTTGCGCCGGAACGCTGAACGCCCGTGTTCATGTACGCCTCGTTGTCGTAGCAGATGTAGAGGACGTCGTCGTTACGTTCGAACATGCCCGACAGGCAACCCATGCCGATATCGACCGTGCCACCGTCACCGCCCTGAGCGATGACTCGAGTCTGCTTGCCCTTGGCTCGCAAGCCAGCGGCAGCGCCTGCCGCAACGGCAGGAGCATTACCGAACAGGGAGTGCAGCCACGGCAGGGTCCAGGCCGACTCGGGGTAGGGGGTTGAGAAAACCTCGAGGCACCCGGTTGCGTTCACCGTGACAAGGTCACCGTGAGCTGCAGCCGCCGCCGTATCAAGCGCGTAGCGAGCACCCAGTGCCTCGCCACACCCCTGACAGGCGCGATGGCCAGACGTCAGCGTATTGAGACGATTCGGATCGGACTGAACCGAACGGTAGTCCTCATCAGCAAGTCGGTTGCCCACCGCGTAGGACCCAACCTGATAAAACTTCACGTGCTCGCGAGCAGGGATCTGCGTCGCGCCAACACCGGGAATGCCAAGTTCAACAGCCATCAGTTATCCCTTTCAATTCCCTAGAGCCGCATCGGTGCGGGCCTTCGAATCACGCATGATGTTCTCTGCGGTCGGGCCACTTCGGCGCGTGGCGTTTTCGCGTGCGAGCTCGGCGTCCACCAGCTCGTGATCCAGATCCAAGAACGTCTGCGCGGGTAGCGTGCCCGCTTCCAGATCGTCCAGCATCGAGTGGAGTGATGTCTTCGTGATCGGGCGACCACCCAGGCCAGCGATGACCTCGTAGTTGTCGATGCCCATCCCGCGCACGGCTGAACGGCAGTGCGACGACACTATGCCACCGATACCAACGGAGAAGGCTTTCTCGACGTTCACGAAACGCTTGGCGTTCTTCAGGGCCTCGCGCACCGCGTCGATCGGGAACGGGCGGAAACTCGTGATGCCCAGAACGCCGATCTTTTCGCCGCGCTCGCGGCGTTCGTCGACGACGTCCTTGATGGTGCCCAGCACGGAGCCCATTGACACGATGATCGTCTCGGCGTCATCCAAACGGTAGGGGCGAACCAGGCCGCCCGAATCGCGTCCGAAGATTTCGGCGAATTCCTTTTGGACCTGCGGGATGAGTTCCAGCGCCTGCATCTGGCGATGGTGAGCGAGGTAGCGGACCTCGGTGTAGGCCTCGGGACCGACCATTGCACCGATCGATACCGGATATGCCGGATCGAGAACCTGACGCGGTTCATAGTCGGGCAGGAACTTCTTGACTTGCTCCGCTTCGGGAACGTCCACGATCTCCATCGCGTGGGTCAGGATAAAGCCATCCATGCAGACCATGACCGGGATGGAGAGCTCTTCGGCGATACGGAACGCCTGAACGTGCAGGTCAGCGGCCTCTTGGTTCGTCTCGGCATAGAGCTGTAGCCAACCGGAATCGCGCTGGCTCATCGCGTCCGTGTGGTCGTTCCAAATGTTGATCGGAGCGCCGATTGCGCGGTTTGCGACGGTCATGACGATTGGCAGGCCAAGGCCGGCAGCGTTGTACACCGCTTCGACCATGAACAGCAGGCCCTGCGATGCGGTTGCCGTGTAGGTGCGCGCGCCAACGGCGGAAGCGCCGATGCAGGCGCTCATTGCACCGAACTCGGATTCAACGTTCAGGTACTCGCATCCCGTCAGGTCGCCCTTCTTCACCAGCGCGGAGAGGGCCTCGACGATGTGCGTTTGTGGACTGATCGGGTAGGCAGCGATCACTTCGGGCGAGCAAGCTGCGACAGCCTTTGCGATCGCCTGCGATCCTTCGATTTGTTCACGCATCAGCGCCCTCCTTCGTGTTTGCGCGCTCAGCGTTCACCTGGTCGTATGCGGCGGTCGCGGCGTTAACGTTTGCTTCGCCAACCTTGCCAGGGAACCGCTTGCGGATTGCGTCGGTGACGGAATCCAGGGCGATCAAGCCGGTCAGTGCCGCGACTCCGCCGAGCATGACCGCGTTCGGAAGCGGCCTGCCCACGTGCTCGCGGGCGATGTCGAATGCGGGGATCGTGATCGCATGCCCCTGGGGTAAAGAATTCACGAGGTCCATCAGACCGAGCTCTTCGAATGATTTTGTCGAGTTTAAAAGCACGTAGCCTTCAGGTTTTAAGCCGGCGAACACGTCCATCACCGACAACAGCGTTGGATCCTGAACGACGATGACGTCAGGCTCGAGTACAGGCTCGCGCGTACGAATCTCCTTGTCGGTGATCCTGCAGAAGGACACAACGGGTGCGCCGGTACGTTCTGAACCGAAGGACGGGAAAGCTTGCGTGTGGTGTCCGTCTGTAAAAGCAGTCATTGCTAACAGGTCGGATGCCGTGACGACTCCCTGTCCTCCTCGGCCGTGGATTCTCACTTCAACCATGTCTTCGACCGTAGGTTGATTGTCAACAATTTGTGTGAGCCACAAAAAAGTCGCGTAATAGCGCGGTTTATACGTGTCGAAAGGTGAGATTGTTAGTGACGGGCGACATAAAAACGTGCAACCGAAGTGCCGTAAAACGATGAGTGGTGCCACATCACATCAATTGGCCCTAATGCCTATGTGAACCCTATGTCCTCCACGGCGTGCCGACCTTGTCGTTTCATTCCTTGGAGTGAACATTGGTGTCTTCGCAGTGATGATCGTCCTCGCGCGGTCGCGGACGATGGCAAAGACGCCTAACGTAGAAGGTAATCGGCGCTGCTCGACACTAAGGAGCGGGCAGGCGCCTGCGACGAATATGATCAGCGAAAACTGAAAGGACAGTCATGAGCCTGCCATCTGAAAAACTTGCCGAACTTGGCCTGGAACTTCCGCCCGTCGCAACTCCTGTTGCCGCATACGTGCCAGCCGTCCTCGACCGCGGTGTTATCCGCACCTCGGGTCAGCTCCCTGTTGTTGACGGTGAACCCGTTTGCATCGGTGCAGTCGGTGAGGATGCAACTGACCCCGAAGATGCCAAGGATGCCGCACGCGTCTGCGCGCTCAATGCGATCGCGGCAGCCGCGACGTTGGCGGGTGGCGTCGACAACCTCGCAGGTGTCGTCAAGGTTGTTGGCTTCGTGTCGTCGCGTCCTGACTTCTACGGCCAGGCCGGCGTCATCAATGGTGCGTCTGAACTATTCGCTGAAATCTTCGGCACCGCACACGCGCGTTCTGCATTCGGTGTTGCGGCCCTGCCGTTGAACGTATCCGTCGAGGTCGAAGCAGAATTCGCGCTCCGCGAAGACTGATCTGCTCGCGCTGAGATGGCGCGGAAGTCCTATAGTGAACGGGTACCCCCATAGGGTATATTTCGAGTTGATGACTCAGGCTTTTGGAGGAAAAATGGTCGACGCCCTGCCCGAGGCAGCGCCTTCGCAGAACCATCAGACATTCAAGCTCGTTGACGCGCGAACCGGCACCGAAGACGTGAAGTCTGAAGGTGGCTGTGGCTGTGGCGGCCACGGAAACGGTGGAGGATGCGGTGGCAAGGGTCGCGGCCACGAGGTCCCCGTTGAAGAAACCACGTCCGGTTGTGGCTGCGGTGGACACGGTCATAAGGCTGAAGAGGCAAAGCCGGAAGGCGGTTGCGGCTGCGGTGGTAAGGGGCATGGCCGCGGAGGTCATGGACACGGCCATCACGGTCACGGACACTGCGGCCATGGTGCGGGCGTTGAAGAACTCGTTTTTCACTCGATCCCGAAGGTCGTTCGTCGCGCAGCCTTGTTCGCGGCAATGGATTCTCTGCCGGTAGGCGAAAACATCCAGATCCGCGCTCCGCATCAGCCTGACCCGCTGTTTGCTCACCTGCAGGGCTCCGAGTCCCACTACCGTGTCGAGACCATCGAAGCGGGCCCGGAAAACTGGCGTTACCGCGTTACGCGTATTTCCTGATCATTCACTCACTTTGGGGTGCGTCGCGATCCGCGACGCACCCCAAAGTCATATTCGCGTTCATCTAGTGACGTGGGAAGATTCCGGTTACCGTTGAGGTATGAATTTCTTCGATGATGATGAGAACACCCCGGAAGAGGACTTCGACCGCGTCGAAGTTGACTGTGGAATTGCCACCTCTGTTGAAGACGTGTGGGCAGTTGTCAGCGAACCCGGCTGGTGGGTTAATGACGGTCCGGTCGACGACCACGAGGTCGCCCTTGATGATGAGGGCATCTACCACGTGACTGACCCTGAAGCGGGCGAGTGGCTGGTTGAAAAAGCAGACGAGGATCCGATGGATGTCGTCGCCTTCCGCTGGTATCCGATCGCATCCGATGAGCTCCCCGACGAATACGCGACTCGCGTCGAAATCTCCCTCTCTGAAGAGGGCGACTCGGTGAACGTTCACATCGAAGAGTCCGGCCTCTCGTCAGTCAGCGACGATGAAGACGAGGCCCGCCAAATGTGGGATGACGAAGCGGGGATGTGGGCTGAAGCGCTTGATGCGATCAAAGCTCACCTCGAAGCCTGAACCTTTCTTCAGACCGCCCACACTGCAAGCCCTGGTGCTTTGTGGTGTGGGCGGCCTCGTGATTGAGGAAGAGAAAACGCGAAGGTGCAAGATCGTGTAAATCGACACATCTGCGCCGGTGGGGCACGGTTGAGTGAATGCGACGTGACTCGTTTGCCATGTGTCGCGCATGAAAAGGTAACGCGAAGGTGAAGTATCGTAAACAGTTATTGGGGCACTGTTAGCGAATTACGGACCTTGCAGGCAGCAGTGCTCGGCTTACCCGTAGTGTCGGCATCATCACCGCCGACACACACGCTCGGCGATATCGCCGACGCGGAAGGAGTCTGATGAGTAGTCACGGCATGAGCGCGACCGGAACACCTGCGCCTAGCGCAGGAGCCGACACCGGCGAAAGTGGCCACCTGCAACGCAATCTGCAAAACCGTCACGTCCAGCTCATCGCAATCGGTGGCGCAATTGGCACCGGCCTGTTCATGGGTTCCGGCAAGACGATCGCCACAGCAGGCCCTTCGATCCTGCTGGTCTACATCATTATCGGCGCGATCCTGTTCATGTTCATGCGCGCGATGGGTGAGTTACTTCTGTCGGACTCGCGCTATCACACGTTCGCTGACATCGCCCGCGACCTCATCGGGCCCTGGGCCGGGTTCGTCACCGGCTGGACGTACTGGATGTGCTGGGTCGTCACCGGCGTCGCCGACGTGATCGCCATCACCGGATACGTCAGATTCTGGTGGCCACAAACGCCCGCGTGGATCCCGATTGTCATTACGACAGTCCTGCTGTTCTCCCTGAACGCGATGACCGTGAAGGCGTTTGGTGAAACAGAATTCTGGTTCGCGCTGGTCAAGATCATTGCGATTCTTGCGCTGGTCGTCGTTGGTTTCATCATGGTCGCCATGCACACCACCTCCGAAGCTGGCACGACCGCTGCGGTATCAAACCTCTGGTCGCACGGCGGTGTTTTCCCGAAGGGTTTCATCGGATTCTTGGGTGGCTTCCAGATTGCTCTCTTCGCATTCGTCGGCATCGAACTGGTCGGCACGACGACCGCGGAAACCGCCGACCCGGAAAAGACCCTGCCCAAGGCGATCAACTCCATCCCCGTGCGCATCATGCTGTTCTACGTCGCGGCTCTCGCCGCGATCATGATGGTGACCCCGTGGGACCAGGTTGACCCCGAGCGTTCGCCGTTCGTCACCATGTTCTCCATGACCGGCCTAGCGGCGGCCGCGACGATCGTGAACATTGTCGTTCTGACCTCTGCTGCATCGTCGGCGAACTCCGGCATCTACTCAACGTCGCGTATGTTGTTCGGCCTGGCGTCGCGCGGAGATGCCCCCAAGATCTTTGCCCGTCTGTCTCGCCATCACGTCCCGAAGAACGCCCTGTTCCTGTCGTGCGTCTGCCTGCTGTCCGGCATTATCGTCATGGCGTCCGGCGGGTCGATCTCCGCGGCGTTCACGCTGGTCACATCCATGTCGGCAACCCTGTTCATGGGCGTATGGGTCGTCATCATCGTCTCGTACCTGATTTACCTGCGTCGCTACCCTGAGCGCCACGAAGCCTCCGTCTTCAAGGCCCCGCGGGGCGCAGCATCCGCGTGGATCGTCTTCATCTTCATGCTGGCAATGGTCGCCGTCCTCACCCTGTTTGAGGACACCCGTCAGGGCTTGTTCACGTCCCTCGTGTGGATCGTCTTCATCGTCGGTGCTGCGCTGATCAACCGACACCGCATGCTGAAGCGCGCAGAGGAAGGCACCCTCGATCACGAGGCCGCCGGTGTCTGACGCACAGGCGCGACTTTTCGGCCCTGTCGCCCGCACATCCACCATCAGCGTCCCGCACGTCCTTTCACTTTCTGAAATATCGACCGCCCGGATTCGCAATCTTTGTATCCGCTGATTAGGCTTTATTTCAGTGCCACGGGAACCCGCACGCGTGCTGGGTTGAGAGGAAGGCAAAGTGCCTTCGACCGTCGAACCTGAACCGGGTAATGCCGGCGTAGGGAGGCTTCCTACTCGTGAGCACCATGCTGTACACGAGAGGAGTTCTTCAGCATGAGTGACAACGTTGCATCTGCACCCCGCCTGAATTGGCGCGTCGTTGACATGGTGACCACCGCGATTCTTGGTGTTGCATGTGGTTTGCTGTTCCTGATCTGGAACCAGGTTGGTGGCTTGGGCTACGACGTTCTGGATGCAGTGACCCCCGGTTTCGGTGGTCTGATTACCGGTATTTGGCTGATCGGTGGCCCGATTGGTGGATTGATCGTCCGCAAGCCGGGTGCTGCAATCCTGGTTGAAGTCATTGCTGCTTCGGTTTCCGCTGCGCTGGGTTCACAGTGGGGTATTTCGACGCTGTACTCGGGTCTTGCTCAGGGTCTGGGCGCCGATATCATCTTCGCTCTCTTCGTTTACCGTCGCTTCAGCCTGACGGTTGCCGCCCTTTCGGGTGCCGGTGCCGGTGTGGGCGCGTGGATCCTTGAGTTCCTGGCGTTCGGCAACATGGCGAAGTCCTTCGGCTTCAACATCACGTACTTCATCACACTGATCATTTCGGGTGCGATTGCGGGCCTGCTGGCATGGCTGCTGGTTCGCGGTCTTGCGCAGACTGGCGCGCTGGATCGTTTCGCGGCCGGTCGCGAGGTTCGGACTCGCGTCTGATGAATTGACGAGGCCTGGACCCGCTGGCGACGGCACAAGCCACCGCCAGCGGGTCCAGGCTTTATCGGTCTCTACTCTTTCTGGGGCGTTGCACTATGAGCACTAATCTGCCTGATCCCGGTATTCCTGCTTCTCACTCTGACTCGTTACGTGGGGAGGATGCCAAGGCACCTCGTACCCCCGCGTCGGTAGTGATCGAAGACTGGGGTTGGCGTCATGGCGGTCGTCTGAAGTGGACGCTCGATGGGGTGAATCTGCAGATTAACCCGGGTGAGCGCGTTCTGGTTTTAGGCCCAAGTGGCTCAGGTAAGTCGACGTTGATGGCAGGTTTGGCTGGCCTGCTCGGTGGGGAAGATGAGGGTGAAGCGCGAGGCTCCCTATTGGTCGAGGGCGAAAAGCCGGAGAATCTTCGCGGTCGCATCGGCTTGATGATGCAAGATCCTGAGGCTCAGGTTGTGCTTGCGCGTGTCGGTGATGACGTGGCGTTCGGCATGGAGAACCTCGGGGTTGTGCGCGAAGAGATGTGGCCGCGCGTTGATGCCGCTTTGGAAGCGGTTGGCCTGAATGTCAGCCGTGATCGCAATACGTCGATGCTGTCGGGCGGTCAGAAACAGCGCCTCGCACTCGCGTCGATTTTGGCGATGCAGCCCGGTCTTCTGCTTCTTGATGAGCCGACCGCAAACCTTGATCCGGAAGGCGTTGCGGGGGTTCGCGACGCGGTTGAGCGTGTCCTTGCTGTGAGTGGCGCAACGATGGTCGTTATTGAGCATCGCGTGGATGTGTGGGCGTCGCTCGTTGATCGTGTGATCGTGATCCTCGATGGCGCCGTTGCAGCTGATGGTCCGATTGAGCAAGTGCTTGCCGAGCAGGGTGAGACGCTGAAACAGCGTGGCATCTGGCTTCCCGTCGACGATGTTGTTGCCGCGCTCGGAGCAAGCGAAGTAGAGAATCAGGCTCTCGATAACGGAGGGCAGACAGACTCCACTCCCATCCTGTCAGTTCGTGACCTGACGATCGGCTACTCACCGGAGCATCCTGTCCGCACCGGTATCAGCCTCGATATTCCGCGAGGCCAATCGACCTGCCTCGTTGGCGCGAACGGTGCGGGCAAGACGACTCTCGCCCTGACGCTCGCCGGCCTGTTACCGCAGATTGAAGGCACAATCAGTGCCAGCCCGAAGGATGGTCTTCCCAGCGAATCCGCTGACCCGCACGAGTGGCGTTCGAAAGACCTCCTAGGCCGAATCTCTATGGTCTTCCAGGAACCCGAGTATCAGTTCGTCTCTACAACTGTGCGCGGTGAGCTTGAGATCGGCCCTCGTCAAGCGGGAATCGATGAAGACGAGTTGGCCGACCTCGTTGATGAGCACCTGGCCGCACTGGGCCTAACCGCACTTGCTGGCGCGAACCCAATGACCCTGTCGGGTGGCGAAAAGCGCCGACTTTCTGTTGCGAGCGCGCTGATCAGCGCACCCGAACTGCTGATTCTCGACGAACCGACGTTCGGCCAGGATCGCACAACGTGGCTTGAATTGGTCAGATTGCTTCGCCGTGCGCAGGCTCTCGGAACGACGCTCGTCTCGATTACGCACGACCCCGCCTTCGTCGAAGCGATGGGACAGAACGTCATCGACCTCGGTAACGTCGGCGTTGCGCCAGCGGGTGCGAATTCGTCGCTTGCGCCCACGATCCCAACGGACGAGGCCGGCCACGCTTCATCGGACGCCACCTTGGAAGAGAAGGCCGAGCACTCCGCCACAGAGCCGACGCGCCCCAAGCGTTTTATCGAATTGGTGAACCCGGTGACGCAGGTGCTGTCCCTGATTCTGATGACGACGCCGTTAATCCTGTCGATCGACGTCATATCCGCCGGCATTGCGCTGGTACTGGAACTTTTGCTTCTGCCGGTGACGCATATTCGCGCCCGGACGATCGCGTTCCGCATGATCCCACTGTTCCTCGCAGCGCCTTTGGCTGCCCTGTCGATGTTGCTGTACGCGAATCCCGCGGGCGAAATCTTCTGGTCATTCGGTCCCGCAATCATCTCGGAGCGCTCCGTGTGGATGGCAGCCGGAATCTTTCTGCGCGTCCTGGCAATCGGCATGCCGGCAATCGTGTTGCTGTCGCGGATTGATCCGACCGACATGGCGGACGGTCTGGCGCAGATCCTGCACGTTCCCGCCCGTCCCGTGCTGGCAACCTTAGCGGCGGCCCGCATGACCGGGCTGATGACCGCTGACTGGAAGGGTTTGGAGCAGGCGCGTCGGATCCGAGGAATCGGGGACGCTCACAAGGTCGTGTCACTGGCCCGGGGTTCGTTCTCACTGCTCGTGTTCGCTTTGCGCCGTAGCGCGAAACTGTCACTGACGATGGAAGCACGAGGCTTCGGCGCAACCGGACCTCGCACGTGGGCGCGCCAGTCCTCCATGGGTGTTCGAGACATTATCATGCTGATCGTCTCGATTCTGGTGCCGATCATCGCGTTGAGTGCTGCCGTCTATTTCGGTTACTTTGCCTTGATTGGGCGCTGATGTTGACGAACAAACAGGCTGAACAACGGCGGTTTTTCTGGTCTCCGAGTCAGCCGTTACCCGCCGAGATTGTCAAAGCGACACTGACCCACGCGCACGCCTCAGCCAGTAAAACCCCGATCATTCTGGTTGACGGATTGTCGGGCGCAGGCAAGTCCACGTTCGCACTCGCTCTTCGTGATGCTCTGAATGGCATGACTGGCGGATACACGTGGCGAATCATTGGCCCCGACGAGTGGTATCGCGGTTGGCAGGGTCTCGCCGGCGCACAATCCGTCACCGAAACGGTGATGGCCGACCTTCGTGCGGGTCGCATCGCCACCTATCGCCCCTGGGATTGGGAAGCATCCACTGAACGTGACCCAAAGCAGGTTCTTCCCGGTGTTCCCACGATCGTTGAAGGGTGCGGGGCGCTGACTGAGCGTAGTTGTGCGCTCGCGGACTACGTCATCTGGGTCGAAGCTGAGGGCGGCGAACCCGTCCGCTACGACCGCGCGATTGCCCGCGATGGAGACACCTATCGGCCACATTGGCGCACCTGGGCCGAGCAAGATGATGCTCGCCTTCTGGTCGATCAACCACAAGAGCTCGCTGACGCGATCGTTCTGACCTGACATTGCGCGAGCCTATTGCCTACCCAACGCATTCGTCTGTCCCATCCTCGCCTGAGCGTTCGCAGTGACTAGACTTCTCGCTGATGAATCCTTTCGACATTGCCTCCCCCGAGTACGCCTCGGTGCGTCCGGCATACCCAGCTTCGGTCGTTGACCAGCTTGTCGAAGTGACGAGGCGGGGCTTGGCAGATCATTCCGCTAGCAAGAGTGATCCCGCTGGTGAGCAGGGCCCGCGCATTGCCGATATTGGTGCTGGAACAGGAAAAATGAGCGCGCTTATTGCCGAGCGTGGCATATGCGTGGAGGCTGTTGAACCATCAGAAGCAATGCGCCAGCAGATGAGTGAAGCACTCGAAGATCGCTCACCGCGCTGGCGTCACCTCATCGCGATTCACAATGGAACCGCAGAAGATACCGGTTTGCCGACCGGCAGTGTCGACCTCGTTGTCTATGCGCAATCGTGGCACTGGGTCGACGAAGAGCTCGCGAGCTACGAAGCAAGCCGAATCTTGAAGGATCGCGGTGGGATTGGAGTGGTGTGGAACCAAATGGATGTTTCCATCCCCTGGGTTCATCGCCTGACCAGAATTATGAGGTCCGGTGACGTGCACCGACCCGACAAGCCACCGAGCTTTTCCAACCAATTCACTGAGCCGGTGCTTGGCCTCGTGAACTTCGAAGAGCGCATCACCCCTGAGGACATTCTTCGCTTGGGCACAACGCGATCGTCCTACCTGCGCCAAAACGAAGGTGGACGGGCGCGGATGCAGGACAATCTGCGCTGGTACCTCTACGAACACCTCGCCTACGAGCCTGGAAAACCGGTGACCATTCCGTATACGACGCTCGTGTGGACGGCGCATAAGCGCTGAAACACACTGAAAGAAGCGACCCCGCTTTCCCAAAGAGGAAAACGGGGCCATTCAAACGTGTGAAGTCAGGAAAGCTGACGCTCACTTCTCCCACGGGTAAACGATGTTCGTCTGAGCGCGCATCTCGTCCAGAAGTTCCATCACGCGCAGGGTCGCTGACCTGGGCATCGTGTCGGATTCTTTCTTGCCGGCGGTCAAGCAACGAGCGACCTCGGCCGCCTGGTACTGGAAGCCACCGGGGACGATGCCCGACCATTCAACGGTCTCACCATTTTCGCGCTTGCCTTCACCGAAAGTGCGCAGGCGCAGAGTCGAGGGACGGTAGAACTGCTCTTCCATCTCAACAGCGCCGCGTTCGAAAACAACTTCGCCGTAGGTTGCGGATCGGCCATTGAAGTTCGAGGCCGCCATTGCCACCGCGGTGTCGGTCTTCAATAGGGCGGCGGACTGGACGTCGACCCCCAGATCGGTGAGGTTTGCGGTTGCTCCCACAAGCTTCACGTCCGGAAGAATCTGGTGGACGAAAGACATCGAGTAGACGCCAAGATCCATCAGAGCGCCACCACCGAGCTCGGGATCCCACATGCGACGAATATGCTCCAGCTTTTGGCCGTGATCAGCGTGAACGGTCGAAACCGCACCGAGACCACCATTGGCGACAATCTGGCTGAGTACCTTCTGGTGTGGCAGGTGACGCGTCCACATGGCTTCCATGCAGAACAGGTTCTTTTCCTTCGCCAGATCCAGGACACGCTTCGCGGAAACGGCATCCATGGTGAAACACTTTTCCACCAAGACCGGCTTGCCGGCGTTGAGCGCGAGGGTCGCTAGTTTCTCGTGGTGCGGGTGGACGGTGGCGACGTAGACGGCGTCAATATCATCGGCTGCAACGAGGTCCTCGTACGAGTCGTAGGCCTTTTCGACGTTGTAGGTTGCGGCGAACTCTTGAGCGCGCTTCGGATCGCGAGCTGCGATACCTGCCATCACGCCGGACGAGTAGGCGGCGACGTCATGAGCAAAAACTGCTGCAATTCCGCCAGCACCGAGGATGCCCCAGCGAATTGCGGGCGCTTCCATCGGATCAAGGAGTTCCACGCCTGCGGCCAGTTCGGCCAGGGGAGCGGGTAGAGGGGCAAGGGCTGTATGAGGATTCGACTGCGTTGTCATACCCCTATTGTTTCATAGCGAATGAAAATCGTCGCGTGGTCGAACAAGAGTACTCACGCACTGAGAATCAGAGCAGGTCCTTGCGCTCCATGTACTTCATCGCCAGCCAACCGAAGGGGATACGACCGTAGAACGTTACCAGACGGTAGAGGACCGCGGTGGGCAGGCCGATTGATAGGGGAACGCCGGCAACCTGAAGACCGGCGGTGAGGGTAGCTTCGACAGGACCAATACCGCCGGGCGAGGGGATGACAGAACCCAGAGAGTTCGAAGCCAAGTAGGTCAAAGCCAGTGACAGGAGGTCCATGGAACCACCCATCGCGGCAAGGGCCGCCCAGAAAGCTCCGATGAAACCGACGTTCATCAGAACATTTCCGCCAAGAATGGCAAGCAGACGTTGAGGCTGTCCAACAATCCAGATCAGACGGGGGTGCACCTGAGTCCATGTCGGCTCGATCTTCGACCACACCCACTTTCTGAACTGCGGAATCGACAAGAGAGCTGCAATCACTGCAATGACAACGACAACGACCGCAAGGATCGTGCCATACGGCAACTGGACGGAGAAAGAACTGCCGTTGAGTACCATCGCGATCAGCAGGAACAACAGGATGAACGCCAACTGGATCAACTGTTGCAAAGTGACCGTGGTGGCAGCGACAACCGTGCCAACCTTCTTCTTTTTCAATAGTCGCAGGTTGACGACCGCGGGACCGACGCCGGCGGGGGCAACGATCGTCGCGATCGATGCGCCGATCTGGGCGGTGACAGCCTCCCAGAAGCGTAGTTTCACGGGGCTGAGTGCCATCAGTGGGATCGCGCCACCAACCCATGTCAAGCATGCGAGTCCAAACGAGAGCGCCATCCACCACGGGTTCGCCTGCGTCACCGCTGTCGTAATGTCTTCGAAGTTCATCGAGCCCAAAACAACGACGAGCGCCGTGAAAAGAACTGCCACCATGATTACGGTGCGCGGGCGGAAACGCTGAAGATCCGTCAACTCCACTTCATCGTCAGATTCAACGCCCATCAACTGCGCTCGCAGGTTTTCCACCAGGTCAGTTCGGCGCACGTTTTGTCGGACGCTCATCGGTAACACCGGTCCCTGTAACACGGCTGCGCACGAGGTCAAGACTTCGGGCGCCACCGTTCTGCGGGCCGATTCCAAAGCTCGTTCACTGCCGACGGCAAGCGAGAGCAAGACAAGCATCTGGGCAATGTCGATACGGCGGTTGAGCTCAGTGGTTGCGACCTCGCCCTTTTGCCAATCGACAATCCACAGTTCCCCCCTATCGTCTAATAGCACGGCATCCTGGGAAAGATCCCGGTGGCTAATACCGCTTCGATGGGCGGCACGAAGCTGCGTCCACGCCTCATCGAGCATCGCGTCACTGATCTGGTCAGCCTCGAATGACGTGAGCGGAGCCGTCGCTGGAAGCGCCTGCGATACGGAAATAAACGACTCGCCAGCCTGAGCAATTCCAGCAACGTCGGGGGTGTGAACACCAGCTTTACGGGCTGCAAGGGAAGTCAGCGTAGCGCGTTCCGTTGTTGCCTTCAGAGACGGGGAAATCCATCGCGAAATTCCGCGCAAGCGCACGTTGTTCCACACGTCAACAAGCGTTCCGACAATCTCGCGACCGGGATCCAACGCCACCACTTCATACAGCTGATCATCAACGGTCCACACCTGATAATGACGATTTTCGTCAACGTCAGGCCGACGATTCACCGTGTATTCGACCGTCTGCACGTCACGACTTTGAATGTGGAGCCGGCCTCGTGAATCTTCGATAATCGACCAAGCCGAAAGTGGTTCGCTTGATGTATCCAAATCGGTACGCACCACGCGAACTGGCACCAGACCCAAGTCCAAAAGAGCGGAAACGATATCCGTACCCGAGGCGCGACGATCCTCGAAGCCGAAAAACCACCGCGCAATTGAACCAACGATCCGGCCGATGAACACGGAAATGAACGCGCTCGGCAGAGTCATCGACGAACGCATCACACCAAGGAAAACAATCACCCACAGGCCGATCCACGCCCACCGGACGGTTCGCATATTCTGCATCTCGCCCGCGACAGTGAACATTGCGCAGAGCGTGATTACGATCAGGTTGATCCCCAGCGCCGTTGACGTCGTATCACCCAACAGTGCGACAGCCTTCGCCACGCGAAGAGGAGCCGTGATGTCATCAGGTAGCAGTGAAGTCGCCCAGAGGAGCGCCCACCCCACCAGTACCGCGACGATCGCCGTGCCCACAGAATGAGCGATCGCGGAAATACGCCGACGTAAGGCCAGCGCAACCACAATCGCAATCGGAGCGATCAGGACAACGCTGCCCTCGATCAACGTGATCGGAAGAAGCAGAATTTCACGAATGAAACGAAAACGAAGGACATCCTCTGTCACACCCTGCGTAGTCGCGTTCGCAAAAACGCCGATTGCCCACGTGGCAGCGATTCCGAAAACACAGAAAAGTGCTTGAAACAAGTCCTCGCGACGTCGCCTGCGCGGAGTCTGCCTATCCGCATAGTGAACGGGGACGGACAGACGGCCAGGTGTGTGGGGTTTCGCTTCATCATCCACGCCGTCGTCAACCACGTCAGATTCGGTATCCGCGGTGTCAGCCAGCGCTTCAGATTCCGCATAATTCTGCGGGTCTTCAGTGGTCTCGTGGTCTGCGAGGGCAGAAACAGTCTGAGAGGAAACGTCACCGGAACCTGCGGGTGTGACGTCATCCTCTGTGTACTCCATGCTCTCAATCCTAACTGCGAGCGCTTGACGGGTAGGGTGTGAAGCGCGGGAATATGCCGAGCGCTACGTCCCGCCAACGCGCGAGAAAAGCTCGCACGAGTATCAAGGAGACTGAGTGAACTTATCGACCCTCGCCACCGACCTTCTGCCGGCGCTTTCGCCTACCCTGTCGCCGATGGCCGATTCAAGCTGGCTGAGCACGTTCATCGGCTGGTTCCATGATCCGGAGGGCTTGCTTCTAGCAATGGGCCCGTGGGTTTTGTGGGGCACACTTGCGATCGTGCTGATCGAGTCGGGCGTCTTGTTCCCGGTTCTTCCCGGTGACTCCTTGCTGTTCACAGCGGGTCTTCTGCACGACCGTCTGGGTTTGCACCTGCCAACTCTGGTCATCCTGACCTTCATCGCCGCATTTATCGGTGCGCAGATCGGCTATTGGCTGGGTGCGCGCTACGGTCGTCGCCTGTTTTCTGACGATGCGCGCTTCTTGAAGACCGAGCATCTGCACAAAGCGGAGAGCTACTTCCTGAACTACGGCGGTCGCGCGCTGGTGATTGGTCGATTCATCCCCTTCGTGCGCACTTTCATTCCGCTTGCTGCAGGCATTGCACGCTACCCCTACCCGAAGTTCTTAGCGTTTAACTCGCTTGGCTCGTTGCTCTGGGGCGCAGGCATCACCTACCTGGGTTCGGTCTTGGGTGGCGTCGACTTCGTGCACGATCACCTGTCGATCATTATTTTGACGATCGTGTTCGTCTCCCTGATCCCGATGATCGTTGAGTTCATCCTTCACCGTTCGCACAAGGACCAGGCCGAACCCGCTGTAGACGCTTTAGACGCGGGCACGCTTCCGCAGGAGTAAAACGTGCTTGGACAGTGGTGGGCTGCCGGACCGATCTTGGTGGAGATGGCGATTGCGCTGATTCTGCCGGGAGTCTTCTGGGTGCGATCCTGGGTGCGCTCTTCCGTTATTGCGGTTGGCATTGCTCCCGCGATCACGCTTGGCTTCCTGACAATCCTGTCCGTTGTTTTTGATCGTGGCGATGTCACGTGGTCTCGTGAAAAAGTATTTCCCCTGCTCGGGATCGCTTTCGTTTTGGGATGCGTGAACTGGTTGTTTGCTACCGCTCGCCGTGCTGGTGGAGGGCGCCTCCAGCCGGGAAGCTTGCTGTCACACATTGGACCACGTCAGCCTCTGGGTGCTGAGCAGGTTCGAGTGCGAGCCTCAATGTGGGTGATGATCGCCGTCGGTACGTTCGTAGCAGCCCTTCCGATGCTGTTGCACGCAAGCCCAAGAAATCCCGTCCAGCAGTGGGATTCAACATTCCATTTGAATGGCGTGTGGACGATCGTGCAAACCAGGAACGCTTCACCCTTCGGTGGTCTTTCTGACCTCTACGGTGGTCGAGACGTTTTCTATCCGACCACGTGGCATGCTTTCACTGCCCTGTTCGCAACCCCGAAGACAGTTGTTCTGACCGCGAATGTGACATCGCTGGTTCTGATGCTGGTCTGGGTTATTGGTGCGACCGCGATGACCAGCGTCATTACGCGTAAACGCGGAGCGATTCTTGCAGCCCCCGTTCTGGCAGGCGCTCTGTTGGATATGCCTGCGGACAACCTGACGATGTACAACCAGTGGCCATTGGCGACCGGTCTTGCTCTGATCCCAGGCGTTGTTGCGCTCGCGGTGATCGTCGGTCGGCGCTTGCTGGATGCGCGTCGGGTGGGTGTGGGTGCGCTTGCTCATCAGATCCCGTTGACGATCCTGCTACTGGCAGGAATGTTTGGCGCGTCCGTTGCTCACCCGAGTTCTGCGTTCACGATCTACGTCATGCTGATTGCCGCGTTCCTTTCGGGTGTCGGTGGGGGCGCGATTCGCGCCTACCGTCGTGGCGCTCGATCCCTTGCTTTCGTCGGGGGACTTGTCTGCGTGGCGAGCCTCGTCACCCCCTTCTTGCTTTTGACGACGGGCAAAATTCGCGCGATGGGCAACTATCCGCGAGCTGGAATCTCGTGGGAGTACGCGTTTAGCCACACGTTCACGCCCGCGCCACCGTTCTCGCAAACGACCGCGATGACAATGCTGATCGCCGTCCAAGTTGTCCTACTGCTGGTCGGCATTGCGGTGAGCGTTGACGCCTTCAGCGTTTTCCGCATCGACGAGGCCGGGCCTGCCCAACATGCCGACACCCCCGATTGGGAGCCGGGTGCGATTTGGCCGATCGTCTCTTACCTGCTGTTCTGCTTGCTGACTTTCTTGGCGTATGCGCCGATTGGGGAGTTCCGCACATTCCTTTTGGCCCCCTGGTACTTGGATCCGCGACGGATCATGGGACCGCATGGACTGACAATGGTGCCGTTGATGGCGATAGGTTTCGAGCGGATTTCCTTCCTTGTTTTTGAGTGGGTAGCCCGCGTTTCGCAGGGTGTAACCGCGCAGCTCACCCATGAAGACGACGGCGGAACCGAAGAGGTAGCGCACGTCTTGAGAACCGAAGAAGTGGCGCAACCCGGCGGAGCTCAAGAGGGGGTGCAAGCCGGTGAAGCCGAAGAACCAGAATTCTTCGGAGCCAGCGAAACCGACGAACTGGTGGGCGCCAACATGGGCGAAGAGAGCCTGCCTGCACTATTCCCACGCTGGTTGATCGACGTTGTTATCGGCGTCCTGCTTCTGCTACTCACCGGCGGAGGTGCCTTGGATGCGCGCCTTCGCGCCACCGACTACGTCTACGACCCAGAAAACCTGGGGAAGCCGGGCATGGCTGACACCGCTGAGCTCGCAATGATTCGTCGAATGCAACTGCTGATTCCCGGAGATTCGCTTGTCCTGGGTGATCCGATTGCGGGCGCGGCGTACACGGAAGTTCTTGGACAGCATGATGCGGTTTTCCCTCAGCTGTCGACCACCAATAACGAGGAACGCTGGCAGCAGGTTCTGGTGAAGCACTTCAACGAGATCCACGACAATCCTGAAGTGTGCGAGGTCGTGAACCAGATGGGGATTACGCATTACTACGCCGATGAAGATGGAAAGTATTACAACTTCCTGCGTTCGTCTCGATTCCCGGGCCTGTACAACGTTGATACCTCGTATGGCTTTGAATTAGTGGATCAAGGCGGAACCGCGAAGCTCTACAGGATCACGGCATGTGACGCCGTATCTGAGAACGCCGACTCTGCTTCTGCGGAAAACAAATAACGAAGGACATCAATGTCATTGCGAATCGCATTTCTTGGACCGTTCGGAACGTTCACCGAACAGGCCGTGCGCCAAGTCGCGCCAGTCGACGCGACACTGATGCCGATGACCAGTGCACCACAGGCTCTGGCCGCCGTTCGCCAGGGCAAAGCCGACCGCGCGGTTGTGCCGATCGAGAATTCAATTGAGGGTGGCGTGAACGCGACTCTTGATTCACTCTCCCGAGGTGAGCCACTGGTGATCGTTGCTGAAATGGTTGTCCACGTGGTGTTCCAGCTGGCTGTTCGTCCGGGAACCCGGCCCGAAGATGTTCGTCGCATTGGTACGCACCCGCACGCGTGGGCTCAGTGTCGTGGATGGGTTGAAGCCACTTTCCCGGGCGCTGTTCATGTGCCTGCCACTTCCACGGCAGCCGGGGCAGAAATCCTTTCCGGTGGTGACGCCCCGTTTGATGCGGCTCTCTGCAACGAGGTTTCGGTTCAGACCTATGGTCTTGAAGCGATGTACACGGACGTCGCTGATAATCCGGGTGCTGTGACGCGTTTTGTCCTGGTGTCGAAGCCGGGCCAGATCCCCGCGCCAACGGGTGCGGATAAGACGACGATCCAGGTTGCTCTTCCGGTGAATGAGTCCGGTGCATTGCTGACCCTGTTGGAGCAGTTCGCTGTCCGCGGTGTCGACCTTTCGCGTATTGAGTCTCGCCCAAGCGGTGACGGTTTGGGTGACTACACGTTCAGCATCGACATTGTTGGACACATTTCTGAAGAACGTGTTCAAGCCTCTCTTGTTGGTCTGCATCGCTATTCGCCCGAGGTTCGTTTTATGGGTTCGTACCCGCGCGTTGACGGAGTGGAAGCACATGTTCTGCGTGGAACCAGCGACGAGGATTTCCACGCGGGTCGCGCCTGGGTTGCGTCAATTCTTCAGGGTGGAAATGGCGTTGACGTTCCGGATTACCCGGTTGCACCGTCGTGGCCGTTGAACGGCTGACTGCTTATTTCCCGGTTTCAGTTTTCGAGGCCGGGAACTGCAATATCTAGAGCCTGTGGATCAAGCCGGACGTGAACGGTTCGCGCAGTTCCGATCGCGTCACCATCAACCTGAATCACCTGGGGTGATTGAGCGGCGACGGATGCGCCCTCTGCCTGCCTGAACTGAATCTTGCCGGCGGAAACCGGAAGATTCATGGTCTTCACACCCAGTCCCTGTCCCATGATCTTCAAGGACAGGTCCGCCCAGCCCAGTACGCCAGCTTCCGTGTTGACGGCAATGACATCAATCAGCCCGTCATCGACGCGAGCACCCGGTGCCAAGGTGATGAATGGAAGTTCCCCGCAGTTCGCAAACATGACAGTGCGCGAATGAACCCACGTGAGAACTGATTCGGGCTGATCGGGGACGCTGACCCCGCTGATCGTTGCGGATTCGTCGACGACGCGAGAGTGCTCATCATCTCCGGGAGCGTCCCCGACAGGATCAGTGATCGGTTTCGGGTTGCGGAGCATCAAGCGAAGTTTTGTTCCTTCCTTCGCGATTGCTCCGAGGGCTGCTACCACATAGGCAACCCATCCAACCTTCTTCTTCAGTTCTGAATCGGTCGCAGCCATCGTTTCGCCGTCGAAGCCAAGACCGGCGATGACGACAAACGAATACTCGTCCGTTCCGGGCAGATTCTGAGCGCGGTGAGCCAGTGAGGACTCCGCATGATCGAGTGATGACGGAGTATCTGTGTCGACTCTGTTCTTCGTCAGAGCCGCCCGCACCAGCATTCCCTCCGCGGGAATCTCGGAAGGCGTGTCGACGTTGTCGACGCGCAACCACCCGCAGTCAAGCGCCTGGTGGTTTTCTCCCAGAGCAATGCGCATCGCTTGGGCTGGATCGTTGATCGGAATTCCTAGGTTACGGGCCAGAATATTGCCGGTGCCGGCGGGAATAATGCCCATACGTACACCCGACCCAGCAACGCCCGCGGCCACAGCGCGCACCGTGCCGTCACCACCGGAAGCAATGATGATGGATGCGCCCTGCGCCAAAGCATCAATTGCTTGACCGGTGCCGGGGTCTTCCGCGGTTGTTTCATGCCAATGCACGTGGTCAATGCCCATCTGATGTGCAGCCTGATTGACTTCGGCTTTGAAAGCATCCACATCATCATGTTTGACCGGATTCACGATCACCCACGGACGTGGGCGACCGCGCTTGGGATCGAAAACGGAACTGGGGGCGAGCATCGCATCTTTGCGCAGTTGCAGGCGTGCTTGACGCGTCTGATACCAGCGCCAGAGCCACACGACGCCAAAGAGAACGAACGCAAGAGCAAGAATGCCCATCACAATCCAGATCGTCATGCATCAAGACTATCGATCGAACGCTTTTCACGCCCCGCCAGAAAACAAAATTGTGGATAAGTCGAATCCACAATCCATCGCTGTGGAAACGCCTTTTCCACATCCGAAGCCTGTTCACTCGCGTTATCCACACAAGCGTTGGTCGTGAATAACGCTAGGCCGAGCCCTGCCCTAAGATTGGAAACATGATTGATATTCGCGCACTTCGTGAAAACCCTGAGCCCGCCCGCGCGTCCCAGCGCGCACGCGGTGGCGATGTTGAACTTGTCGACCGCATCCTTGAAGCTGATGCACTGCGTCGCACCAGCCTGCAGGATTTCGAATCCCTTCGATCTACCCAGAAGGAAGTTTCCAAGTCGGTCGGTAAGGCATCCAAGGAAGAACGCCCTGCGATTCTCGCTCAGGCGAAGGAACTTGCCGAACAGGTGAAGGCTCTCGAAGCCAAGGCGAACGAAGCGGACGCAGAGGCTGACCGTCTTGCACGCCTGTTGCCGAACCTCGTCCTCGATGGTGTTCCGGTTGGTGGTGAAGAAGACTTCGTCGTCCTGCGCCACGAAGGCCCCAAGCCACGTGACTTCGCAGCCGAAGGCTTCGAACCCGCAGACCACCTGGCCATTGGTGAAGGCCTCGACGCGATTGACACCAAGCGTGGCGCAAAGGTCTCCGGCGCGCGCTTCTACTACCTCAAGGGCATCGGCGCTCGCCTTGAACTCGCCCTGATGACAATGGCACTCGATCAGGCCGTGAAGGCTGGTTTTGTCCCGATGATGACCCCGACTCTCGTGACCCCCGCAGTCATGGGCGGTACCGGCTTCCTCAACGAGCACTCGGACGAGATCTACTACCTGCCCGCTGACGACCTGTACCTGACCGGTACGTCCGAAGTGGCCCTTGCGGGCTACCACGCCGACGAGATCCTCGATCTGTCCGACGGTCCGAAGCGTTACCTGGGGTGGTCCACCTGCTACCGTCGCGAAGCCGGTTCTGCAGGCAAGGACACACGTGGCATCATCCGCGTCCACCAGTTCAACAAGGCTGAAATGTTCTCCTACTGCCGTCCCGAGCAGGCCGAAGAAGAGCACCAGCGCTTCCTGGCATGGGAAGAAGAAATGCTCCGCAAGGTTGAGCTTCCCTACCGCGTCATTGACACGGCTGCCGGCGACCTCGGCACCTCGGCTGCACGCAAGTTCGACTGCGAAGCATGGCTGCCGACCCAGGAACGCTACATGGAGGTCACGTCGACCTCGAACTGCACCACTTTCCAGGCACGTCGCCTGGGCATTCGTGAGCGCCGCGAAGATGGCATGGCCGCAGTGGCGACGCTGAACGGCACTCTTGCCACCACTCGCTGGCTGGTTTCGATCCTCGAAAATCACCAGCAGGCAGACGGCTCGGTCTACGTTCCCGAAGCACTGCGCCCGTACCTAGGTGGTCTGGAAGTGCTCAAGCCCGTCAAGTGACATCACATGGCTGAAACTTCCAACGCACCCATCGTTAACCTTGTGTCCCCGCCCCCATCGGGTGAGGCACCGATCCAGTTTGAGTCACTGGTCGAATCGGCATTTCAGGCGTTGCCCGAATCGATACCGACGGATCCGAAGAAGATCCTGATCGGTCTTGACCTTGATGGAACGGTGCTCTTACCGACGGGGGCGTCGGCGCGTGTGCGCGCAGCAATCGGCGCTGCTGAAGGTGCGGGGATGAACGTCGTTATTGCGACGGGGCGTTCGTTGGAAGCAACGCAGCCGGTGCTTGAGCAACTGGGGGATCCTCGTACGTGGGCGCTCTGCTCGAACGGTGCTATCCGCGTTCACTTTTCTGACGCGTATGCTTCTGGCGCATTGTCTGCTGACATTTCCACTTTTGATCCGTCGACTTTGGTTGACCAGGTTGGTCAGGAGATGCCGAATGCTCTGATCGGTGTGGAAATTCCTGGAATGTTCCTCATCTCCGACGTTTTTCCACCCGGGGAACTGATCGAAAAATTCGCCGTGAAACCGATCGAAGACCTCAAGGTAGCTGACGCGATCAAGGTTGTCATTCGTGAACCGGCGATGAACCGTGAAGAGTTTGAAATTGCTTTGACCAATGCGGGAGTTATTGGGAACTGGGAATGCTCGATCGGTTGGACCAGTTGGGCTGACGTTCTTCCCCTAGGAGTAACGAAAGCCAGCGGGCTTGAAACGCTGAGCGCCGACTTGGGTGTTCCCTTTGAAGGCACTGTCGCGATCGGTGATGGCACGAATGATGTTCCCATGATTGAGTGGGCAAACTTCGGCGTTGTCATGGGTGGCGCCGATGATGGTGTGAAGAAATCCGGTGATTTTGTCACAGGGGCCGTCGAAAATGATGGTGCTGCGGCCATCATCTGTGCACTTCTTCGTCATTGTGGGCAAACCCTTACGGACATTTGAGTCAGTGATAGCGTGGTGTCGATAACGCGTGAAACAATTTCGGCACGTCAACGATGACAAGTGGAGGACTAAACGCATGAGCGCTACAGTTCAAGAGCTGATTGAAAACGGCCAGACCGCGCTGGGCATCGAGCTCGGCTCAACCCGAATTAAGGCTGTTCTTATTGGCCCCGACCACGAGGTTCTGGCGACGGGTGCTCATTCGTGGGAGAACCAGATTGTCGACGGCCTCTGGTCATACAGCCTTTCCGCCGTCAAAGAAGGCTTGTGTGATGCCTATGCGACGCTGGTTGCGCAGGTGAAGGAACGCTACGGTGTTGTTCCTACGACCTACGGTTCGCTGGGTATTTCGGCGATGATGCATGGCTACCTTGCGTTTGATGCCGATGGCAAGCAGCTTGCTCCGTTTAGGACGTGGCGTAACACGAACACGGGTCGCGCCGCGGCCGAGCTGATCGATACGTTCCACTTCAATATTCCGCTTCGCTGGTCGATTGCTCATCTTCATCAGGCGGTCATTGATGAAGAGACGCACGTTCCTCAGATTGCGTCGATCAATACTCTGTCTGGTTGGGTGCATGAGCAACTGACTGGTCGCCATGTTCTGGGTATTGGTGACGCGTCGGGTATGTTCCCGATTGATTCGGTTGCCGGCGATTTTGATGCGTCGATGGTTACTTCCTACGACGAGTTGGTTGCTCCGCGGCATCTGCCGTGGCGGTTGTCCGACCTGCTTCCGACGGTTTTGAGTGCTGGCGAAGATGCGGGTGTCCTGACCGAAGAAGGCGCGCTGTTGCTTGACCCGACGGGCACACTCCGCCCGGGTATTGCGATGTGTCCGCCTGAAGGTGACGCCGGTACGGGCATGGTGGCGACGAATTCGGTGGCTCAGCGTACGGGTAACATTTCGTGTGGCACCTCCGTGTTCCTCATGATTGTGCTGGAGAAAGCGTTGAAGCGCCTGCACACTGAGGTCGATATGGTGACGACTCCCGACGGTTCGCCGGTGGCGATGGTTCACTCGAATAACGGTTCGTCCGAGTTGGATGAGTGGGTCGGCATGTTCGTCGAGTTTGCGAAGCTTGCGGGCATGGATATGAAGGTTTCTGACGTGTATGACCTTTTGTACTTCAACGCGCTGAAGGGTGATGCCGACGGTGCGGGATTGCTGGCATACAACACGCTGTCCGCAGAGCCGATCATGGGCTTGGAAGGCGGTCGCCCGCTGTTCACTCACACCCCGGATGCCACGTTCACCTTGGCGAATGCGTTCCGCGTTCAGCTGATGAGCGTCTTCGCAGCCGTCCGTATTGGACTCGACATTCTTGCCGATGAAGGGGTCGGGCTGGACAAGGTTTTCGCTCACGGTGGTCTGTTCAAGACGCCGGGTGTGGCGCAGAAAATCCTCGCGGATTCGCTGGGGATTGCGGCGTCCGTTGGTGAAACCGCTGGCGAGGGTGGCGCGTGGGGTATCGCGGTGCTCGCTCAGTTCATGAAGTCGCGCGGTGAAGATGAGACTCTTCCCGAATATCTTGATTCCAAAGTGTTCGCGAACGTCCAGGCTAGCGTCATCGACGCGGATCCCGATGATGCTAAGGCGTACGAGAAGTTCCTGGAACGCTTCAAGGCAGCTCTTCCGGCCGTTCAGGCTGCCGCGGATAATAGTTGAATTTTCCGGGCACTTCCAGGTGCCAGTTTCGCTTGCGGCCCCGGCCTCGTGAATAATAATGACGAGGCCGGGATCATCTGCATTGTCGCACCGCGCTTGATTGTGCCCGATTGGACTAGCGCCGAACCGGACGCGGAATAACGCCGGTGGGCGCGCTACCGCTACGATTTGGACTATGGGTAAAGCAAGCCGCCGCAAGAAGGTAACAAATCCTGCCGCTCGTCCGGCATTCCGCGCTCCGATTCCGTTCGTTTCCCGCCCTTACGAGGGTCTCAAGGGTGAGGTTGAACTGGTCGCCATGCGCGAGATCCTCCCGTGCGCCATCATGAGCGCACGCACTAACGCTGAGCATGGCGCGGTCGAATTCGATTTCGTCACTCTGCTCCCGGACGGTCATCCCGCGATGGTGCGTGGCGATGGTCGAATTCTGGTTGCAGCTCAGACTCGTTTCAACTCGGCCGACCTGTCACACGACGCTGGCGCTGCAATTCTCGCAGCGATTGCAGCCAAGGCCGACGGCGTCGAGGGCGTTATTGACATTGATGTGCGCGAACCTTCCGATCGTCTCCAGGACATCCTGGATCCGGAAGGCTTCGGCGAAATGAGCCTGGAAGAAAACTTCCACTTCTGGTTGAACCCGGAAGAGGAAATGGACGAGCAGACCGCTCGTGCGCTTGAAGAAAACCGCGACGAGGTCATCCCGACCGTCGCAGTTCCCGGTGTTACCGGCATGTTCTGGTGCGAGATGAACCGTAACTTCGTGCGCTACGTGACCGACGTGGAAGAGTCCGCGCTGTTCACCGGCTTGGCTCGCCTGCAGGCAGCTGGCAAGGCTCGCATGGGTGAGGGCTCGCGCTTCGTAGGGGCGTTCCGTGCATGTGGCATCGCAATCCCGGTCTTCGAACTTGCCGAGGGTGCGACTGCTGATGACATCGCCGAAGACGCAGCAACCCTGGCAACCGAGCTTGAAAAGGCTCTTGCCGTGAAGGAGCCACTGACCGCTGATGAGCGTCGTGCTCGCCAGGGCATGGTCTCGCGTCAGGTGACGATCCGCTGATTGATGGTGTGAGTCGCTGACAAGCGTATGGTGCCCTGCTTGGGATCCTCCCAAGCAGGGCACCCAAGTTTTACGGTTGAAATCCTTGAACGGCTAGACGTCAGTGACTTCCCGATCACGTGCAACGCATGGGTAGGGGATTCCAACGCCCTGGCGAGCATTCGCATACAGGTGCGGGTGATGGTGGCGCGCTTTTGCGCGACCGAATACCGTGCGAATTGAAGCGATCGTCGTATCGGTGAAGCGCGTACGCGGGTTCAAATCGCCGAATGATTTATCTGCACCGGTGCGTTCGAAACTGCAGGGAATTTCAATGATCGACAAGCCCGCGTTGAGCACATCAATCGTCATCGCAATTTCCAAGCCGTACCCGTTCATAAAGGGCATAGCTGCCGTGATTCCCTCGCGTGTCACGCAACGCACGGACGCAAGCGGGTAAGCGGGTTCCCAGCCGGTTGCGCGTCGAATAACGCGACGCGCCAACTGCGCAGCCCGTCCCAATTTCGACGTGAGGCTCATTCCTATGGGAATAGAACAAGCGCAGTCGGCTTCACCGTTCATCACGGACTCAACAAGCGCAGTAGCCTCAACCGCCGAATCGCCCAAGTCAGCGTTCAGAACAAGAAGAAGACGCGCAGGCCAATCCGCCCGATCACGCATCGCGGCCACTTTGACGCCAGTCTCGATGGCGGATGCGCGGCCTCGTTCCACAGAATGGCGGACGACGACTGCACCGGCGGCGCGGGCGGCAGCTCCCGTGTTGTCATCGGACCCATCGTCGACGACGATCAGCAGATCGACGCCGGGGATGGCTCGGCATGCGCGCACAGTACCGGCAACATCGTGGCCAACATTGTGGGCTGGGATGATGGCTGCCACTCGTTGAGGAGCGACGTTTGACCGCGCTGGCAGACTGGGAGGATTCACTCTTACAGTGTAAAACACTGGCAAAGTCTGTTAGGGCAGTTGTTCACGTGGTGACCCGCTATTGTGCTGAACGCAAACGCAACGAATTCAACACAACGAACACGGATGAGAACGCCATCGCAGCCGACGCAAGCATGGGGTTCAGCAGGCCGGCGATTGCCAGCGGAATCATCGCAACGTTGTAGGCAAATGCCCAGAACAGATTGCCCTTAATGATGCGCAGGGTACGGCGCGAAATGCGGATGGCAGTGGCTGCGCTGGTCAAGTCGGAATTGACCAACGTAATGTCGGCGACCTCGATCGCAACATCGGTCCCTGATCCCATAGCGATCCCCAGGCCATGGGCGCCCGCCTGAGCAAGTGCCGCAGCGTCGTTTACGCCGTCGCCAACCATGGCGACAACGTGTCCCTCATCCTGCAAGCCCTTGATGACGTCGAACTTCTTTTCCGGCATGACCTGCGAAATAACGCGCGAAATACCAACTTGCTGAGCAACATGTTGAGCGGCTGCCTCGTTGTCTCCGGTCAGCAGGATCGGCTCAATCCCCAATCCCTTGAGCTGCTCGATTGCGGTCTTAGACGTGTCCTTCACGGTGTCGCGAACAACCAGAACACCGTACGCATAGCCTTCAATATGCTCCGGCAGGATCCTCTGAGCGGAGGTCGCCTTCTCTTCGGTGTTCGCTGACATCGCCGTCTCTGACGCAGATACGTCGGTTCGCGCAAGTACGGTTCCTTGATATCCCGCGTTGTTGACGATGGTTTCGAGTTCTTCATCCGTGTGCGGTTCGGTCAGCGTGATCGTCGCGGACTCGGTCGCAAGGTTCACCGAGGCACTGACACCGTCGAGTGTGCCGAGCTTCCTCTCGACCCTGCGCACACACGACGCGCACGTCATGCCCTGGACGTTCATCGTGATTGTGGCCAGGGGAGCGGGCGCGGTCAAGCCGGGGACGCCAATCGAAGTTTCTGCCGACTCGGAGGTGGAAGAGTTGGCCACCGATTCTACTGTGGTGGCTGGGTGAGCGTGGCCGGCCTCGTTGGAATCACTCCACTGGCCCGTCCGGGCGATCACGATTGCGGTCGCGCCACTTGCTTCGGCGGTGGCAATTGCAGACTCGACCTCATACGGAATAGTGACGCCCAGAGAATCCAGCCATGACGCGCGTCCAACCAACACCAGCGAATCGCCACCGGAAGGGGTGTCTATCAGCGCAGATACACCACGTCCTGCGTGGTTCGAGAATCCGCGAATCGACGAGGCCGCGACTCCCCGCGCGCCCGCACCGGCGACAATGGCGCGAGCAATAGGGTGCTCGGACGCGGACTCAACCGCGGCAGCAAGGCCGAGGATTGTGTCTTCCGATAGTCGGTCGCTGTTCGACTCCGGTAGAGTAACGATGCTTTCCAGCGACATCTTGCCGGTGGTGACGGTGCCGGTCTTATCCAGAACGATCGTGTCGATCGTTCGCGTCTGCTCCAGCGTTTCAGCGGATTTGATGACGATACCCAGCTGGGATGCGCGACCGGATCCCACCAGAAGGGCGGTCGGAGTCGCCAAGCCGAGTGCGCATGGGCAGGCGACAACCAGCACGGCGACGCCGGCGGTAAAGGCTGTCTGTAGAGATGCTCCAGCGATCAGCCAGCCGATCAAGGTCAGCAGTGCGATGCCGATGACGATTGGAACGAAGACTCCGGAAAGACGGTCGGCAAGTCGCTGAACAGGGGCTTTACTGGCCTGCGCTTGGCTCACCATCGCGCCGATGCGAGCAAAAGTAGTGTCGGCTCCGACTCGGGTTGCCTTGACCGTGAGGGTGCCCCACGTGTTGATTGTCGCGCCGGTGACCTCGTCGCCCACGCTGACGTCTTCGGGCACCGATTCGCCGGTCAGTAGGGAAGTGTCGAGTGTGGACTGGCCTTCAACAACGATGCCGTCTGTGGCTACCTTCTCGCCGGGGCGAACGATGAACATGTCGCCGACCTGTAAAGATGCTGCCGGAACAACCATTTCGTGACGCTCGCCGGTGGCGGGATCGACTTCGATCTTCGTCGCTTCCTTTGCGCCGAGTTCAAGCAGTGCTCGCAGTGCGTTGCCGGCGCGGTATCGAGCGCGCGCTTCCATCCACCGTCCGCTCAGAAGGAACACGGTGATCGTGCAGGCTCCCTCGAAATAGAGTTCCGCGTGGTGTGTGGCCGTGGCTGCGCGTGGAAAGAGACTCATCGACATGCGTATGCCGAGTTCGCCTGCGCCACCGAAGAGGAGAGCCCACCAGCTCCACAGGGAGGACGCAATGACGCCCAGTGACACCAGGGTGTCCATCGTTGTTGATCCGTGGCGCCCAGCCGCAAAGGCTGCCTTGTGGAAGGTCCATGCACCCCAAGTGGTGACGGGGATCGACGCAATGGCGACAACCCACTGCCAGCCGACGAACTGCCAGGCGGGCACCATCGACACAAGCATTGCGATCAGCCAGAAGGGGATGCAGATGATCAGTCGGCGTTTGAGGTTCTGCGCATGAACTTTGACGCCTTCGCCGATGTGGGTTGTGCCCTCGGAATTATAGGAGTCGGAAACGGGGGCGACGGAGTGAAGAGTGGGGGATATGGACACGGTTGTCTTTCCTTGTCCGCTTGCCGGGACGTGTCACGAAGGCTGAGTGTGTGGGCATGCCGACTGGTGGTGTGCCCGCGGGCGGTCGTGGGTGTCCGGGCGCGGAAGGGAGGTGGTCGAGGACGTGGCGCGTTATGTTGGGCCAGGTGCCGGCCAGTTTTGAGGAACGAGGTCGGGCGCGGGCATCGCCCGCGCCCGAGGGTCTCAGAAGTCGCGGGTGATGCTGACCAGCTCGAAGCCTGCTTCGGACACGGCTTCACGCAGGGCATCATCGTCAAGGGCAACGTCGGATACGAGGGTGACCTTGGAGGTGGCACCGGAGTTGAGGATGACGTCAACGTTCTTCACGCCGGCAACTTCGGATAGTTCCTCGGTGACGGACTGGACGCAGTGTCCGCAGGTCAGGCCATTAACGGCGAGTTCAACGGTGCGATCAATTTCCATGGTCATGGCGTTCTCCTTGTTGTTGTGGCTGGATCGTGCACAGTAGGTGGTTCAGGACTTGATGAGCCGGGCGATTGCCTTGGTGGCCTCTTCAATCTTTTCGTGCGCGGCTTCGTCGGATTCTTTGGCGGCGTGGACGACGCAGTGGTTCATGTGGTCTTCCAGCAGGCCGATGGCAACGGAATTGAGCGCTGATTGGACGGCGGACATCTGCGTAATGATGTCGATGCAGTACTCGTTTTCGCTGACCATGCGCTGGAGTCCGCGAACCTGTCCTTCAATACGGCGGAGTCTGGCCAGATAACGGTCAGTGGAGGCTGAATATCCGTATGCCATGGGTCGCCTTTCCTGCTTGTCCTTCTCAAATGAAGATACCCCTAGGGGGTATGAGTGTCAATGGCTGAAGTCTGTCATGGTACGTGTGGACCTCAGGGAACAAGCAAATAAACAGGGGTTGTCCCCGATTGCGCCTTGTGCTGACCGCACTACGCTTGAAACATAAGGAACAGTGGGAAAGGAGAAGCCATGGCGCATCGTCGTACACCACGCATCTATGCGCCTCGCCGTGTTCCCCAGTCGTTTTCTCCCGCTTACACCGCCATGCGCCTGATTCCTTTGGTGCCAGCACTCCTTGCCTCCGGAGCATTAGGTCTTGTATCAGAACTACCCGTCCTCTCTGAAGAGATGCGACAAAAAGCTCGCCACGCCTCTCAATCGATGGGCGACGATTCATCTGAGCGCTCGCAACGCCTTTTCTTCGACGAACCCGGTCTTGATACGCTCTTCGTCCGCTTCCTCGCCGGTAGTGCGCAGGCCGTTTCCCACGTGGCAAAGACGGTGATGCGTGCTCGTATCGCCCTTGAACCCGATAGTCCAATGGGGAAACGAGCAGCTCAAGCACTTCCCCTTGTTCCCAAACGCGCATACGACACATTGATGACCGGAATGCTGTCGATCGGAACGGCCGTGGGCTACATTCATTCCGGCCCTGTTCACGCCCAAGTGATCGCAGATTCAGCCGAAGCCTCGTCCATTGATCCCCCAGCCGGACACGCCACAGCTGCACTTCGTCGCTGGGAAGCCCCCCAGAGTCTGGGCGATCTATGCGCCGATATTGACGACATGTACTGGTCGATGACCGACGGGAACACGGTGAAAATAACCCGCGTCGGAGAAGGGGAAGCCCGCAGATGGCTGGTATCCCTGCCCGGAACGGCGCATATGGACTTCGAATCGAACGCGAATCCCGCGGATATGGAATCAAACATCCGCGAAATGATCGGTATCGAATCGAATATGCGCAGTGGGCTTGTCATGGCGATCCACGATGCAATGAAACGCGATGGGCTTAACCCGGGAGAGTATGCAACGGAACCGGTGTTGATCTGCGGTCATTCGCAGGGGGGATTGATTGCGACCGTGTTGGCGTCGATGAATCCCAAGACGGCCGGCCTCGACGTGCAAGCAATTCTGGCGACGGGAGCACCGGCGCGCAGGTATCGGATTCGCCCGGACGTCACCATGGTGTCGCTGGCTCACGACCAGGACGTTATCCCGTCGATGGATGGGACTCCGGCGCGTCAGGCCGATCACCGAGTCACGATCGGTCGTAAGTTGGTGCGGCCGCGCCGCCAGCCTCTCTATTACGCCCATTCGTCGGCAACGTACACCGAAACAGCGCGTCAGTTGGAGCGCATGGTGAAGGTCAATCCGTGGGGTCGAACCGCGTCCGCTGTTGCCGCACTACAGGATTTTCTTCCTCAAGATGACGAGGTCACGCGCGTCATGTTTTACGAAATCTGGCAGGACGTCACAACGCCGACCTCTTTTGAGACATTCGACCCGGTGGTAACGCTTGCAAAAGACGATTCCGTCACTCCCGTGGAATTCGATGTCTCGTGGCCACCCTCCTCATCGCGCGCCACCGTCTCAGTTGCATCCAGTGACTCCGATGAAGGGGCGCTACTCACATCGACTGTGAATGACTTCCCCTCCCTGGAAAGGACACCCAATGACGAGTGAATCCACAGGCTCAGAATTGTCCAAAATCGGACGGAGAATGCGGATGGCTGCCATGTCGCGCCAGAGCATACCTTCAGCCGGCAACGGCAAGAAATCTCAGATTCCGCAGATCGGAAGCCCTCTGCTGATCGGGGTCTTGGGCGTTGGCGCGTTGGGTGCAGGTATCGCCTTTCGCGCAATGAAGCCGACACGTCGACGAGGCCGATCAGACCGTTTTGAAACTTTGATCGAAGCGGGGATCGATGATGCTCTTACTGAAAAATGCGGGAAAGACATTCACTTCGATGTGTCGGTGAACGTGGGGGAAGGCTTCGGGAAACCGGCGCTGGTGACCTTCGATGTCACGGTTGATACCGACGGAGCTGAGTGCCAAGAAGATGACTTGAGAGAGATCCTTGATGGGGCGACCCAAGCTGTCTGGGACAACGGTGAATTAGCTCCACTCGCTATCCGCGGTCGTATTATGGCGCAGGTTCTAGCCGATGCCGACTGTGACACAGCGGGGCAGACAGACCAGAACTCTATATCCGCAGATGCTCTGGACATGAGCGAAACGGGTGCGGCCTCGTCGATAGTGATGGCGGATATGACGCTACTGGGATTCGACGACGGAACCGCTCGACCCACCGACCTGTTCGAGCGATACGGTGCTCCCGCATCGGATCGGAACTGGCGCCCATAACAACGCAATTCGGTTTCTCCATGGTCTGATGGACAATAGTGGAGTGTGCGGAGCGCAACGGACTATCAGATTGGGGATTGGAATGACTGCTCACCAGGAACACAATGGGGCGTGGTGGCGCGGTGCGGTCGCATATCAGGTCTATGTACGCTCATTTCGTGACTCGAACGGCGATGGGATTGGTGACCTGCCGGGCGTGACGCAGTCGCTGGACGATCTGGCGAAGTTGGGCGTTAACGCGATTTGGCTGAACCCCTGCTATCCATCTCCGCAACACGACCACGGCTACGACATCGCGGATTATCGTCAGATCTTGCCCGACTACGGAACTCTGGCCGATTTCGATCAGCTGGTCGCGCACGCTCACGCGCGGGATATTCGCGTGCTGATGGATATCGTCCCCAACCACTGTTCCAGCGAACACCAGTGGTTCATCGACGCTATTTCCGCAGGTCCCGGCTCACCCGAACGCGATCGTTTTATCTTTGCCGACGGGGAAGGTGACGGGAGTCAGCCACCGAACGACTGGCCGTCGATTTTCGGTGCCTCAGCCTGGGATCGCTTAGACGATGGGACCGAAAACCCTCAGTGGTATCTGCATCTTTTTGACTCCACGCAACCTGATTTCAACTGGCGTAACCAGGATGTTCGCGCCGAATTCCTCGATATTCTGCGATTCTGGTTTGACCGTGGAGTCGACGGGTTCCGTATCGATGTTGCGCACGGAATGGTGAAGTCGCTTCCGATTCCGCGCGGTACGCACGCGGACCGGTCGGGCTTGTGGGCTCAGCCGGAGCTCTTCGAAATCTATAGGCAGTGGCGTCAGCTTGCCGAATCCTACGATCCGCCGAAGTATTTTGTCGGCGAAGCGTGGGTCAATGATCCCGAGGTTTTCACTCGTTTTACGGCCCCCGGGCATCTTCAGCAGTCATTCGCGTTTGACCTGCTGGTTCAGTCTTGGTTTGCGTATAGGTTGCGTCGCTCGATTGAGCAATCCTACGCGGTTGCCGGGCAAGAAGATGGGCCCGCGTGGGCGTTGGCGAACCATGATGTTCACCGCCTGGTTACCCGCTTGGGTCAGGAACGCATCGACAAAGATCCCGATCCTTTCGACATGCTGGCCGATGCCCGTCGAGATACTCCCGTGAATACTGTGCTGGGCAAGCGTCGTGCGCGGGCAGCAACCGCGTTGCTTTTTGCTCTGCCGGGAACGGCCTATGTGTATCAAGGTGAAGAACTCGGACTTCCAGAAGTACTCGATCTGCCCGATTGGGCTAGGCAAGACCCGATGTGGATTCGCACGAATGGTCAGCAACGAGGCCGCGATGGCTGTCGTGTCCCCCTGCCGTGGAAGAAGCGCGGATCGTCAATGGATTTTGGGCCCGATGGTGCTTCTGCTCCGTGGCTACCTCAACCTGAAGAATTCCGAGCGTTGGCACGTGACGAACAGGGTGAGGATCCAACATCGATGCTGTCTTTGTACATGCGATTGGGTGGACTCCGACGCCAACTTGTTGGGTCAGCGCACCGTGTGCACTGGGCTGATCGGGTTCCCGAAGAAGTTTTGGCGTTCAGCGCGGGAAGACTGTTCTGCGCGACGAATACAGGTGGAGAAGATGTTGAGGTCCAGGTGCCTCAAGGTGCCCAGATGCTCCTGAATACTGCGGTTGCCGACTGTGACGTGCACCTGTTGGATAACGGAATGTCACTGGCTGGTGGCACTGATTCTGATTCCCGCACGTGGTGTTTGCCCGCCGATTCAACATCCTGGTGGTCACTGAATGGTGGTGCTGACAATGAGTGAACAGAGAACAAGGTCGCGCTGGCCTTCTCATGCGAAATACATTCCCAACCTGCACTTCCTGAGGCAACCGTCTTTTGTTGCCGTCGATTTCGAAACCGCTAATCGCGGTGGCGGAGTCTCTGCCTGCCAGGTGGCATTGGTGAAAATGAAAGACGGGCAGGTGATTGACGAATTCTCAACCTTCATTCAGCCACCGCAGGGTTATAACCGGTTCGAATTCACATGGCTTCACGGAATCGGCCCGCGTCAAGTAGCGACGGCTCCAATGTGGGATCAAATCGCTGACCAGATTGCACGCTTCGTTGGCGATCTCCCCGTCTACGCTCATAACGCGATGTTCGACGCTCGAGTCTGGAAAGACTTGGACGACTACTTTGGGACGCTTTCTTTGCCCCAGTATTTTTTCTGCTCGTATTTGACGGCACGACGAATGCTTCCGGGCCTCGAAAACTATAAGTTGCCGACTGTTCTTCACGAATGTGACCCGACCTTTAGTCTGAATCACCACGAAGCGGGTTCCGATGCTCACGCTTGTGCGCGAATCGTCAGGCACCTTGCGTCCCGCGATGATCTGCACGGCGCTCTTGCCCCCTGAAAACAGCCTTTCAGCCAGCGCATTCTTAGATGGGGCACCTGCTCAAGGTGTCTTTTACCGTGCTCTTCGAACCGACCCACACGGCAATGCGATGATCGATCGACTCAAGCAACTTGAAGGCATCATGCATGCGCGCGTCAATGTCGTCGTCTAACAGGAACTCCATGTGCGCAACGCGGTTACGCAGATTGTGTAGGCGCGCCACCCTTCCGTAGGTGATTGACCCGTCGGGGTCCTTCTCATTCGGGAAAGCGTGAATCAGACACTGTTTCCACAACGCGCGACGATGCTTCTCTGCCTCCAAGCCGGCCAAATCTGACGGTGTGCTTGTCCCATGATGAGGAAGAAGATCCGCCCACATTCCAAACATGACGCAGGACAGGACGTCATCATGCGATGGCTGGTCTTTGCGAGAGTGAGTCTTCGGTTTTTGTTTAGATTCCTTATTCGCCCAGTTCAACGCTTGGCTTCGCTTTGAAGCAGAGAGCTTATCGAGCGGGGGAGCTGGATCCTCAAGAAGCCAACTGGTCGCTTCAGGGTCCTGTTTGTGGTTCCACTCCTGAAGTTGCCGATCCATCGCGTTGCGAACAAAAACTTCGGTCATC
Organism: Pauljensenia sp. OF14-1SRA; assembly: GCF_027694595.1. Taxonomy (NCBI): domain Bacteria; kingdom Bacillati; phylum Actinomycetota; class Actinomycetes; order Actinomycetales; family Actinomycetaceae; genus Pauljensenia; species Pauljensenia sp. OF14-1SRA. The sequence goes on along the minus strand of NZ_JAQEVQ010000002.1, from coordinate 30,100 downwards.
CCCAGAATGAAATGAACATCGGACGCCAGTTCGGCGTGCCAACAGTATAGTTCCAGGCTTTTGGGAATGTCCCCTCCCGTGCGCTTCAAATACGGCTTGAGCCTGGCCATGGAAATGTGGCTCACTAGGAGTTCTTGCTGCGACACTGTCATAAATTGATGGTGTCAATCAGCGCAACGCCTGGCAAGTGGTTTCGTCGCAGTGTTGTGTTTCGATACCGAACCTTCAAGTGGACGTGCGCGCGCGGGTGCAAGCGCCTGGTTTAGGCTGGCGTGATGAAAACCCGAGTTGATGGCATTGCAATGCTGGCCCTGATCTGTGTGACCGCGATCTGGGGCTCGACGTTCTTCATCATCAAGGGGATCCTGACGGCGATTCCGACGCTGGACTTCCTGGGCGTCCGCTTCTTCATTGCAGCGCTGGTGATTTTTGTTTTACGAGGCCGCACACTTCTGCGAGCTCCTGTCACCACGTGGAAGCGCGGATTGATGGCGGGCACGGTCTTCGCCGTGGCGCAAATCGTGCAGACGATTGGCCTGGAGACGGCAGATGCGTCGGTGTCCGGTTTTATTACGGGCATGTACGTGATCCTGACGCCACTGTTGCTTTTCATCGCGTTCCGGACGCCGATTTCAAAACCCGTCGTGTTTGCGCTGGTCTTGGCGTTTACTGGGTTGTCGATTTTGTCTCTGAACGGTTTTAGCGTCGGACTTGGTGAGGGACTGACCTTCATTTCGGCTGTGTTGTTTGCCGTTCATATTGTGCTTCTTGATCAGTGGGCTGGTCAGGAATCCGGTCTTGATTTGGCAGCCATTCAGCTGATTGCTCTTGGTGTGATCTGTGGTGTTTCAGCCTTGCCAGGTGGGATCGTCCTGCCGTCGGGAATCAACGGTTGGGCGGTCATGATCTACATGGCGGTCATTGCCGGCATCGTAACTGTGGGACTTCAAACATGGGCGCAGTCAAGAATTCCTGCGACTAGTGCCGCGGTCATTATGACGATGGAGCCCGTGTTCGCAGCGATCTTCGCGATCCTCTTTGGTGGCGAGCATTTGACGTGGCGACTGTTCGCAGGTGGCTCGCTGGTGGTGGGCGCGATGCTCTTGGCAGAGCTTGCTCCACGGAAGTCTTCGACCGCAGATGAGGGTCTCGTGTCATAATTATGACAACGGCAGATAGCAACGGTGGATACTGGGTTTCAAGCCCTCTACTAGAGAACTAAAATATAAATTAGTAGGCTTTTTGGAATGAATTATAAAATTAATCTAAAATGCGAAAGTAAAGTAATAGAAAGTAGAATTTTAGGAGGCAAAATCTTATGAAAAAATCCGGCAAATGCCCAAAGTGCGGAAGTGGCAATATTTTATTTATACCAGGTAAAGTTGGAGCTTATGGTACAGGGAATAATATTCCTATAGGTCTCACTACTCTATCTTCTGTTTTAGTAGAAAGATATGTATGTTGTAAATGTGGATTTTCTGAAGAATGGGTTGATATCTCTGATATTGAGAAGCTGGAGAAGAAATATGGTAAGTGATCTAAGTCTAAAATTATAGGATTAACAGTCCAGCCGAACGACTATAAAACTTAGCTTTTGTAAAAGTTGATATTGCTATAAGATTTTTCACCCGGGAGTGGTGGTCTCGGAAGATTCGGATTCCGTGTCCTGATTGTTTCGATCGCGCCCAGTCGCTAGCGCATCGATTCAAAGGTCAAGGTGTAAAAGTTTCGGGAGTGAGCAGATTGCTCACTCCCGAAACCTATGCGATCAGTTGGATCAGCGTTCGTCGTTCACCCAGTGTGCTATTTCGGTCGACAGGCCGATGTAGGTTGCGGGTGTGAGAGCGCAAAGGCGAGCTTCTTCTTCTGCGGGCAATCCAAGACCGGCGATGAACTCACGCATTTCGCTGGCTCCGACCTCGTGGCCACGGGTCAGCTCCTTCAGGCGCTCGTACGGGTTCGCCATTCCGGTCGCGCCGGCGATTGACGCGGTGCGCATGACCTGTTGAACCGCTTCGCCGAGAACTGCCCAGTTCGCATCTAGGTCGGCAGCCATACGGTTAACGTCAATGTCAACGCCGTCAAGGCCACGAACCAGGTTGAAGAACGCGAGGATCGAGTGCCCGAGGGCAACACCAATATTGCGCTGGGTCGTCGAGTCGGTCAGGTCACGCTGCATACGCGAGGTGACCAGCGTCGATGCCAAGGAATCGAGCAGTGCGCACGAGACTTCCAGGTTCGCTTCGGCATTCTCGAAGCGAATCGGGTTCACCTTGTGGGGCATAGTCGACGAACCGGTGGAGCCCTGCGCTGCGAGGTTCTGGTGGAAGTAGCCCATCGAAATGTAGGTCCAGCAGTCGGTTGCCAGGTTGTGTGCGATACGTCCTGCGCGCGCAACGTCGGAGTAAAGCTCTGCCTGCCAGTCGTGAGATTCGATCTGCGTGGTCAGCGGATTCCAGGTCAGGCCCAAGCCTTCGACGAAGTTGCGAGCGATGACCGGCCAATCAGCGTTCGGGACGGAAACGACGTGCGCTGCCCAAGTTCCCGTGGCGCCGTTGATCTTGCCCAAGTATTCGGTGTTTTCGATGCGTGCCAGCTGACGAGCGAAACGGTGTGCAAACACGGCCATTTCCTTGCCCATGGTGACGGGCGTTGCGGGCTGACCGTGCGTGTGTGCCAGCATCGGAGCATCTGCGCCGGCCTCAGCAAGGCGCAACAGTCGAGCCTGCAGTTCGCGGGCGGCAGGTAGCCACACCTGCTCGACGCCAGCCTTGATGGTGAGCGCGTAAGCGAGGTTGTTGATGTCTTCCGAGGTGCAGAAAATGTGGACAACCTCGCGGAGGTTCGGCAGACTGGAGTCTTCACCGAGCACACCGGACGCGGCTTCAAGGTATTCGCCGATGAGGTATTCAACAGCTTTCACGTCGTGGCGCGTAACAGCTTCGAATTCGCCGAGGCGCTTGATGTGGTCGGCGGAAAAATCGCGGGGCAGTGCGCGCAGGTAGTCGCGCTCAGCGTCGGTCAGGATCGGCGCGCCCGGAAGGACGCCGTTGTCGAGCAGGTGGATCAGCCACTCAATTTCGACGTGCACGCGCGCACGATTCAAGCCGGCTTCGGACAGGTGATTCGCAAGAGGTGCAACGGCTGCGCGGTAGCGACCGTCAAGCGGAGACAAAGGTTCACCAGATGCTGCGAGATCGGCGTAACCATGATCGGTAGAGAAAAGGGAAGTCCAGTTTGCGCTCATAGTGTCATCTTTTCACGTTGGCGCGCGACTAAGAACCGGTGTTCAGCAACTAAGGTGATGATGCCGGACACGTTCGGGTGCGCGTGAAAAGACAGCGGGCAGTGTATCCGCAGGTCAATAGGGGACGAGGCTGCTCAACGTCAGAGCGGCTGGCCTTTTGAGGTGCGTCACCCGATGGGGTGTCCCGATGGTGGATACTCTAAAATCTTGGGCGTGACGAAAACCCATACTCCGAGCCCGAGTGCTTTTGAATCCTCCGGTCAATCCGGTGTTGGTTCTCAGTCCGCGCACTCGGACAACGAAGGGGATTCGTCAGCAGGCGCGGCCTCGTCCACCCCATCGGAACCGACGCCAACCCTGACAACTCGACGACGCTTGCAGGGACTCGATGGTATTCGTGCCATCGCAGCGATCTTCGTTCTGGTCTACCACCTGCTCCCGCAGTATGCGAAAGCCGGGTTCGCGGGCGTCGACATTTTCTTCGTCCTGTCGGGCTTCCTCATCACCTTGCTGCTGATCGACCGATTGGATTCAACCGGTTCACTTGGGATCGATCATTTCTGGATTCGACGTTTCAGGCGTCTTGTCCCGGCGGCGGTCACGACGTGTATTGGTGCGGGAATCCTTGCTCTGCTCAGCGGGACAGATGCGCTCGTCGCGCTCCCTCGCCAAGTCGTCGGCGTGCTCACCGGCACGTACAACTGGATTGAAATCATCTCCGGCGCCTCCTACTTCGAACAACAGTCGCCACTACTCCTGACCAACGCATGGTCATTCGCCGTTGAACAACAGTTCTACGTCATCTGGCCACTGATCCTCCTTCTTCTGGTTCGGCTACCGAAACACCTCAGAATCTGGAGTGCTCTTGGAATCGGCGGAGCATCGACCGCATGGCACGCTGTCCTAGTCGGCCACGACCTTTCGCGTGCATACATGGGAACAGACACTCACCTGTGGGGCCTGATGATCGGCGCGGCCCTCGCATTCGCCGTTCCTAACGCCATGCGAATGGTCGACGAACGCGTCAAACATGCCGGATATATCGGCTTCTTCGGCGTCATCTCATTCTTTGCCACGATGTTCCTGATGACTGTGTTGCCTGAGTCATTCATGTACCCGTGGGGCATGGTCATCGTGTCTTTGACGACGGCGTTCACAATCCGTGGCTTGCTTCCCGACGTGTCCTACGCCGGGAGTGCCCGTCTGCTTCGCAAGTTGCTTGAACTGCGTCCCCTGGTGTGGCTGGGTGAACGATCCTACGGAATCTACCTGTGGCATTGGCCGTTGTGGGTGCTCGTTTTCTACTTGGCTCCCCAGATGAGTCTGCCAATGTCGGCAACGATCGTGTCAGTGGTATCGGTTCTTTTCGCCACGCTGTCGTACAGGTTTATTGAGACGCCAATTCGTCGCGTCGGCTTCCTCAAGTGGTGCCGTATCGTGTGGTCAGGTTTTCTGACATTCACTGGAAAAGTCCGCATCGTCCTCGCTGTGATTGTGCTGATGATTGCCTCCCTGTTTGCGGTTGCACTCACCTTCTCGCCGAATCAGTCGAGCGCTCAAACCGCCATTGAACAGGGAGCAATGTCGGCTCTTGCCAGCGATGCGGAGGCGTCCGGCTCGCAGTCCTCGGATACGGATACGGCGTCGTCGGGCGACCAGTCGCAGAGCGAGACCCAAAGCGACGCACAGTCTGGCGCACAAAGTGGCGAACCAGTGTTCATCCGCCGCTACGACTACACGCCGCCACAGGTCGCCGGCGAAGAAATCACGATTATTGGTGACTCGGTCACCCTGGGTTCTTCGGCTGCGCTCAGCGAAGCATTCCCGGGTGTCTACGTTGACGCCGAGGTCTCGCGTTCTGTTCTTGTTGCTGGTGCCATCATCGATTCTTTGAACGCGCAGGGCTTGCTTCGCGAATACGTCGTCATCTCACTGGCAACGAATAATGCCGTGACAGACGATCAGATTGACGCTCTTGTTGCCCAGATCGGGCCAGAGAGAAAGCTCATCCTGGTCACTGCATTCGGTCCTGCTCGTACAACGTGGATCCCACCGTCGAATGACACGATTTGGCGTGCAGCAACGCGCTACCGGAACGTGTTCGTGGCCGATTGGGCGAACCCCATTTCCCGTCACCCCGAGGATCTGGCCGGAGACTCCGTGCACCCGGCAACGGATCAGGGTCATCAGATTTACGTTGAAGCAATCCGGAGTGCTCTGAACGAGGCCCTTCAGATCTCCCTGCGTGACAGTGAAGGGAGTGCCGAAACGGATTCTCAATTCGGAGCACAATCGGCGTACTGATTCAGCACACGGCAAGTGGAGCGCTCGCCCCGGCGGGATTCCCGCCTGTTGTGCTAGCCGTATTTCTTCACTATCTGCATCACATCTGACCGGTAGGACGCGCCAAAAAGATAGGCGTGAATGATCAGAATATGAAGACTGTGAAGCCCGATGCGTTCGCGCCAGCCGTCCTGAAGAGGTGATGCTTCGGCGTAGGCATCGCGGATTGTTTCCAGATGAGGGCAACCAAAAACACCGAGCATCGCCAAGTCTTCTTCGCCGTGACCCCCTTGGGCTGCTGGATCGATAAGAGTGACACCATCGGGTGTCCACATGACGTTTCCGCTCCACAGATCTCCATGAAGTCGAGATACTTCCCCGGAACGGACAAGAGCGGGTTGGTCATGGTCAAACGCCCCAGAAGCGAGTTTTTCGGCGAATTGATGCAGGCGCTCGCGGTCTATCTGGCTAAAAGCTGGGCAGTCAATATAGGGCTCAACCCGGTATTCGGCGTAGTACTGTCCCCAAGATGCACTGCCCCCATCGGCTAAGAGAGGCAATGGAGCTTCACCCATCCACCCGTCGGTTGTATGCCCGGGCGGTGGAGCGCCCAAATGAGGTGCGCCCGCCGCGTGCGTATACGCTAGGGCTCGTCCGAATTCCTCAGCCATCCGCGGGGTTGCTTGGACGCGAGACAGGACTGGCTCTTCGAGCCAGGTCTTCCCATAATCGAGCACGGGAACAATCCGCGTTGCCTGATTGCCCGCATCCGCGAGCCATAAGAGCGATGTGACTTCATGGGAGATCTTTGAAGGCCGATGGTCACTTTTCCGGAACGTCTCCACGGTGTTACTCCTTAGGGGCTGCAATTGTTACGAGGATATCCACAGGTGCTCGTCCCTGTAATTGGTTATCCACAATTTCGCTTCCCTCGACTTTCCTCGTTTTCGCTGTCCTTCTAGCGTGAGGAGCGGAAGGAGGATCCGTGGATGAAGTAGGCAATATGCAGGTCGCTCGCGAATCAATGTGGAGCGTATGCACAGTGCTTGAAGACGTACACGGCGACATTGCACGTGAGCGCTTCGAAGACTGGCAGGGTGGAGCTGCTAACGCAGCTCGAGATGACCTCTTGGTGCTTTTAGGACAGCTCGGAGTGCTCATGGACTCGGCAGATGATGCGCTTTTAGCGCTCGACACGGCGATTGCTGAGTGTCAGCTAGCCAGCGTTGTTCTGATGCCCGGACAAACAACAAATCCGTTATCGCTGGGCGCGTATACGCCTGCCTCTTTTGCTTCACATACCTTCTCTGAGTCATCGGGTGCGTTCTGATATGAACAGAATTGTTGTGACAAGCGGGCCAACGCACGTTGATACGGATGCGTTAATCATGGCATGTACCCGGCTTCGCGAGAGTGAAGAGTCGCTATCCGCATTGATCGCTTCCACTCGGTCGGCTCAGGATCATGCACGCCTAGGCATCGGGCTCAGCCCCACCGCATACACGGCCGTTAGTGCGATAGAAGAAGTGGCCTCGTTGATGACGTATCTTCGCGCCAAACTGTCCGCATTCGCCGACTCGATCGCCTACTGTGCAGCCATCTATTCGGGCGCGGACTCGCGGGCGGTTGCGCTTTTGTCATCAACCCACAATGACAGTCCCATCTTCAACCTGAATCTGTCGCAGTCGAACCTCAAAGAGCCTGCGCCGGGCTTTCCGATGATTGCTCAGTGGCTAAGGGAAAACACATGGGATGTGCGCTCGCGGAATCTTGATGTCCTATCAGCGATCCTGGCGTTCGTGTTCGGGCGCTCAGATGGTTTAACGGCACTTCGTTTTGAACGCGACCTTGATGCGTTCTCCTTCGGCGTTCTGCATCCTTTCGGCGCTTGGCGCGGTGTGCCTGGAAGCTCAACGAAGCAGGTCGCCGGGTACGCTGCATCGTGGTCGTCCGGACTTGGTGCGCTGTTCTTCGGAAATGTCACGGGCGTGGAAATTCAGACAGGCTCCTCGTCGGGAACTGGCAGAGGACATCGGATTATCAAAGCAGTGAAAGAAGGATTCGCTCCCATATTGGCGGCGAGTCCGCATACGCCTTTCGCGCTCTCCGTTCTGTCGATCGTCGGTGGAGTGGGACAGGGGGTTGGTGCGATCCGTTTGCATCCGACTCAGCGCGTGGTCACCCCTTCTGCCTCCGATATTCGACCTGCAATGAGCGCCCCTACTCCTATTTCCACGGTTGATACTCCGCTCAAACCATCACAACTGTTGGAGTCACTTTCAGGACTGAAATCAGGAGGCGAAGAAGGGCAAATCAAGATCATCGAACACAGCACTCCGATCCCCTCCGATGCGTCATCGCCAGGTGGATCACGAACACGTTCGTCCTGGTCAGTCGTCATTCGAGGTACTCAGAAGTGGAGCGTTGGGGGAAGTAACCCGCAGGATATGCTCACCAATTTTGAGGGGGTAGCAGGGCACGAATCCGACCAATCTCGCGCGGTCCTAGAGGCGATGAAAATGGCTGGAATCAAAGCAGATGAACCCGTCGAGTTCGTTGGTCATTCGCAAGGAGGCATTATTGCCGCTCAACTGGCGACCAGTAGTGACGTGAATCAGAAGTACCACGTCGTATCAGCTCTGACAGCGGGGTCCCCGATTGGCGGATCGCAGACTCCTTCGCAAGTCCACGTCCTCGCATTAGAGAACACCAGAGACCTGGTGCCAGCACTCGACGGGGGAGCGACTTCCCAAGGAGTGACAACCGTTCACTTTGACGGGCAAACGTATATCCCGGCCGAAAAACAGGGGCAGAATCTGGTTGCGCACGACATTGAAACCTACCGCAACCTGTTAGGAGATATTGAGGATCGCCAAAATGAGCCGGGGCTTACCAAAGTTAAAGAATGGGAAGAACATCGGATCGAATCGCTCGGTTTGACCGAGCAGACAACCTCTCAGGCGTATGTCTTCGACACTAGGCGCATTCACGACTAGGGCTGAACAATCGGATAAACGCCGGTGGACAGATGTAGACGACCGCTCTGAAACCGCCTCCGACGAGGTTGAATCAGCGCTCGAAGCAGCCCAGCTCATCGCGCGCAACTATGGCAGTGTTGTTGCAATCTCCGGTGCAACCGACGCAATCGTCAGCGCAGATCAGATTATTCGTGTTGGTGGTGGCGCAGAAATGCTGACTCGCGTCACTGGTGGTGGCTGTGCGTTGGGTGCGTTCCTCGCAGCTCGCGCACTGGGTGTCCCAGTTGCGGGTGTGCACGTTGGTCAAGCGGATCTTCCCGCGAAGGTTCTTGCTGGTCTCGCCACTTTTGCGCACGATCCGGATGACCTGGTGTTCTGGGCCGAAGCATCGGCGAATTCGATCAAGGTTGAGCGAGAGCTCCACGCGTCGCACGTCGACGTGATGGCAGCGGCAACGCCTGCATCGGACTGAAATGTGAAGCGTCTAGCAATACGAAGGGGCGGGGGGGGGGGGGGTTGTTCTGCACCAAAACCCCCCCGCCCCCTAATCTCAGAGGTTCACATTGTCACCTGCCCGAAGGCGGACTACTTGTCCTTCTTTGCGCCAATCAAGCCGGCAACAATGGACGAGACGATTGCGGTGATGACAGCACCAAAGAAGCTTGCCCAGAAGCCACCTGTTTCAAAGGGAATGCCAACGGATGTTGAAAGTGCGCCGGTCAGCATGAACAGCAGGGCGTCGGTAACGATGGCGAACAAACCGAAGGTCAGGATGTACAGGGGGAAGGCCAGAACCTTCACCAGAGGTTTGATCAGGGAGTTCACCAGAGTGAACACCAATGCGATCACCGCAAGGGCGATCAGAGTGGAGGCTAGTGACGTTCCGTCGGTGAAATTGATTGACGGCACAATCAGGGTCGCTGCCCAGATACCAGCCATGGTTGCAATGAGTCGAAGTATAAATTCCATACTTCCAGTCTGCCTGCGTTCCAGCTTTTTCGCATCCGCAGGCGGTTTTTCTCGGGCGACATTCCGACTCTCCACGCCTGCCGACCCGCGCCACGAGTAAATCGAAAAGCTCTGAAGGTGAGCGCGGCCTCGTGAATTCCTAGGTACACCCTGGGCGAATGCCACGACGAAGACGCGATTCTGCTCGCCTGCTGGCATTGAACTGACCTACGCCACCCAAGTGGGGTAGGACTAGAAGCATGAACGCACCACGTGACAACGCTGCTTTGACCGTCCCGATTCGTTGCGCCGTTGAAGACCTACCGCGATACAAGCCGGGCAAGAGTGCGCCCGGTGCGGTGAAGATGTCATCGAACGAGATGCCGGATGGGCCGTCGACGAAGGTGGTTCAGGCGATGACAAAAGCGCTCGAAAGCGTGAATCGCTATCCGGATCTGACAGCGACACCGGTTCGCCAGGCGGTTGCCGAGCGTTTTGATGTGGCACCGGAGCAGGTGTGCGTAGGAACGGGCTCGTCAGCGTTACTTGTTGCTGCGCTCAATGTCGTGTGTGAGCCGGGCACGCGCGTCGTCTACCCGTGGCGTTCATTTGAGTCCTATCCGATCGCGATCCCCAGCGTTCACGGGGTGGGGGTGCCGATCCCGCTGTTAGCTGATGGGGCGCACGACCTTGAGGCGCTGGTGGCGTCTGCGAATGAAGACAATGTGGGTGCTCTGGTTCTTTGCTCGCCGAACAATCCGACGGGGCCGGCGCTCACGTTCGAACAGGTTCACGACGTTGTGGAGCGCGTGAATCCGCATGTGCTGATCCTGGTGGACGAGGCCTACATTGATTTCGTGACGGATCCGTGTGTGAGCACCGCAATTCCGCTGATCAGCGAGCATTCGAACGTGCTGGTGATGCGCACCTTCTCGAAAGTGCATGCGCTGGCGGGTATTCGCATTGGGTACGCGATCGGGCATGAGGACCTGATCGGTGCAATCCAAGCGGTGTTGATTCCTTTTGGTGTTTCGACTGTTGCGCAGGCTGGAGCGCTCGCGTCTCTGACTGAAGCTGAGGAAATCCATACGCAGGCGAAAAGAATCGCTGCGGAGCGCGATCGCATGATCGCCGAGCTACGTGACGCTGGTTTTGAGGTTCCTGATTCGCAGGCGAACTTCTTCTTCCTTCCCGGTGCGGGGAATGAAGTGGTCGATGCGTGTGCAGCAGCGGGGTTGATTGTCCGCCCCTTCGCAGACGGTGTGCGCGTGTCGGTAGCTACGCCCGATATGAATGATGAGTTTTTGAAGGTGACGAGGCCGCTCGCTGGGTGTTGACGTCCTTCTTGTGTGTGGCGGGGTTAGCTTTACTTTCCTTTCTTCACGCATACCTTTACCTATGGGGGATTCCGGGACCATAAGTAATGGTGTGCCTGTGGTGGGAGACAAGTAGAGACTGGAGGTGTCTTGTGGGAACGTACTACTACGACGGTCTGATCGAAAAGGTGACCGAGGTGGGGATTAACGTACTCAGCTGGAAAAACCTCGGTATTTCTTCTCGCAGAATCGCAAAGATAGGTCGCGGTGAGCCAATTGCTACGCACGTCTTACGTCGGGTAGTCGACTATCTCGAGTGCTCGCTAGACTCGCTCTACTCCGAGCATCCTTCGCATTGTTGAAGCGCGCAATCATTTCTGGGCCATCGACTATGTTCGACCATCGCCGGGCTTTGGAACGATTGAGGTCCGCTCGTTCGATTCGGCGATGAATATGACGGAATTACGGGCTTTGTCCGCGCTTGTTCACGCTTTGGTTGAGACGGTGTCGCGTGATCTTGATCGTGGGGTCGCGCCTGCGGTGCTACCTCGCGAATTGCTGGAGCTGAATAAGTGGCGTGCTTCCCGATTCGGTACGGACGCTGAGTTGGTGGTCAATAGTGCTGGGGGTGTGGCCCCGTTCATGCAGGTGTTAGGCGATGTGCTTGAGTGGGTGCGCCCGGCTGCCGTTGATCTGGGGTGCGTGGAGGATCTGTCGGTGTGCGCGCAGATGGTGGGCGTGGGCTCGCAGGTTTCCCGGCTTCGTGCAGCGTTCACCTCTGCTACAGATTTACGAGGCCCGGTCCGCCACGCAGTTGCGGAGCTTTGTGCGGGAAGACCGCTTTGGGTCGACTGATTCGGGGTGTTTGTAAGGTATGACCGAAAGTCTCTGTCAAACGAGTGACATACTTGCTACTCTCGAAGAATGACTGAGGATTTCCTGGCTCTTGCACTCAACGCTGAACGTCACTCTCACGCCCGCGAAGACGCGGACTACCCCCAATTTCACGTCGCCCCGCCAGTCGGGCGACTCAATGATCCGAACGGCCTGATCAAAGTCGGCGACACTTACCACGCCTTCTTCCAGTACACCCCGGAGCATCCGAAGAAGCTTGTTTATTGGGGTCATGCGACGTCGAAGAACCTTGTGAACTGGGAATATCTGGAACCCGCGATCTTGCCCGATAGTCACCAGGACGCAAACGGCGCCTACTCCGGTACTGCGATCGCGACCGAAGAAGGAGTGGAACTCTGGTACACGGGCAACTACAAGGATCCGCAGACCGGTGAGCGCGAAGCGACCCAGTGCGTCGTCGTTACGCCCGACATGAAGTCGTATACCAAGCTTGTTCCGCCGATTATCGGACATCAACCCGACGGCTACACCGCTCACTTCCGTGACCCGCAGGTCTGGGCCGATCCCGAAGTGCCGGGTAGCTACCGCATGCTCCTCGGCGTGCAGCGCGAAAACGAAACCGGCGCCACCCTTCTCTACCGTTCGAGCGACCTGCGCACCTGGGAATGTGAAGGAGAAATGACCTTCCCCGATGCGAACGGCGCATTCGACGCTTTCGGCTACATGTGGGAATGCCCGAACCTCGTTCGCCTGAGCGATGAGGTCACCGGCGAAGTCCGCGACGTCCTCATCTTCTGCCCCCAGGGCATCGCCCCCGACGTCGAAGGCTACGAAAACATCTTCCCCTGCATCTACATCGTCGGAAAACTGGTCGGCACCCAGTTTACCGAGTGTGACGGCTCATTTACCGAGCTCGACCGTGGTTTCGAGTTCTACGCTCCCCAGGTCTACGCGCGCACCGACACCGCGTGGGGTGCGTGGAGCGACGAGAAGCCCGCGCTCCTCGTCGGCTGGGCAGGCAACGCCAGTGAAGATGACCAGCCCTCGATCGAAACCGGTGGTTGGGTGCACTGCTTGACCTCTCCGCGACAGCTGGTGTTGGTTGATGGCGTGCTTGTTCAGCGTCCCTACTTGCCCGGCTTGCCGCTGTCGTTCGACTCCGAAGTGGAGACTCTCGCGGGTTCGCGTTCATGGAGGTTCTCCGCTGACGTCGAGTTCAACGCACCTTCCGCTTCTTCGTCCGACGAGGCCGCCTCCGTTACTTTCGCCATCGGCTCTACAGGGGCGGGAGTGAATGTGGTACTGAGCCGGTCAGCCCTGACCGTTGATCGCTCTGACTCGCGTTACCCGAACGGCGATACGCGAACCGTGACGCTCACGGAAGAAGAGTCGGAGCATATTGAGATTATCCACGACCGGTCTCTCACCGAAATCTTCCTCGGAGGTGGTCGCAAGGTCTTCACCTTCCGCTCCTTCCTCAACGGTGAAGCAGCTGGGCTCGAAGCGCGATGCGAATCGGGCTGCGCAACTCTGACAAACGTGTGCAGGGCTCGTTTGGATTAAAAGGTGTCCGCGCCATGTAAAGGGTGGTGTGTGAGATGTGTGCGCGGCCTCGTGAATCGACAATCTGGGTGGGTTGCCAGCTGGAATGTGTCCGCAGGTCAGCGCTACTTAGGTGGTAAGCGCACATTTTCGCGCGCCAGTTCGGCGAAAAGTCCACATAACAATGAGGCAAAAGTCCTTGCGTGGGCATGTATAGCGCACATAGTATGTCAAACGATTGCTATATAGCCCGGTAGTGAACGACGAGGTTGTACACGCGCCTGGCCCACCGAGAAAGGAACGTGGATGGCAATGGATTACGCCAAGGTGGCGTCCGAAGTTGTAGAAGCAGTCGGAGGCGCCGATAACATCAGCGCAGCCGCACACTGTGCAACCCGCCTGCGACTCGTTATTGTCGACGAGTCCAAGATTGACCAGGCTGCCCTCGATGCGAACGAAGACCTCAAGGGCACCTTCGCAGCAGGTGGCATGTTCCAGATCATCGTCGGTCCCGGCGATGTCGACAACGTCTACCGCAAGATGGTCGAAAACCACTCCGTCCGCGAGGTCTCTAAGGACGAAGCCAAGGAAGAAGCCGCGAAGTCCGGCAACCTCTTCTCGCGCTTCATCAAGATGATTGCTGACATCTTTGTCCCGGTCCTCCCCGCCCTGATCGCCGGCGGTCTGATGATGGCCATCAACAACGTTCTGACCGCTGAAGGCCTCTTCGGTGAACAGTCCGTCGTTGGAATGTTCCCGGCCATCGCTGATTACGCCTCCCTGATCAACATGATCTCGTCGGCAGCATTCGCTTCGCTGCCTGTCCTAGTCGGCTTCTCCGCTGCAAAACGCTTCGGTGGCAATGTCTACCTTGGTGCAGCAATCGGCGCGGCAATGATCTCCTCCGACCTGCTCAATGCATGGAGTACTGGCGCGGCACTTGCCGGCGACGCAGAGGTTGAATACTGGCACCTCTTTGGCATGGAAGTTGCCAAGATCGGCTATCAGGCACAGGTTATCCCGACCCTCGCCGTCACCTTCGTCATGTGCGTCATCGAAAAGTGGCTACACAAGCGCCTGTCCGGCACCGTTGACTTCCTGGTCACCCCGCTGGTCACCATGCTCCTCACCGGTTTCCTCGCATTCATCGCGATCGGCCCGGTCACCCGCGTTCTTGCAGAAGGCATCACCAACGGCATCAACTGGGGTTACTCCACGCTCGGCCCAATCGGTGGCCTGATCTTCGGCTTCTTCTACTCGCCGATCGTCGTCACCGGCCTGCACCAGTCCTTCCCGGCAGTTGAAATCCCGTTGCTCCCCGTTAACGGTGGTATCGGTGACTTCATCTTCCCGATCGCCTCCATGGCAAACATCGCTCAGGGTGCTGCAGCCCTCGCTGTCTTCCTGAAGACCCGCGATGCCAAGATGAAGGGCCTCGCCGGTGCCGGTGGTGCGTCCGCAGTCTTCGGTATTACCGAACCCGCAATCTTCGGTGTCAACCTGCGCCTGCGCTGGCCCTTCTACGTCGGCATGGTTGCTGCAGCAATTGGTTCCGCCGGCGTCGCACTCTTCGATGTTCGTGGCCAGGCACTCGGTGCAGCAGGTTTCGTCGGCTTCGTGTCGATCATCCCGAACGACATTCCGATGTACCTGCTCCTCGAAATGCTCGTCTTCGCCCTCTCTTTCGGTGGCACTTTCGCCTACGCCTCGACGCGAGGCAAGGCTGACATGGTCGAAGGTGGCGCAGTCGCAGTATCCGCCAATTCCGCAGTCGTCGCTACAGCTCCTGCAGTTGCTGGCGTCGCAGAAGCCAAGGTTGTTGAATACACCGAAGGCGCAGACACCGACTACACCATCACCGCACCTCTCGCCGGTGAAATCATCTCGCTCGAGCAGGTCAAGGACGAGTCCTTCGCCAAAGGAATGCTCGGCCCGGGTGCGGCAATCATCCCCGCCGGGGGCGCAGTCGTGGCACCCTTCGACGGCAAGGTTACGGTCGCATTCGAGACCGGCCACGCCTACGGCCTGAAGTCCGCATCCGGCATGCAGGTCCTGATCCACATTGGTATGGACACGGTCAAGCTTGAAGGCAAGTGCTTCACCCCCCGCGTCGCCAAGGGTGACATGGTCCGTCGCGGCGACGTCCTCGCCGAGGTTGACTGGGACGGTATCCGCGTAGCCGGTTATGACACCATCACCCCGGTTGTTGTCACCAACAAGAAGAAGTTCGACTCCGTCGAGCTTTCTGGAACGGGCATCGTTTCCGCGAACGATACCTTCCTTGAGGCGCACCCAAAGGAAGTAACCGCCTGATCGGGTTTCATTCCTGACACGTGACGGGGAGAAGGCCGTAGCCTTCTCCCCATCGCGTTTGTGATCTGAGTGCGAATAATGAAGGGGCACTGACGGTTGTCAGTGCCCCTGATTCAATTGAATTGAGATGTGCGCTTATGCGGTCCAGCCTTCAATGAAAGTCACTGGGAACTCGTAGCTTTCGCCAGTCGCGTGGTCGTGAGAAGCGTCGGATGCATCGGCTAAGCTGTGGGGTTCGGTGCCGGTTTCACCGTTGATCTGCGCAAGCAGGATCTCGACGGCCTTGCGGGCAATCAGATCGAGGGGCTGGCGTAGCGTGGTCAGTCCGGGAAGAGCGCGGTGAATAGCCTGGGTTCCGTCGAAGCCGATGATTCGCAGGTCGCCTGGAACGGTCAGGGTGTGCAGGCGCGCCCATTCGAGGACCTCGGCCGCGGCCAGGTCATCGGTGGCGAAAACGGCATCAATTTCTTCGGCGACAGAGTTGAGGCATTCGTTGACGGCCAGTTGGCGGATCGCAGGATCCGTGTGGAAGGGAACTTCAAGAATGACCGGTTCAATGCCGTCTTCGCCAAGGGCTCGACGATATCCATGCTCGCGCAGGTTCTTCGGGTGCGAGCGCGAGGTCAGCAGGGCCGGTCGGCGGCAGCCTGCGTCCAACAAGCGCCTGGTGGCGTCGTATCCGGCGGTTTCGTTGTTGCAACGGACGTTAGGGATCCGGGGTGAGAGCTCGCGGTCGATGGTGACCAGTGGCATGCGGATCGTTTGGTATTCCTCGAGCGCTTCGTTGTGTGCGCCAGAAATAATACCGTCGACTCGATTTCCGACCAGTAGGTTCAAGTAGTCGCGTTCGCGGTCCGCATGTCCCATCGAGTTGCAGATGAGGATGCGGTAACCGTGTTCGGCAAGGGCGTTTTCAATCTCGACGGCGAGTTCGCCGAAGAAGGGGAGTGCGACAGTCGGGACGATCAATCCGATGGTGTCGGACTTTTTGCCGTGGAGTGCGCGTGCGAGCTGGTTGGGACGGTATCCGAGTTTTGCGATCGCGTCGCCGACGCGGTCCTTTGTTGTCTGGGACAGGTATCCGCGGTTGTTGAGGACTCGCGACACGGTGGTCAATGAGACGCCGGCTTCTTTGGCGACGTCGGCCAGGGTGGGCTCGGAGTGTGACTTCACGGGTTAGGTCCTTGTTTTGCTCGCAATCGTTCGGTTCATTCTAGATGTTGATGTGTGCAGACCATATGGACTTCTGTCGAAGTGTGAGCCCATTTACTGACTACTCATTTTCGTCGTCTGTTGATCGTGTGCCTGATGCGTAGAAATAATTGGTGAAATGCGTGTTGAGCAGGCAAAAAGGGGGACGAGGCCGGGCGTCTTGGCGCGTGATACAGTCGGCCCTCGGGTTGGTTGTGGGTGATGAAAGTGTGGCCGGCCTCGTGAATGAGGAAGAAGGCGGAAGGTGGCGACGTGACAATGATCGCGGAACTGCGCCGTGAAACTGTGCTGACAGGCGCGATAATTCCTTTTACGATTTAAGGGCAAGGGTCGATATGTCCAACGATGGACATACCCGGGTTGGAAGGAAAACCTCATGATCTCTCGTTCTGTTGTCGTCGCCTCCTCCGTTGGTCTGCACGCGCGTCCCGCTGCCGTCCTCGCCGATGCCGTTGATGAATCCGGTGTCGACATCGTTATCTCGTTCGACGGTGAAGAAGCAGATGCAGCATCGCTCCTCGAAATCATGACCCTCGGTGTCAAGCACGGCGACGAAGTGACCCTGTCCACCGAAGATGACAACGCTGGCGCAGTCCTCGACTCGCTGGTCGAACTGCTTTCGCGCGATCTCGACCAGGAGTGAGCATGAGCACCGGACACTCAGTCCTCCACGGAATCGGCGTCTCAGCCGGAACAGCCGCTGCCCCGGCAGCAATCGTGCGCCCAGCACCCGGCGTTGATACGAACGAACCTGCTTGCACCGATCCCGAGGCGGACGGTGCCCGTGTGCGCGAGGCTCTCGCAACAGTCAGCAACAGCCTCAAAGAACGTATGGAAACGGCTCCCGAAGAGTCGAAGCCGATCTTGAAAGCCACCGCCAAACTTGCGTCAGACCGCGGTCTGGCAAAAGGTATCGACAAGAAGCTGAAGAAGGGCTTCGGTGTGACTGCCGCAGTCGAAGCAGCTGTCGAAGAATACGCCGAAATGCTCCGCGGACTGGGCGGATACATGGCGGAACGCGCCACCGACCTGTATGACGTGCGCGACCGTGCAATTTGCGAACTGCGCGGACTTCCGGCTCCCGGCGTTCCCTCGTTCGATGAGCCCGTCATCCTGCTTGCTCGCGATCTGGCGCCCGCTGAAACTGCAACCCTGGACCCTGAGAAGGTCAAGGGCATCATCACCGAAATCGGTGGCCCCACGTCGCACACCGCGATTCTGGCTGCTCAGCTTGGCATTCCGGCAATCGTGAAGGTGACCAGCATTCTCGATGTCACCGAAGGGTGCATGCTCGCCCTTGACGGTGGCGTCGGTGAAGTTATCGTTAATCCGACCGACGAAGAAGTTGAGCTTCTCGAAGAGCGTTCGCGTCATCGCGCCACCGCGCTTGCCGGCTCGTCCGGTGAAGGTGCGACCTACGACGGCTACAAGGTCAAGCTTCTTGCCAACATCGGCACAATCGATGACGCTGAACGTGCAGCCAAGTTCGACCTTGAAGGCTCCGGCTTGTTCCGTACCGAATTCCTGTTCCTTGATCGCGCGGATGCGCCTTCGCTAGAAGAACAGACGGAAACCTACACCAAGGTTCTCCAGGCGTTCGGTGACCGTCGTGTTGTCGTGCGCACGCTCGACGCCGGTGCCGACAAGCCACTGTCGTTCGCGGATCTTGGCAAGGAAGAAAACCCGGCGCTTGGCCGTCGCGGTTTGCGCCTCTGCCAGGCTCGCGAGGACCTGATTGATACGCAGCTGGCCGCTTTGGCTGCCGCCTACGAGGCCACGAAAGCCGACCTCTGGGTCATGGCCCCGATGGTGTCCACTCTTGAGGAAGCCCAGTGGTTCGCCGACAAGGCACGTGGCGTGGGTCTGCCGAAGGTCGGCATCATGATCGAAGTTCCCGCGGCCGCTATCCGCGCAGACCAGATGCTGTCCATCGTTGACTTTGCGTCGATCGGTACGAATGACCTGACGCAGTACACGATGGCCGCTGACCGCATGGACGGCGAGCTTGCTCCGCTGCTCAACGCGTGGCAGCCGGCGGTCCTGCAGATGATCAAGTTCGCCTGTGAAGGTGGTCGTTCGACAGGCAAGTCGATCGGTGTCTGCGGTGAAGCCGGCGGCGACCCACTGTTGGCGCTGGTTTTGACCGGTTTGGGTGTCGGTTCCCTGTCGATGGCGCCGACTAAGGTGAACGCTGTTCGCGCCGCTCTTCGCCTGCACGACCTGGCGACCTGCCAGCAGATGGCTGCCTATGCGCTGGATGCTCCGACGGCTGAAGAGGGACGCAACAATGTCTTGAAGCTCGTCTCGCCGACGATGCTGGCGTTGCTCTGAGCAACCTCTGATTGAAGCACGAAGCCCCGGACCTCTAAGAGGTCCGGGGCTCTGCTTTGTTAGTCAGAGACTAGGCAGGTGTCAGGCGACAACCAGGCCGGTGTACTGGGTGCGGGCGCGTTCGAAGCGTGCTGCGACGTCGTCCCAGTTGACGATGTTCCACCATGCCTTGACATAGTCTGCCTTGACGTTCTGGTAGTCGAGGTAGAAGGCGTGCTCCCACATATCCAGCATGAGTAGCGGGACGGTGGCGACCGGGATGTTACCCTGCTGGTCGGTCAGCTGGAAGGTGAGCAGACGGCCGGCGAGTGCATCCCATGCGAGGATGCCCCAGCCGGAGCCTTGCAGGCCGAGGGCAGCGGCTGCGAACTGGCCCTGGAACTTCTCGAAGGAGCCGAAGTATTCGTCGATTGCTGCGGCGAGTTCACCTTCGGGGCGACCTTGGCCGTCGGGGGTCATGTTCTGCCAGAAGATGGTGTGGTTGGTGTGACCACCGAGGTTGAACGCAAGGTTCTTCTCGTACAGGTTGATGGCGGCGAAGTCGCCGGATTCGCGTGCTGCTTCGAGCTTCTCAAGGGCGGTGTTTGCGCCACCGACGTAGTTTGCGTGGTGCTTGTCGTGGTGCAGTTCCATGATTGTGCCGGAGATGTGTGGCTCGAGTGCTGCGTAGTCGTAGGGGAGCTCGGGGAGCGTGTAGACGGTCATGGTGTCTCCTTCGTTAGGTATTTATGGCAGTGCTACGACTGCCGTTCACACTTTCGAGGGTACAGGGCTTTAGTCCCCTTTTGCTATGGGAACGGTGGAACATGGACGTGAGGTTTCAGCCACTGCCGACTGGGAATAAAACGCGCGTTGAGTGCAACGGGTGTGGTTTCACGAGGCCGCGCCCGCCTGTCGTAAGTCTTGGCGCAATGAGTGCGTGAGCTCGTCCCTGTTGATGGAGATGTTGCGTTGGGGCCTCGTCGATGCCCTCACTTGGTGTGACGCACCCGCTTGATGACGCTGGAAATCCCGAGCCAGATGTAGGCGAGGACGATGCCCCAGATCAGGCCGAAGATGCCGGATTGGACGGTTTCGGCGGTCCATGTGGCGGCGCCACCGAGGTGTTCGACGTAGGAGACGCCGTGCTCGACGATGTGGTGGAGCGCGGTGAAGCCGAGGTCGTTGAGGGAGGAGATGACGATGTGTCCGCCGACCCAGAGCATGGCGAGTGTGCCGACGACTCCGATGATGGTGAAGACCTTCGGCATGACGGAAACGAGGCCTCGTCCGAAGCTGGCAATGCCACCCTTCTTTTCTGCGAGGCGTAGACCAAGGTCATCCATTTTAACCAGGACGGCGACAATTCCGTAGACGAAGAAGGTCATGAAGAAGGCGACGCTGACCATGATGCCAACTTTGACGAGGTTGGAGGTGGTGGTGACGCCGGCCAGCGAAATGAGCATGATTTCCGCAGAAAGAATCAGGTCAGTGCGGCTGGCGGACGAGATGATGCCCTTCTCAATTTCTTCCGGGGTAACGGGGGTCGCTGCGTCCTCGAGGTCAACGCGTTCGGGGTAGAGGTGGAGCTTGGTGAGAGCTTTTTCTCCGCCTTCGAAGCAGAGATACGAGCCGCCGATGATGAGGATGACGGGCAGAAGCCAGGGGGCCAGCCAGGTGAGGATCAGTGCGACCGGCAGGATGATGGCGAGCTTGTTAATAAGGGATGCGCGCGCGATCTTCTTGATGATCGGGATTTCACGACTCGGGTCAAGGCCAGCCACATACTGCGGGGTGACGGCGGTGTCGTCGATGACGACGCCAACGGCTTTCGACGATGCTTTTGCGGCGCCCGCAGCAATGTCATCGAGGGATGATGCTGTTGCTTTCGCGAGCGTGGCAATGTCGTCGAGAAGTGCGATGAGTCCGCCGGCCATATTTGTCCTTGAAGTAGACGGTGTGTACGTCTCATCATGCCAGCGTTCAGGCGCCTGCGTGTAGTGAGGACGGGCGTGGGGAGTGAGTGCGCAAGGAGTTGGTGTGTGGTTGGGTTGGGCACGTTCGCTTTCCGCTGGTCGTTGGTGATTCAGTGACGAGGCCGCGCTTGTGGATAAAAGTTTGCTTGTCCATAGGGCGCGGTTCGTGCAATTCGATTTGTCCATGGTGGCAACTAGTGTTGGTGTCATGAACGAATCCGAAGTGGCTGTTACCGATACGCCGATCCTCGATCTGGCACTGATTGCGTGTCTGCGCTCTGACTTTGATGGTGCCGGCTGGTACGTCGATGCTCTCGAGCAGGTTGTGTCGCAACGTGCTCTTACAGCCTTGGGGCGTGAACAGCGTGTGCCTGCGTTGGTTGAACTGCGTGCTCAGAGCGCTCCAATCTCTGTTTTGACCCGGCTCTTCATGCTGGGCGATACGGTGGCGGGCCAGCAGTTGGATCAGGCACTCCCTGCATGTGGCGTTGCTGGTGCCGTGTCGCTGGGTCTTGTGCAACCCGTGGCTGACTTGGGCTCTCCGTCGCGCTACCGCGCGACGGTTGACCTGCGCCCCTACAGCGCCGTGATTCCCGACGTTGTGGTCGGCGGTGGGTCGGATTCCGATTCGACTCGACAGATGAATTGGTGGATTGCCTCAGATCTAACGTCAACGGTGACAGGCAGAGCTCTTCGCCCTGACCACGTGTTAGGTGTGGGTGGAGCATCCACCAGTCTGCTAGAGATGACGATCCGTAAGCCCTTTACGTCTGCCCTCGATATGGGGTGTGGGTGCGGAATCCAGGCGATGCACTTGGCAACTCATTGTGAACGTGTTGTGGCGACTGACCTGTCAGAGCGCGCGTGCCAGTTCACACGCTTTAATGCGGCGTTGAATGACGTGCAGATTGATGTGCGTGCGGGTTCGCTTTTTGAACCCGTCGCTGGACAGACCTTTGATCTGATCGTGACGAACCCTCCCTTCGTTATTACTCCCGATATTCTGCGCGGAGACGGCGACGATCTGCTGGAATATCGCGATGGCGGAATGAGTCGTGACGAACTAGTCCGCACCGTAATCCAGACGGGCCCAGATCATCTGGTGCCCGGCGGGTATATGCAGATGATTGGGAACTGGGAGATCCCCGCGGATGTGGATCCCGATTCTGGGTGGTCAGATCGTCTGAAGCCTTGGTTCTCCGACCGGCCCGTGGACGCGTGGATTGTCCAGCGCGATGTCTTGGACCCCGCGCAGTACGTGGAAATGTGGCTTCAAGATGCTGATCCCCACGACGCGGATCCTGAAGCGGATGGTGAACTGAAAATTGGCGAATCCGGAGCGCTGGTCGGTGTCGAGGACCCTTCCGGCCTCGTAGATTCGAAGCGGGAAATCGCATACGCGAAATGGCTCGCCGACTTTGACAGCGCGAACGTCGGCGCAGTTGGCATGGGGTTTGTTGCCATGCGACGACTGGACGCGGACGAAGCGGGTGGCGCTCGCGGAATCCAGCACTTCGATCTTGAACTCACTGGGCGCAGGCCGTTAGGGGCAGATGTTGAGCGCACGTTGGATGCGTTGCGCCTTCCGGACGATCTTGGTGCTCTGACTCTGGTTCGTGCCGATGACGTGACTGAAGAACGCCACTATGTTCCAGGTATCCCTGATCCGAACGTCATGATCCTGCATCAGGGCAGTGGACTTGGACGATCCATCATGGTTGGCACCGCCGTGTCAGCGATTGTTGGGGCGTGCGACGGCGAACTAGAGGTCGGGCAGATCAGTGCGGCCGTGGCGATGCTCACTGACCGTGAAATCTCAGACGTTCGCGCGGAAGTCGACGTTCCTCTTCGAGCCCTGATTCGGGCAGGAATGCTTGAAGTTGTAACGTGTAGCAAGCAGTCGACCGTCTAGTGGACTTTCGCTGCCACCGAGTGGACAGCGCGCGAAATTTGCCGGGTCCGTTGTAAGGTCAGGCAAGCGCGACGATTTTCGTTGAATTCAAATTAGGCACCGAAAGGGTGAGTCATGGGAGCGTCAAAGCTGGTCATCGTGGAGTCTCCCGCGAAGGCCGCGACCATCGAGGGATACCTGGGTCCCGACTACCATGTGACCGCATCAATTGGGCACATTCGTGACTTGCCTCAGCCGAAGGAACTGCCGACCGACATGAAGAAGGGCCCCTACGGTCGCTTCGCCGTCGATGTCGAGCACGGTTTTACTCCTTACTATGCGGTCAACCCGGACAAGAAGAAAAAGGTCACCGAACTCAGACGCGCGCTGAAAGAAGCCGACGAACTCTTCCTGGCAACTGATGAGGACCGCGAAGGTGAAGCAATCGCATGGCACCTTTTGCAGGTGTTGAAACCGAAGGTGCCGGTTAAGCGCATGGTCTTCCACGAAATCACAAAGGAAGCGATTATTCGCGCGCTTGAGAACACTCGTGAGCTCGATACGGCGCTCGTCGATGCGCAGGAAACCCGTCGAATCCTTGACCGCCTGTACGGCTACGAGGTCTCGCCTCTGCTCTGGCGCAAGATCCGTCCCTCCCTGTCGGCTGGCCGCGTGCAGTCAGTGGCAACCCGTCTGGTCGTGGATCGTGAACGTGACCGTATTGCCCACATTCCCGCTGAATACTGGTCAATCCAGACCCGCATCGAAGCAGGCGACGCATTCAACGCGAAGGTAACGCACGTTGATGGTCGATCCGTAGCAACAGGTTCCGACTTCAGCGAGAAGGGTGTTCTGAAGGACAAGTCGGAAAAAGCTGACGTCCTGCACCTGAACGAGGCACTCGCTCGAGACCTCGCCACCGCGTTGGAAGCATCCACGACGTCGGTTATTGATTCGGTCACGCAGAAGCCGTACCGTCGTCGTCCGGCAGCACCGTTCACGACGTCTACACTGCAGCAGGAAGCCTCGCGAAAGCTGCACTGGAATGCTTCGTCGACAATGCGTACCGCTCAGTCCCTGTACGAGTCCGGTTATATCACCTACATGCGAACCGATTCGACTGCACTGTCCGGCCAAGCCATTGCCGCGGCACGGGCGCAGGCCGCAGAACTTTACGGTGCTGCCTCTGTCCCCGAGAAGCCTCGCGTGTACGGCAAGGTTGCGAAAGGAGCGCAGGAAGCTCACGAAGCTATCCGCCCCGCCGGCGATCACTTCCGTACCCCCGCACAGGTTGCAGGTCAGCTGAGCCGTCAGCAGTTGGCTCTCTATGACTTGATCTGGAAGCGTACGGTTGCCTCGCAGATGACCGACGCTGTCGGTTTCACCGCGACAATTCGCGTTGCTACCGACGTTGCCACATCCGATGGCGCGCACTCTGTTGTTTCTTCCGCCTCCGGCACGGTCATCACCGAGCCCGGTTTCCGTCAGGCCTACGAAGAAGGCCGTGACAAGGGTCGTTACGACGCTGAAAAGGACAGTGAAGCAGAAGCAACTCTGCCGAACGTCTCCGAAGGCGATAGCGCAAACGTCGTGGAAGCAATCCCTGAAGGACACCAGACTCAGCCTCCGGGTCGCTACACCGAAGCAACTCTGGTCAAGACCATGGAAGAGCGTGGCATCGGTCGTCCTTCCACGTATGCGGCAACGATCCAGACGATCAGTGACCGCGGATACATCACGCACCGCGGTCAGTACCTTGTGCCGACATGGTTGGCATTCTCGGTCACCCGTCTGCTGGAAGAGAGCCTGCCTGGACTGGTTGACTACGACTTCACCGCGTCTATGGAAACGGATCTTGACCGCATCGCTACCGGTGAAGAAAAGGGTGCTGACTTCCTCACCGGTTTTTACCTGGGTGAAAATGGCAAGGGCGATGAAAACGGCTTGAAGTATCAGGTCGAATCACTCGGCGACGATATCGATGCTCGCGCCGTGAACTCGCAGCCTGTCGGTGATGACGTGGTTGTTCGCGTGGGTCGCTATGGCCCGTACCTTGAAAAGGCTGATGGCACGCGCGCCAACCTGCCCGAAGACGTTGCTCCCGACGAAGTCAACGCTGAAAAAATCTCCGAACTGTTCGCTCTTGCTGCAGATGATGGTCGCGAGCTGGGTGTTGATCCGCAAACCGGTCACACTCTGGTGGCAAAAAACGGTCGTTTCGGCCCCTACATCACCGAGATTCTTCCCGAACCGGAAGAAACAGAAGTCGCGACTACAAGGGGGCGCAAGAAGGCTGCACCGAAGCCTCGAACCGCATCGCTGTTTAAGAGCATGAACCTGTCGACGGTGACCCTTGAACAGGCCCTCCAACTACTTTCGCTTCCGCGCGAGGTCGGTGTTGATCCGGAAACGCAGGAAGTGATTACCGCTCAGAACGGTCGCTATGGTCCGTACCTGAAGAAGGGGAGCGACTCGCGCACGCTGGCGTCGGAAGAACACTTGTTCACGATCACGCTGGACGAGGCTCTTGCGATCTACGCTCAGCCGAAGGTTCGCGGTCGAGGCGTTGCAAAGCCGCCGCTTCGCGAGTTCGGTGAAGACCCGGTGTCCGGTAAGAAGGTCACGGTGAAGGATGGTCGTTTCGGTCCGTACGTGACAGACGGTGAAACGAACGTGACGGTGCCTCGTGCAGAAAGCGTCGAAGACCTGACCGAAGAACGTGCCTTCATGCTGCTTGCCGATAAGCGTGCAAAGGGGCCAGCTCCGAAGCGAGGTCGTGCAACCGCGAAGAAGTCGAGCGCAAAGAAGACCACGACACGTAAGACAACAACAAAGAAGACTGTTGCAAAGAAGACAACGAAATAGTGGCCGGTGCGCATCGGCAGGAACTGAACACCGAGGCCTGCACTGACGTGCACACGACGAACACATGTCTTCGTTCCAAAACAGGGAAGGTCATGCGACGATTGAAAGCATGACGGTAGACGGGAGTATGGGGATGGGCGCTGAGGGTGTGTTTATCACCTTCGAAGGTGGCGACGGAGCTGGAAAATCAACGCAGATCCAGCGCGTTCGTGACTGGTTTATCGAGCGTGGTCGTACCGTCAAGGTCACCCGTGAGCCCGGCGGTACCGAGCTTGGCGTTCAGATCCGTCAGATGGTTCAAAACGGTCCCGAAGACATCGATCCTCAGACCGAAGCCCTGCTGTATGCAGCGGATCGCGCCTACCACGTTGCTACCCTGATTCGTCCAGCTCTTGCAGCCGGAGAGGTCGTATTGGCTGATCGCTATATCGATTCGTCACTCGCATACCAAGGGGCCGCTCGATCGCTTGGTGTTGACGAAATTCGTTCCCTGTCCATGTGGGCAACCCAGAGCCTCGATCCGACCCTGACTTTCCTGCTCGACCTGCCTCCAGAGGTGGGAGCCCGTCGTCGCACGGACGCCCCCGACCGCATGGAACGCGAATCCATGGACTTCCATGAGCGCGTCCGCCACGAATACCTGCGTTTGGCCGATGCTGAACCTGAACGCATTATCGTGATCGACGGCGTTGGCACCCCCGACGAAGTCTTCTCCGAAATCCGTGGTGTTCTTGAAGAACGCTTCGGCTCTGGCGTTGTTCAACACGTGGACGATGAAACCGCCGTCGATCAACCTCCTCGACCGGTCGACAAATCTGCAGAACCGTTGACCACGGATAACGCGAAGGTGGCGTCGCACTCGGCGCCGAAAGCCAAGACAAAGTCCGGGGCTAAGGCTTCGAAGTCATCCAAGAAGAAGTCAATGCTTGGAATCCTCGCAGGACAGGCACCCCTGTGGCCATCCGCAGAAGAAGATAAAGCCTAATGGCGCTCCGTGGAGCACACGTCTGGGATGAACTCGTCGGCCAAGAAGCCGCCGTCGAGATTCTTCGAGGTGCTGCGCTAGGTGCGCGTGGCCTCGTCGATGGGGAACATGCGCACGCGTCTGTTGATCCCTCTCAGGCGGATCGCACTTCAGCCGACCCCTCCGATTACGATATCGATTCGGCCGGCGATGACATTTCTCGCGCGATGAGTCACGCGTGGCTGATTACCGGACCGCCCGGTTCGGGTCGTTCGGTTGCTGCCAGGGCATTCGCGGCAGCCCTCCAATGCACCGAAGCCGACATGGGTGCAGGACACTGCCCAGGCTGCATAACAACGATGAACGGATCGAATGCTGACGTGCACCTTGTGGCCACAGAAGCCAGCGTCATCTCTGTTGATACCGCGCGTTCTCTGGTCCTCCAAGCTCAGTCAGCACCTTCGCAGGGTCGTTGGCGCGTCATCATCGTTGAAGATGCGGATCGTCTGACTGAAGCCGGCGCGAACGCGCTACTGAAAGCCATTGAAGAACCGCCCGCTCGCACCGTCTGGCTCCTGTGTGCTCCCAGCCCAGAAGACATGATTACGACGATTCGTTCGCGTTGCCGTCACCTTGGGCTCCGTATTCCATCCGTGGAAGCGGTCGCTGACCTACTTGTCAGTGAAGGCGTGGCAGACCGGCAAACCGCGATCAGCGCTGCCCGCACCGCTCAGTCGCATATCGGGTTGGCGAGGGCGCTGGCGAAAGACCCTGAAATGCGTGAGCGCCGTCGTCAGATTATGACCGCACCGGTTCGCGTTCGCTCCGTGGGAGAAGCAGTTTTCGCTGCCGAGGGTCTTTTGAAGACAGCGCAGGCGCAAGCTGATGCGCAGACTCTTGAACGAAACGCGCGCGAGAAAGCAGCTTTGCTTCGCCAGCTCGGTATGGACGAATCTGAGCGACCTGACCGTCAGCAAAGAGTGATGCTCAAACAACTGGAAGACGATCAGAAGCGTCGTTCCAAGCGTGCTCTGACCGATGCCTTAGATCGTGCGCTCGTTGATTTGCTCGCGATCTATCGCGATGTGCTGATGGTGCAGTTGGGGACCGGTCAACAGCTGGTGAATGGTGATCTTGAAGATGTGGTTCACGAACTGGCGTCCGATTCGACGCCTCGTCAGACAATGGGTCGCGTTGCCGCAATTGAAGAAGCCCGCAAGCGCCTTATGTCGAACGGACAGGCGCTTCTTGTGCTCGAAGCGATGGCAGTATCGCTTCGTCCCCAGGCTTAACGACAGCCCAAACACGGACTTCGACGAGGACTCCCATATCCTTGTCCTATGATTGTGAAGTCGAAGCGTCGAATAGCGATGGTTGCAGTTGTTGCTGTCGTTGTCTTGCTGTTGCCGTTCATCGTGAACGCGGCAATGCTCCTGATTAACAGCTTCCGCTACTCCGAGAGCTCCATCCGCCCCTCCGAACCGAACGCCGTTTCGGGCACATCGATCGATGATTTCTATCGTCAGACAATCAATTGGGGCGATTGCTCGACACAACAGATTTCCGACGGTTCGTCGGTGCCTCCTTCCGATCCGCAGAACTATCAGTGTGCAACGCTGTACGCTCCACTGGACTGGGACGAGCCCTCGGGCGAGCAAATTACACTGTCAATCGCAGTGCATCGCAGTGGGGTCGAGTATGCTCCGGCGCTTTTCTACAATCTTGGCGGTCCGGGTGGCGCTGCCGTGTCGTCGCTGGTCGGCCAAGTAGAGAGTGGTTTGGGCGATGCGGTTGTGAAGATGTATGACATCGTTGCTCTGGATCCTCGTGGCGTTGGCGCCTCGTCCCCCGCGATCTGTATGACGGATGCCCAGCGTGATGCCTACGCGACGAATGGCACATTGGGTGAAGGTGGGACTGCTGGCGGAGGCGTCTCCGGTCGCGATATGGATCCCGCTGAGATCATCGCGCAAGCCGAAGAGCTGAGCGCCAAGATTGCCGAGGGGTGCCAGCAACTGTCCGGGAACGTCTACAAGCACATTGATACGGTGTCCGTGGCGAAGGATTTCGACATGGTTCGCGCGATTCTTGGTCAAGAGAAGCTGAACTACCTTGGGTATTCCTACGGCACGTTCGTTGGGGCGCTCTACGCCGATATGTTCGCTGACAAGGTGGGGCGTTTCGTTCTTGATGGTGCGATTGATCCAGCGATGGATATCAACCAGGTGTCGGATCTTCAAATGGAAGGTTTTGAAGCGTCCGCGCGCCACTGGCTTGAAGAATGTGTTGCGGGGAAGAATTGCCCGTTCAGTGGAAGCGTTGATGACGCGGTCGCTGATCTTGTGGCCTTCCTTGACGCTGTCGAGGATCAGCCACTTGAGACTTCGGATCCTCACCGTCCATTGACGCGGAATCTGGCGGTGACGGGAATTATTACGGGCTTGTATTCGTCCGATTCGTATTCTGTCCTCACCGAAGCGGTGCGCCAGGCGGTAGAGGACAGTGACGGTTCACAGTTGCTGTATATCGCGGACTTGTCCAGTGATCGCCAGGATGATGGCACGTTCGCCTCGAATTCGATGGATGCGTTGATCGCTGTGAATAACGCTGATTATGAGCCGGTTGGCACCCCGGAAGAGTGGGCGCAGGCCGCTGAGAAACTGGCTGATACGCTCCCGGTCTTCGGCACGGATGCGGGGTATGCGTCGGCCGGTCTGAGTGCCTGGCCGACTGATCATGCGGCTCGTCATCCGGTGAGTGCGAAGGGTGCCCAGCCAATTGTTGTGGTGGGGACGACGCATGATCCTGCGACTCCGTATGTGATGGCGCAGAACTTGGCGGCTCAGTTGGAGTCCGGTGTGCTGGTCTCGGTTGAAGGCTGGTCGCACACCGCCTATTCGAAGAAAGCCAGTAGGTGCGTGGTGGACGCAGTCGAGGGCTACTTGGTCGATGGGACAGTTCCGGCCAACGGTTTGAGTTGTTCGTGACCGCCTCCTGATTCACGAGGCCGATCGGCTCCGCCCCGGGTGAGATGGTCGTCGGATTGCGGGCGGCCTCGTGTGTGAGGAATATCCAAACGGTTAATCTGGGCAGTCATTTGCGGCAAACCCGTGGCGCACACTATGGTTATACCGTTGTCCGAACGCCCCTGTGGGGATTGCGGACAGGCCACCTTAGCTCAGTCGGCAGAGCGATTCACTCGTAATGAATAGGTCGTGGGTTCGATTCCCACAGGTGGCTCGACTGAAACGGTTTGGACTTGCGGGTTAGGCCGTTTTCTTTATATTCGGTGGTTTTGTCTGCTCGACGCTTCTATGATGAACGATTGATATATAACATTTGTCGTTTAAGTTCTGGGTTAAAGGACAAAAAGAGTTGGTGGAGGGTTAGTCCCAGTTGT